>JASMKO010000025.1 GCA_030749225.1 Verrucomicrobiota bacterium
CCGCTGATGCGGTTGCGCCCGCCCACCGTCGTGCAGTGGCAGGCGTAATTCGCCCAGACCGCGCGCACCGCGCCGTTCGCATCGCGTGCCGCCAGCACCGGGAGGCTGTGGTCGACCGGGGCGTTCCGTTGATGCCCAAACCCGGCCCAGTTTCCGCCGTTGATAACCCGCCGGTTGCCGCCAAACGTTGCGCGGCCCTGCGCCCACTCAAGCGTCATCGGCTTGCGGCGAGCCAGGGCCTCGGCGACGGCGCGCTCCATTTTGTCGACGGCAAACTGCGTGTACGCCTCAACCCGTTGATCCTGCTCCGGGGTCGTGCGGCCTTTCCAAACGATCGGCGCGTAACCGACCAACGTCGGGGCGTTGTGCGTGTGCGTGGTCGCGACGACGAGCCGATCGGCCGCCACGCCGCGCTTGGCCAAGCGCTTGGCCAAGCGATCCGTAATCGCCTGAGTCACGCCGCAGTTGTCGAGCACGACGATTACCGCCGGCTTGGTTTGGCCGATCACCATCGACCGCACCCAGAGCGGCGTGTCGACACCCTCGTGCTCGGTCGTTCGCCCCCCGTAACCGGCCAGCAACACCGAATGCGTCGGCGTCACGTCCACCTTAGACACGCCGACGGAAACAGTCGCCCCCTGTGCGATGAACGTCGCCAGCAGAAAAACCAGCGCGCTTAGAAACCGGTGTACCGTTTGGAAACAACACGCAGTCAACTGTTGAACGGCATGAGGCATTTCATGTTGCTGTTTGTCAATTGGACTGATCCCACAACCGGTACGGATCGTCCAGCCGCTGCATCTCCTTGCGCAGCAACACCTCCATCTTCCTGTTTTTGGCCACGTATTTGGAGTCGGTTTCATCGACTATTTTTCAGCCGCTTCTCCTTGCCTGCTCTCTCCTTGATTTTCGGAGTCTCAAGTCCGTCACCCGGCTGGTTCCACAGACGGTACGGATCGTCGAGGCGGCGCATCTCGGTTAGAAGCAAGGCCTCCATTTCCTTAAGCTTTACGGCGTACTTTGGATTGTCCGCAAGATTCAGCTGATTCTGGGTTGGCTTGATCCCGGTCAACGCAACCACCTTGGGATCGTGATGTTCCTTGATAAACTCGTGGGGGTTTTCCTTTAAGTTGAAAAGCTGTGTGTGCTGGACTCCAGTCTTCTCCACTTGATACTTCGTCAATTTCCAGTCGCCCTGTTTGACACAGCGCGTCCCCGGCCGTCCGCCGCCACAGTACACCCCGTAAAGAGTATCACGCACCGTTTCCTTTTTATCCAGAAGCACTCGCTTGAAGCTGATGCCTTCCGAGGTAGCTGGAGCTGGAATATCTGCCAAATCACAAATCGAGCCCAGCACATCAAGTAGATAAATGTTTCCCTTCGCCCGCGAGCCGGCCTTGATGCCCGGCCCCTTCGCAATAAATGGTATGCGCCAGGTATGATCGTACATATTCTGCTTGCCCTGCAGACCGTGACGACCGATGGCCATGCCGTGATCGGCGGTGTAAAAGATGTATGTGTTGTCCAGTTCGCCCATCACCTCGAGTTTCTTGAGCACCCGCCCGATCTGGATATCAATATTCTCACTACAGGCAAACTGGCGACCGATCTCGTTGCGAATGGTCCGTTCATCACGCCGCTCCCAAACGCCCTTCACCCCTACTTCATCACGCACGGTGGTGTGACCGTGGTCAAAGGGATGCTTGGGCAAATAATTGACGGGCAAGGCAGGTTGTTTGGGATTTGCCGATGGCAGCGTCGTTTTATCTTCATGATTCACTGCACCGTACTTTGCCAGCAGCTCTGGTTTGCCATCACGCACATCATGCGGATGGGAAAAGCCGAAATAAATCAGGAAGGGATCTGTATCCTTAGCTGATTCGCGTTCATTCAGATAGTCCAGGACTTGATCGGCGTGCCAGGCGCTTCCCCTTTCATCCGAAGCTCCGCGCCGGGTTCCATCTCGTCGCACTTGAAATAGTTCGTTGGCGTCCGCATAGCTGTTGCCATTTTTACAGGTGCGCATGGTGTCGTAGCCGGCGCGGTTGAACACGGCGGGCAGGGTGAACTTGGCCAAGCCCGGCGGCACGTGGATGGGGTTGTTCACGTGAGGGTTCATCATTCGACCAGGCTTATCCGGGATGTGCCACACGGTGCGGCCGCTCATGATCATGTGGCGCGAGGCAGTGCATACACCTCCCACCCACGAGCCCATCTGGTACGCGCCGTCGATCACCATGCCCTGGGCCGCAAGACGGTCGATGTTCGGCGTTTGGAGCGCCGACCTTGGGTTGTAAACCTTCAGGTCAAACGGCGACTGGTCATCGGCAATGATAAACAGAATATTAGGTCGATCCCCAGTTAACGCAGCGGTTTTCGCTGTGTTCGGGACAAGCAATGATGCCAGCAGAATGGTCAGCGTGATTCTCATGGTTTTATTTTCCCTTTGGATGATTTTTTTTCTTGTTTCGTTTCTTTGTCCCAGGGTTGCCAAACGGAAGTTCAAATTCATTTTTCTGCACCGGGCCCGGTGTGCTGCGACCGCGGTCGATGTAGCTTTCCATCAACTTCTCCAATCGCCCCGCCACTTCCCTATTGGTCTTGGAACGATCCCTGGTTTCACTGATGTCGTCCTTCAAGTTATAGAGCTCGCGGTTGCCATTTCGATACATGACGAGTTTCCAAGGCCCCTGTCGAATCGCCAGGCCAGCAGGTGCCTGATGTATGGTCGCCTCACGAATTGGCCCGGTCGTTTCCCCCAGCAAACCGGGCAAGATACTCACGCTGTCCTCGGCAGCGTCGGGGGGTAAATCATCACCAAGGATGTCCGCGCAAGTCGCAAAAAGATCGTTCAGGCAAATGACATCGTGGTTCACGGAGCCAGCGTTAATTTTACCCGGCCAACGGGCCACGAAAGGTTCCCGATGACCGCCTTCGTAAATGCTGCTTTTGGCCTCCCTCAATGGAGGATAAGGCCGTCTGGCCGCGCCGTTGTCGCCGGTGGCGATCATCAGGGTATTCTTTTCCTGACCGGTTCGTTTCAGCGCATCCATGATCTGGCCGAGCATGTGATCACCCTGATAGACCCAGTCGGCGTATTTGCCTTCCTTGCCAGTGATCCCGCTCTTGCCGACGAACTCGGCCGCCGGAACAATCGGACTGTGGGGCGGGCACATGGGGAAATAGAGGAAAAACGGCTTCTTCTCCCTGGAACGCTCCTCGATGTAATTGACGGCTTTGCCGATCATCAGCGGCTGGTTCTCGACCCCCTTCACGTTGGCCACCACCCTGTCCTGTTCAATAATCGAGCCGATGTTGCGGGCGTGGGTAAAGCCATAGAAATAATCAAAGCCGAGCGCGTTGGGGCCATCGATGAGCCGGGCGCCAATGGGAAGCTGCTTTTCCGTGCCCGGCATTCCATCGACCCACTTCATGCCTAGATGCCACTTGCCGATGCAGGCGGTGTGGTAGCCACGGCCCTTAAGAAAGGAGGCCACTGTGAGACGCCTCTTGGGAATGATCGGGGCAGAGTAGGTCTTCAGTACACCGAATTGACCGATTCGGCATGGATATCGGCCGGTCAGCACACCGTAGCGCGTCGGTGTGCAGTTGGCGGCCGCCGAGTGCGCGTCGGTGAAGAGCATCCCTTGCTTGGCCAAATGGTCTATATTCGGAGTTTTAAAAGGGGAATCAGCACGGTAAGACGGTGGTTGCCCGTAGCCCATGTCATCAAATAGAATGAATACAATATTTGGCCGTTCGTTTTCGGTTTTGGCCAATACGTCCAACGGTTGGCACAAGAAGACTATGCATAACAGTATGGCTTGCTTCATCATTTTTTCTTGGGAAATGCTACCCCGCCATCCTGTTCCAGAGAAGTTCAGTCCTTTGGCTGATTCCACAGACGATGAGGATCGTTGAGTCTCTTCATCTCGGCATACAGCAAAGTCTCCATTTCCTTCAGCTTGTCAGCGTGAGTGGGATCGGTAACCAAGTTGATTTGATTGGGTTTCGGCTTGGCCCCGGACAACGCCATCACTTGGGGCTCGTGGTTTTGCTGAATGTACTCGTGGGGATTCTCCTTCAGGTTGAAAAGCTGGGTTTCCCTTACTCTGCCATCCATGACGTCGTACTTGATCAACTTCCAGTCGCCTTTACGGACCGAGCGCATACCCGGCTTGGTGCCGCCGCAGTAGGCGCCGTAGAGCACCTCGCGGATCGTCTCCTTCTCACCCAGGAGAACTGGCTTGAAGCTGATCCCCTCACAGGTGGCCGGCGGCTTGATCCCGGCGAGGTCACAGAAAGTGGCCATGACATCGAGCAGGTAAACATTTCCGGGCGCCCGACTGCCGGGCTTAATCCCGGGACCTTTCACGAATAGCGGAACTCTCCAGGTATGTTCATAGAGGTTCTGCTTGCCCTGCAATCCGTGACGACCAATGGCCATCCCGTGGTCGGCGGTATAAAAAACATAGGTGTTCTCGAGCTCACCCATGGCCTCCAATTTCTTGAGCACCCGGGCAACCTGATGGTCGATATTCTCGCCACAAGCCAATTGCCGCCCGATCTCGTTGCGAATGGTCACCTCGTCCCGACGCTCCCACACCCCGCTGACCGACACCTCATCACGCAAACCGGGATGGCCGTGGTGAAAAGGATGCTTGGGCAACCAGTTTAAAGGCAGCTTCGGGGCTTTGGCGTTGGTTGGCGGCAGGGACTTACGGTCGCGATGGTTCACTGCCCCATACTTCTTTAGTAGTTCGGGCGTGCCGTCTCGGGTATCGTGTGGATGGGAGAAGCCAAAGTAGATAAAGAAGGGATCCTCGTCCTTGGTCTTTTCCCTCTCGGAGAGATACTCCATCACCCGATCGCCGTGCCAACCACTGCCCGTCTCATGCGTGCCGCCCCGCTTGCCCGCGTCATGGCGGACAGTGAACTGGGCGTTGGCACTCTCGTAGCTGTTTCCTTTTTTGCAGGTCCGCATGGTATCGTATCCCGCACGATTAAAAACCGCAGGAAGAGTATTATTCAGGATGTCCTTGCCGCCGGTGATGCCTTGCTCACGTTTGAGATGTTTTTTACCACGTGGCGGAAGATGCCACAGCGTACGCCCGCTCATGATCATGGTTCGGGAGGGGGAACATACCGCCCCGGACATCGAGCCCATGTGATAAGCCTGATCGAAGGTCATGCCCTCCGATGACAGATTGCCGATCGCCGGTGCGATCAGAGGTGAGGACGGGTTGTAGGACTTAAAGTCGAACGGAGACTGGTCGTCGGCTATGATGAACAGAACATTCGGTCGCTTGACTTTGGCCTGTGAAACCATCGCAAGGGAACCTACGGCGAGTGCGAAAAGCAGGCGTTTCATTTTTTGAATGAATTATTTTCCGTGTAGTTTGATGTTGTCGAAGTCGTTCATGTCGTCGAACGACCCGATACCGATGCGACCTTTGCCATAGGTTTTTTCGATGACTCTCATATGAGGTTTTTTCATGTCATCAAAGTAAACGTCGATCGTTCCCTTGGATGAGTCGCGAACGACTTTGACCTTGTGCCACGTCTCGTTTTTCCACGGCGTCTTGTTTTTGTTGTCGGTCATGGCTTTTCGGGGGGCATCCTTGACGATCATGATCTGCCCGCTGTGCGGATCGGGGTTCGCGCCGAAGTGGCAGTAGTAAAAATGCTCCGCATCCTGCCAGTTGAAAAACACGCAGCAGTCGCGGTGTCCGCCGGTGTCCTTCGTGCTTTTCACGTCGAATGTCAGTTCGAAGTCGGCTACTTCAACCCCCTTGATGAGCGCGACGTGGTATGGGCTGCGAACCTTTGGTTTGTAGTCACTATTGCGCCGGTTGATCCCAAAGACATGGTTGCCATCGACTTTTCGGTGGGTCCAGCTCTTGGCATCCGTAACTTCCCAGCGTTTGTGACCTTTTTCAAAATCCTCCTCAAAAATGAGAGGTAGCTTTTCTCGCTTCGTATCCTCCGCTTGGCCAAGCGGGGCGACATAAAAAAGGGCGGCAATTAAAAACAGGGTAGAAACTCGCATGCGCTGCAGCGTAGCGAACCGCGATGGCACTGCCACTAAAAAACGGAATCCAAGTTGGTTTATCGGCGGAGGTCTGAGACTGCGTTGGCTGCTTGGCCGAGCGCGATGCGGGCACGGAGTTTTGAGAGGGTTGGCACCATGGAGGGTTGCTTGGCCAAATTGGTCCACTCGTTAGGGTCGTAGTCGTGGTTGTACAACTCCTCCGATCCGTCGGCGTAGCGAATGTAACGCCAACGCTTGGTTCGGATGGTGTGGTTGTCCTTCCCGTAAGTGCTGATAGCCGGGTTGGGCCACAGCGCGTGCGGATCGCGGAGCAGAGGGACAGCGCTTGGTCCGTCGCATTTGGTTTTGTTCTTCAGCCCACAAAGCTCCAACAAAGTGGGATAGAGCACGGTCAAGTCGACCGGTTGTTCACAGCGGGAACCGGGCCGAGTCACACCCGGTGCAGAGATGATGAACGGAACATGATTAGTTTTTTCCCAGAGCGCAAACTTCTCGATGTGATCTTTTTCGCCGAGATGAAAACCGTGGTCGGACCAAAGGACAACGACTGTGTTTTTGGCAATGGGGCTGTTGTCGAGCGCGTCCAGCAGTCGACCGATTTGTGCGTCGGCAAAGAGGCAGCATGCGGCGTAGGCCTTGAAGAAGTCCTCGTATGAGCCAGGGATCTTTCGATCGAGTTCACTCATGGCGCTCCAGAACCACTTGGTGCGCTTCATCAGGGCGGTTGCCCCGGAAGGGAGATCGTCCCAGTCGTTCTCCAGTCGCTTCGGTTTCGGTATGGGTGGCAGGTTTTCGTGATACTTGGGGGGCGTAAAAAACGGTGAGTGCGGCTTAAAGATGCCGCATGCGAGGAACAACGGCTTATCCTTGGGAGGGTTTTTAAGATTGCGAATGCAGTATTCGGTCGTGCGGAAATCGATCGTGTCTTTTTCGTTGTCCGGCCAAACACCCCAGTCGGTGTTACGCGATCCGTATTCCGGTGCCTTGTTGAGTTTTTTGGAAGGCATGTTCTGCGGTGCCATGGGTAAGAAATCATCAAACGATGCCTTATCGTGAAATGCACCGTTGAGTTTGTGGTGAAAAATCTTTCCTGCGCCGTGCACGGCATAGCCGGCGGCTTGAAACTGCTGCATGATGGTCCTCCGCTTGGGTAGTGCCTTCCGCCAGTCGCTGTTATTTTGATAAACGCCAGTCGTACTGGGCCGCAGTCCTGTAAGGGTGGCCACACGCGAGGGATTGCATGCCGCAGAAATACAATAAGCGCGGGTGAACAGCATGCCACGCTTGGCCAAGCGCTCGAGGTTGGGAGTCTTGATGGGCGACTTGGAATCGAGCAGGGAAATGCTGTCGTTCATGTCATCAATGACGATAAACAACACGTTTGGCTTGGCCTCCTTCCCCCCTAACAGTGTGCAGTTGAACACAAAAATGAGCAAGGCACGCAGAATCATGGCTGTTTCTATTTCTGTTGTGAACCGAGAAAACGCTTCAATCGAGGGCCGTACTCGGGTCGCTTGATCCACTCGGAAAAGTAGGGGCGATACGCCTCGCTCTCCCACCAGAAAATACGGGGTGGCTGTGGGTTTACTTTTTTCACGGGATAATCCCGCCCGCTCACGCTAGCGCTTACGGAAGCGTCGATCATCTGGAGTTTTTTGCGGAGGCGCTTGGCCACCGCGGGAGCCTTATTGATTAGGTTGTCTTGTTCAGCCGAATCCAGCTTCAGGTTGTATAGTTCGTAATGCGTATTGCTGCCATCCGGGAGGGAGATGATTTTGTAGTCGTTATCGACTATGGCCACCCGGTCGCGACTTCGAAACGGAAGCGGTTTTTTGCGTGGACCGATCTCCTGCGAAAACAGTTTAAACAAACTCTGCCCATCCTGTGGTTTGAGACGGGTGATTTTTTTGAGTCGAGCCACCTTTGCTAGCGTCGGAAAAATATCGACGGCTCCAGCGGGGTAGTGAGTGATGCGTGGTTTCTGAATTCCGGCGGGCCATTCGATGATAGCCGGGACACGCAGGCCACCCTCGTACATTGAGCCCTTGAACCCTCGCAGTCCACCGGTCGTTGGAGGATCTAAACGGGGCAGACCCCCGTTATCGCTCGTGAACCAAACAAGCGTGTCCCGGGCGACTCCCATTTTGCGAAGGCCATCCCGCAGCGTGCCGATACTGCGGTCCATAGCGACCAGTTCGCCGTAATGCTCCTGAGCCTTGGTGCTCAGTTGGGTGAACGTTTTTTTGTCTCCCTCATCGGCTGTCCAGGGATCATGCGGAGTGCCGAACCAGATAACGGTGAAAAATGGTTTCTTTGCCTCGATCTTCTTTTTGATGAACTTCAGCGCCTCGTCGACAATGATTTCCGAGGAGTCCCCGGAGTGCTCCTCGATGCGGCCGTTACGACTCATGATCGGGTTGCGATCAAAAAAATTCGTCACAGACAGCCACTCGTCAAAACCGAATGCGCCCGGGTGATGTGTGTCATTCTTCAAGATCGGCGCACCGGGGCCGCGCAGTCCATTGAGGTGCCATTTTCCAAAATGCCCTGTGGCGTACCCGGCACTTTTCATCGCATGGCCAAGCGTCTTTTCCTGTTGGCGCAAGGCGTAGCCATGATCGAAGACCCCGGTCCGGTCATGGGTGCGCCCGGTCAGGACGGTAGCGCGGGTTGGGGAGCACACCGGGCCTCCGGCATAAAAACGCTGGAAACGCAGGCCATTCGCAGCCATCACATCGAGATGAGGTGTTTTGAGGACCGGATGGTTGTTGTAGCCGGTCTGCCCCCAGCCCTGGTCGTCCGCCATGACCAGCACAATGTTCGGCTTGACGGCGAACAGAGTGTGCGTAGACACAACCAACATCAGTGCAGTCAAAAATCCCTTGATCACCGGGAGCATCCTGCCGGGGACCACATAAAAAATCCAGTCCGTTGCCAACGGTCAAGCGCTTGGTCAAGCGTGGTTACTTTGCTGATTTTTGCCAGGGCGTCTTGCCGGCGCGCTGGTAGTGGAGGCGCAGAGCGGTGGCCAACTCGTTGAATTTCTTACGGTTGGACTTGGCCAAGTCGTTTTGCTCAAGCGGGTCATCTTCAAGATTGTACAACTCGTAAGGGTCGAAAGGCGTGTTGTGGATCAGTTTCCAATCTCCGCGGCGAAACGCATGATAATCCTGTCCGTTGTACTTCAAGCCGCCTTCGCGCCGGACAAAGATGAGATCGCGCTCGAAAGTCTGGAGCTTGCCTAGCATTGTTGGGAGGATGCTTTTACCCTCGACATAGCTGGGTACCTTTGCGCCCGCTACTTCACAGGCGGTGGTGTATAAATCCATCGTAATTCCCACGAGGTTGCTGCGCGTTCCAGCCTTGATTTTGGCGGGCCATACGGCGCAGGTCGAAACCTTTAGGCCACCCTCATACATGTCCTGTTTTCCACCGCGGTGGTTGCCGTTGGTGCCGCCGACGTTGACCTGTCCACCGTTGTCGCTGGTGAAAATAGTCAGTGTGTTTTCGTACTGGCCATTCTTTTTCATGGCATCGATCACTTGGCCGATGCCGTCGTCCATGTGCTCAATCAGCGCGACCAGCTTGGCTCGCTGATCGCTGATGCCAATCTCGCGAGACTTCACTTTTTTCAACCAATCCTGAGGCGGCTGGATGGGCGTGTGGGGCGCGTTGTAGGCGAGATACATGAAAAACGGCTCTTCCTTCCCCTTGCGGCTATTTACGTAATCGATACCCCACTCTGTGATGAGATCAGTGGCATGGCCGGGTGGGTCGATCTCCTGACGGTTTTCGCGGAAGTAATTGATGCCATGACGGCGATGCTTATAGTAGTCATCGATCATGTCGCAGAGGAAACCCTTGAAATAATCGAAGCCGCGCCCATTCGGAGTATTGGGTTCCTCAAGTCCGAGGTGCCACTTGCCGATGATCGATGTGTGATAGCCGACTCCTTTCAATACATTCGGCAACAGGGTGACGTTCTGCGACAGCCAGCCCCAGTTGTTCTCCGGATGAGTACGAATTACGCCTGGAACGCCGGCTATGTCGGGGTATGTTCCACTCAACAGCGCGGCGCGTGTGGGGGAACAGACCGGACAGTTGGCATAGAACGAATCGAACCGCATCCCGTCTGACATCAACTCATCCAGATGCGGTGTTTTCAAATCTTTGGCCCCGTAACACGACAAATCACCGTAGCCGAGATCATCGACGAGAATGATCACGATGTTCGGCTTTTCAGCCGCCCACGGGGCCACCGGCTCGGTCAGGGCAAGACATGCCAGGGAAAAAAAAGCAGAGCGAAAAAAAGTGTATAGGTTCACGGGGGCAAACCGTAACAACGGCGCTTGGCCGGGAGCAAGCTTGAGGGAACAGTGAAGTGCGAGGATGCCAGGGTGACCACGGCAAATACGAAGCAAACTACCGTTGCTGCCTTCCGGCCCTGGCGGGGTTCGTAAGTCCGCACTCCGTGGGCCCTGACGCACGCAACCTATCGTCAGGCCAGGTGGGACTCAAGGCTATTGACTGCACTTGGCCGTGCGGATGCGGATTGGGGTTGGACGACACAAGTCGGCTTGGCTATCATCCGCCGGTCACATTTCATGAACTGCAATATCATCCCATTCATCACAGCCTGGCTATTTACCGGATGCGCCTTATCCCCCCCAAGTGTATCTATTCACCAAGCAGCATGGAAAGGGGATACCAAGTCAATTGGTCAGCATCGCGTCGCCGGAACAGATATTAATCTGAGGAACAACTGGAACGCCACCCCGCTCCATTACGCCACCCGCGCCGGCCAGGCATCAGCGGCGGAACAACTCATCGCTGGCAGAGCGAAGATTGATGCGAAAAATAACGAAGGGATCACCCCGCTCCATTATTCGGCCTCGGGAGGACATCAGGCTATTGTCGCGCTTCTCCTTGCCAACGGCGCGAAGGTGAACGAGCCTGACGCCGAGGGCCTGACGCCGCTGCACCGCGCCGCCCGGAACGGCCACCAAGAAACGATTGATCTGCTCGTCGCCAAAGGCGCAGAAGTGAACGCTAAAAACGCCGCCGGACTGACCCCGTTGGAGTTGGCGGACGGTACGGTCGCCGCCCTACTGCGCCAACACGGTGGACAAACTTCCGTCAAACTCGGCGCCCTTTCAGATGACGCAGCCAACGGCAACATCGAGGCCGTCAAGCAGCACCTGGCCGCAGGCGCAAATATCAACGGAAAGGACGATCTCGGCCGGACTCCGCTGTACCGGGCGGCATACAACGGCCACGGAGAAATCACAGGACTGCTCCTCGCCGGAGGCGCAGATGCCGATGTCCGGGATGCAAATGGATGGACCCCCATGCACGGCGCCGCCTACAAGGGGCACGCTGAAATTGTCGCCGCACTCATCTCTGCCAAGGCGGATGTCAACGCCCAGGACACCGATGGAGATACACCGTTCGACTGGGCCAAGGGCAAGCCCGAAATCGCCGCCCTTCTCAGCAAGCACGGGGCCAAGCCCGGGACCGAACTAAAGGTTGCACCCAAATGACACCGCAAATCATTCCTCCTCCGTTTTACCGCAAAATTCGCTTGAATGATTTCATAAAAACCCATCACCCGGCCAACTCTTAATGACCCGATATAAGATGAATACGGCTCGTCCGGCTGTTCCTTTGGTTTGTTTGCTGTTTATCGCGCTTGGCCAAGTGCTTGGCCAGGATCGCAAACCCATTGGAACTCGAGTCACGCACGGCCCAATGCTGGGCCGCCCAGGCCATGACGCAATGAGCCTCTGGATGCGAACCCGTCGCCCAGGCCAGGTGGTCGTGTTCTACGGGACAAACAAGGCCAGGCTCGACCGTTCGGCGACACTTCAAACAACCTCAATCGAGCGCGACAACACCGGCATCCTCGAACTGAACGGACTCAAGGCGAACACGCGATACTACTATCGCATCGAGGATCACCAGTTAAACGGATCTTTCCGGACCTTGCCCCATGCGGATCGATTCCGTCACCCCGACACCAATCCGAAGGGGCTGTTCAACTTCAAGTTTGAATTTGCCTGTGGCAATAACCAGCGGGGCGGAGGGGATAGTGCCGGCCCCACCCTGCCGGTGTACGACACCCTCAACGTCGAGGTACGGGATGAGATTCATTTTGGCATCCTCAACGGCGACTGGCTGTACGAGCAGCGCCGCGATTACACGCCTAAGAGTTGGCTGCATCAGGTCGGCCTCGACTCGATGAAAAACACGCCTCGCATCGTGCAGAAAGCGCCGTCTATTGTCGGCGTTTGGGAGAACTACAAGGTATACCTCGAGCGCGGCCACAACCTCAGCGAATGGCATCGGCACGTGCCATCGTTCTACACCGCTGACGACCACGAGATGATCAATGACATTTATGGCACAGGCGAAACGGGCTATGTAAACCGCCGCGCGGTCTTCCGCGACATCGGCATACGTGCCTGGTTCGATTACCTCGCGTGGTCCAACCCCGTCGAGCACAGCACCAAGGCATGGTTCGGCACCGGCCAATTCAAGAAAAGCAGCGACATCCTGGAAGATCCCAACGCCAATTTCACCAAGCTCAATTACAAGGAACTCGCCAATCTACACGTGCACTGGGGCACGCCCACCGCCGGTGTGCCGGACGCCAAACTCGACGCCGAACCCGGCAATCCGAACGCCGCAGTTTACGAGATCGCCGAGGTGATTAGCGCCACCAAAGTCCGCATTAACCCGCCCGCGAAAGCCAACGGCAGCGCGACCTATTCAATCGGTCGCCGTTGCTACGGCAAGTTTACCGTGTCGAACTGCGATTTCTTTCTGATCGACACACGGTCACATCGCAGCCTGCACAACGTCGACAACCCCGGCAACCCCAAGGCCACCATGCTGGGCAAACAGCAACTCGCCTGGCTCAAGAACGGTATCAAAAACAGCGAGGCTGATTTTATTTTTGTCGTGTCATCGGTTAATTTCATGGTTCCACATGTCGGCAGCGGCGGCGGAGATGACAAACAGGCCACCATAAAGAAGGATGATGCATGGACCGTCTTCCTCAAGGAACGCGAGGAACTCATCGAATTATGGGACAGCCTCGACAAGGGCGTGTTCGTGCTGACTGGAGACCTTCACAACAGCTTCGCCATCAAGATCACAGATAATGTGTATGAGTTCGCAAGTGGCCCGCACAACTCTATCAACCATACCCCGATGAAGGACGAAGGCGGTCGTCCATCCAACGGCCGATTCAAGTACGGCCCGCGCGCCTGCGACATCCGCTGGAGCAGCTATGCCATGGCGGACATACCGCGCGCGAACCGCACCTTCCCCCACTACTGCGTGGTGCAGGTCAACAATGTCTTCAACAACCCGGTCGAGCGAAACGGCGAACGCTGGTTCGCCTTCCCCCATCCCCAAGTCATTTTTCAATTCCACGACGCCTACACCGGAGCACTCCGCTACTCCGAGACCTTCGTTCTCGGATTGAATTGACTGCGCTTGGCCAAGCGCGAATCATTCCGCGCCGTGAAACCAGCCGAGCAATCACCCGCCAAGCGCAGCCGACTTGGGTTGGTTTTGTTTCTGCTGTTTGCCCTCGCGATGTTCATGGGGCCGGGGCCGGGGCTGCACCTTGTCAACCCGAATCCCACTTCCTCCAGTGAGGCGCTCCTCTTTCTTGATTTGCCAGTAATCTATGCCTGGGGGTTGTTCTGGTACGGTGTTCAGGCTGCCGTTGTGATCACGGCAAGTGTCACAATCTGGAAATCGAACGAAGAGTGATGCCTGATCCCGTGACTCCAGAGCTTGGCTGGCTTCCGCACCTTTGCCTTGCGGGTTATCTCTTTTTTCTGTTTGGAATTGGTCTCTGGGGTTTCCGCAAACGCCAGGCCAGCGAGGAGGACTACTATCTCGCCGGACGCGGACAGGGCTGGCTCGTCTCGTCGCTGACGATCATGGCCACGTTTTTCAGTTCGGCGGCGATGCTCGGCGCGCCGGGTATGGTATACAAGGAGGGGGTCGTGTTTGCGCTGTTCGCGCTGAACGTCCCACTTAGCGGCACCGCGATCTATCTGCTAGGCAACCGCATTCGCGAGCTGGGCCGTACGCATGGGCACATCACGCCGGCCGACCTGATCTGCAGTCACTACGGCAGTCCGGTGGCCCTGCGATGCCTTGTGGCATTGATCGGTTTCCTGTACGCCTTGCCGTACGTAGTCATCCAAATTCAGGCAGGAGGCATCATTTCCAGTCGGCTCTTCGGCGGCGAACACGCATTCGAAATCGGGGCCTGCCTGCTGTCGCTGGTGACGATGCTCTACATCATGATAGGCGGCATGCGGAGTGTCGCGTGGACCGATGCACTGCAGGGCACGCTGCTGATGAGCGGGATGTTGCTGGCTGGCGCCGCCGCCGTGGCGGCACTGGGCGGGCCATCCGCTTTTTTCGCGAAAGTCGCGGAACTGCCGCGCACCTCGCTCTCCGTGCCTGGCACCACCGGCTCGTACACCCCAGAAAAACTGTTCACGCTCTGTATTTTCGGTGCGCTTGGTTCCATGATCCAGCCGGCGCAGTGGATGCGCTTTTACGCGGCCAAGTCAGCCAAAGCGCTCCGGCGCAGCGCGGTCATTTTCGCGCTTGGCCTGACAGCCTGTTTCCTGTTTGGCGTGATGCTGGTGGGTCTGGGCGGGCAGGTGCTCTATCCCGTGGCCAAACCAGGTGCTGGCGGGGCGTTTCATTATCACATGCAGGAGGGCACGAACACGGTTGCCATCAGCGAAGCTGACCTGACCAAGCGCTTGGCCAAAGGCTCCCAAGTCCTGCCCCACCCGGACGTCGGCGCTGGGCCCCGTGACTTCGATCAAATCATGCTCGTCGTACTCAAGCACCACCTGCCGGAACTGCTTGGCCCGGCGGGACTGCTACTGGCCACGCTGGTGATCATCGCGATCATGGCCGCCGCGATGAGCACAGCCGACAGCAACCTGCACGCGATGAGCGCCGTGCTAACCCGCGACATTTATAGTGGCATCCTGCGGCCCGACGCCTCGGAGAAAAGCCGGTTGTGGGTCGGGCGCAGCGTGATCGCAGCGGCGACGCTTCTGGCACTGGGCATGATGTTCGTCAGCCGCAGCAGCCAGAGCTTCGACCCGGTCGGGATGATCATGGAGATGAGTCTGCTGGCCATCGCCTTCTCGAGCCAACTCCTGCCGGTGACCTTCGACGTCCTGTTCCTACAGCGCGGCTCGCGGCGCGGGGCCATCGCGGGAATCATTGCCGGGTTGCTGGTGGTGCTGATGTTCAGCCCGCTGCTGGCGATCGTCACCGGGAGCGACTCGGCGGCGGTGGGCGTATTCGCCCGCCTCAAACAAATCGCCGACATTGGCTTCTGCGGCGTAGTGGTCAACGTGGCCGTGTTCGCCTCGCTCACTGTTCTTTGCAAACGGTCACAAAATTGACCCTGCTATTGGCGAAACTGCGGATTACTTTTTCAGCTTGGCCAATTGTTTCCGAAGACGTTTGGATTGTTTGTCGTTAAGGATTTGCCAAACAGCTAAACCATTACCGACCAGTTCCCACTCGTCAAATTCCCAGACGACTTTTTTGTCACCAGTGATCTCGAAAATTTGCGGGTTGCCCTCGCCGGCATGGCAATTGCCGATGATGTAGTTGCCGTTCTTCAATTCCTGCAGCGCTGTCATCCAGCCAAGCTCAATTTCCGTCCCGGGCACTGTCCCCTTGATCTCCCAAACCACCTTTTTGTCAGGCGTCACTTCGACGACACTTTTGCCACTTCCAGATGCGATCAATGTGTTGCCGTTCTTCAGACGGATCGCACCATAGCAACGGGTCTTGATGAGGTATTCCCAAACAATCTCGCCCTTGCGATTGTACTCCGTGACGACGCCCGGATTCTCCGAGGTGACAAGGTAATTGCCCTCCGGCGTGAAGCGCACCCAGCGCGTGTGTTGGCGGCCGTCCTTTTTCATCGGGATCTCGTGGACAATACTGCCTTTTTTATCCACCTCGATGATGCGCCCCACTCCGCTCTCGACGATCGAGGTGTTTCCGTTCTTCAATCGGGCGAAGGCGTGCACGTCCACCTTCTTGCCTTCGTTGCCGTTCATCGTGGCGGAGTCGTAGGTCCAGACGATTTTTTTGCCGAGTGTCATCTCGGTGAGTTTTGTCCAACTGTCGTGGTAGAGGATGTTGCCGTTGGGCAGAAGGTGCACGTCGTGGTGGCCGGCGTGGCCCCGTTGCGGCCCGGCGGTCTTGTATGACCACAGCACATCGCCGTCGCGATCGGTGATGGCAATGATGTTTTTGCCGTACGACGCACTGACCAAAACAAAACGCTCGGCCTTGACCGCGGCTGTGGTGAACAACAGTGAGAGGATGAGTGAGTAACGCATCTTGGATTTCACTCCGGGAAGCTAGCCGCTTGGCCAAGCGGCGTCGAGCGTGGGTTGATTAGCGGAAGAGACGGGTTTCGAGGCGGTTGCTGTCGTCACCGATGTCGACGCTGGGCATGGCCTTAAGCGAGAAGACCAAATTCACGCTGAAGTCGTTTTTGCCAGAGCGGTGATCGCGCAGGCGGAACCGCAGCGCCGCCGTCGCGCTGGAGAAGTCGCGGTAAACGCTATAGCTCTGTTCCTCCATCGTTCCGTCACTAGCCTCGAACTGGTGAATCATCCGGAAGCCCCACTCCTCGTTCAGTCGATAGTAGACGCGGCTGAACAGTAGGTCGTTGCCCCAGCGCCAGTCGGCGTCGATCTGCTGCCGGAAAAAGGGGTCGTACGGGAATCGCTCGCGCAGTTCGCCCGGCGACAGGTCGCGGAGGTACCGGTGGCCAAGCGTCCAACTCCAACGGTCGCTGGGGAGCAGCGAGAGGGTGTGGTTAGCCTCGTTGAGCCGGCTGTCGTTGGGATCGAACCGCGCCTCGGAGCCAAGCAGCAGCCACAAGCTTGGCTTAAGTTCCAGATCGGAGTAAACGTCGCTGAAGTGCACCTCACCCGCGTTCCTTTCCAGTCGCCAGTCGGTAAACAGTTCCCAGTTAAGCAGGTCGTCCACCTGGCCGTTACGCTTGGTTTGCAGGCGGTTCCGTACGCCCAGGCGGATGATGTGGCGCGAGTCGATGCTGTCAGTCGAGTTGTAGTCGGGAAAGTCGATTGGCCGCAGGCGTAACGTCTGCAGTTCACGGTCGAACTGCGGCAGTTCCCACGGGCGCTTGTTCGGTTCCGGCACGTAAACGTAGTTGACCAACGGCTGCACGATGTGCCGCAGGCCGTCGACATCAAACAGGCGGCTTGAGGCATTGGCCCACGTGCTCGACGCCTTGAACGACACCTCGACTCCGGTGTTGAACACGGCGCGGTCCATCCCACCCGCTTGGCCAAGCGCGGGGTCGCCGCCGGACGTCGCGCCGTAATGCGTCAGCCGAACACCAGCGTGCGGCGTAACGTTGAGCCAACCAAGCCAAGTGCGCGGCAGGAGCAGTTGCTGGTGGGTGTCGGCGCGAAACGCCTCGTACTCGTACAGGTCAAGGTCGGTCGCGGCCGGGCGAAACCGGAAATGGCCGACCGAGATTTCGCTCTCGTAAAAGAGCGGCGACGCGCCGAGCCGCTGGCGGAGGCCGGTCACGCGGATCTCCGGCAGCCGCTCGATGGCCTGGTAAAAGTCATCGATCCGTGGCTGGGCCAGCAGGCTGACGCTGAAGTTGCGCCAATGCTTCGCGATCTCGACGTGCGACGACGGCTGAGGGTTACGGCGGAAGTCGCCCTCGAAAAAGTCGCGGTTCACGAACGCGTCGCTCTGCTGCTGCAACAGCAGCTTGGCCGTAAAGTCGGGCCGGATGTCGACGGTGTGATACAGGCTCAGCCGATGCCGGCTGTTGCGGTCGGTGAAGTCGCCAGCCCGGGAGCGGCGGCCCGATCCGGCGGAGGGATCGCGATCATCAAGCAGGTAGATCGACGTCTCACCACTGCCGGTTTGGCCAAGGTCGTAGCGCGTATTCAGCCCGGTGGCCCAGCCCCGTCGCGTGCGGTAGTCGAGGTGCGCCTCGCCGCCCAGCCGGTCGCTCAGGCGCCAGTCGTACGCCCCCTCAAAGAACAGTCCGTAGCGACTTCGGTAGCCCGGAGTGAGACTCCATTGGCTAGGTGGCTGGTCGAGCCGGCGGCGGTAGTACGGGAAATAAAACAGCGGCACCTTCCCGGCGTAGAGCGTTGCACCTCGCGCCTCGATGTATTTTCCAGGAACGAGGCTCAAGTGGCGGGTGCGGAGGCGTAGCACCGGATCGGCGTGATCGTCGGTAGTCAGCCAAGCGTCATCGGTCGAGTATCGGCCAGTTATCGCGTCGCCTCGAATTTTCGTACCCTCCACAAAAAACGGCGCTTGACCTGCACGAAAATGGTCGGTCTGTATCGCGCGGGTCTGGAAATTGTAAACTAGGCGCTCGGCGGTGAAGACGCGATCCCGGTTTTGCAGCGTGACATTGCCTTCGGCAAAAATCTCTCCGGTGGACTGGTCTAGTCGCCCCTGATCGGCAATGACGAAGGCTCGCTCGCCCTGATCCTCGAACGTAATGCGAAAACGGTCATTCAGGATCACCCGCCCGTCGTCGAGGTTGTAGTCGAACTCGCCCGGCTCAAGCGACTCTATCTCCCACAACGGCCCGGTCGGCGATGCCGACTCGGCCGCCCGGCCGTCGCTTGGCCAAGCGACGAACAGCGGGAAAACAAAACCAGCCCAACGGAGATGCATCAACGGGCGTTGAGTTAAGCAGACGCCGGTGTTGGCTACAAGCCAAGCAGCTTGGCCGCAAGACGAAAAAAGGCGGGGCAATTTATGCCCCGCCTTGGTCTGCTGTTTTTTGGAACAACGTGAATTACATCATACCGTGGTCGTGGCCACCGCCCGCCGGTGGTGGCGGCTCCTTCTCGGGGATCTCGGTAATCAAGCACTCTGTAGTGAGCAGCAACCCAGCAATCGAGCCGGCGTTCTGGAGCGCGGTACGGGTAACCTTTTTCGGGTCAACAACACCAGCCTTGACGAGGTCTTCGTACTTCTCGGTCGCGACGTTGAAACCATTGTTGCCCTTGCTCTCCAGGACTTCCTGAACGATCACGGCACCCTCGAGGCCTGCATTGGCAGCCAGGGCCCGCAGCGGCGCCTCAACGGCGTTGCGGATGATGGAAACACCAATCTGCTGGTCGCCGTCCAGTTGCAGCTTTTCGATCGTCGGGCGAGTTCGAAGCAGGGCAACACCACCCCCCGGGACAATCCCCTCCTCCACCGCAGCGCGAGTGGCATGCAGGGCATCCTCAACACGGGCTTTCTTTTCCTTCATCTCGGTCTCGGTGGCTGCGCCGACGTTGATGACGGCAACACCGCCGGCCAGCTTGGCCAAGCGTTCCTGCAGTTTCTCGCGATCGTAGTCGGAGGTGGTCTCCTCGATCTGGCGACGAATCTGGTTCACGCGACCCTGGATCTCGGACGATTTGCCGGAACCCTCAACGATGGTGGTGTTTTCCTTGTCCACCACGATGCTCTTGGCGCGGCCCAGATCGCTCAACTCAACGGACTCGAGCTTGATGCCGAGGTCCTCGGTAATGCAGCGGCCGCCGGTCAGGATGGCAATGTCCTCGAGCATGGCCTTGCGGCGGTCGCCGAAGCCAGGTGCCTTGACTGCGGCGATGTTGAGCGTGCCGCGGATGCGGTTAACCACGAGGGTGGCCAAGGCCTCGCCCTCGACATCTTCAGCGATGATCAGCATCTGTTTGCCGGTCTTGGCGACCTTCTCCAGCAGTGGAACCATGTCCTTGAGGCTACTGATCTTCTTCTCGAAAATGAGAATGTAGGCATCCTCGAGGCGGCACTCCATGGAGTCGGTATCCGTGGCGAAGTACGGTGAGAGGTAGCCCTTGTCAAACTGCATGCCCTCGACCACGTCGAGCGTGGTCTCGATGGACTTGGCCTCCTCGACAGTGATGGTGCCGTCCTTGCCGACCTTATCCATAGCATCGGCGATGATCTCGCCGACCTCCTCGTCCCAGTTGGCGGACACGGTGGCAACCTGATTGATCTCCTCCTTGTCCTTGACTTTCTTGGAGGCCTTGTCGAGCGCGCCAACGGCAGCTTCCACCGCCTTTTGAATACCACGCTGAATGGCGATCGGGCTAGCCCCTGCGGTGACGTGTTTGAGACCACCATTGAAGATGGCCTCAGCTAGTACAGTAGCCGTGGTGGTTCCGTCACCGGCGGCATCACTAGTCTTGCTTGAGACCTCACGCACCATCTGGGCACCCATATTTTCATACGGATCCTCGAGATCAATCTCCTTGGCCACGGTGACACCGTCCTTGGTGACTGTGGGGGAGCCGAACTTCTTGTCGAGAACGACGTTGCGTCCCTTTGGACCGAGTGTGGCTGTTACGGCCTTGGACAGGGTGGTGACACCCTTCAACAAGGCCTGCCGCGCGGATTCATCAAACTTTAGTTGTTTTGCTGACATACTTTATTATTCCTTTCCAAATTTATCCAACGATTGCGAGGATGTCGTCAGAATTCAAAATCTTGAGTTCCTTGCCGTCAACCTTGACCTCGGTGCCGCCATACTTACTGATCAACACCTTGTCTCCTTTCTTAACCTCGAAGGGAATCTTGTTCCCCGAGTCATCGGTCTTGCCGGTACCCAGAGCCAGTACCTTTGCTTCAGTGGGTTTTTCCTTAGCAGAATCCGGGATGATAATTCCACCATCCGATTGCTGCTCATTCTCCTCGATCGGCTCAACAATAATGCGATCGCCGAGCGGTTTTAGTTTTAGTGCCATGTTTGTTTTTATCTTACTTGCTGTGTTGGTTCCCGCCTTAGGCGGGAAAGTGTGCCGCGCCAAACAGCCAGGGCCACCCGGCCCCGGCCAAGCTCGGCTAAATTATCGATCGGCCTTTTCCTCCACAACCTCGGCGTCGATGATCGGGCCTTCCTCCTTCTTGGCAGCCTCATCCTCGCCGGACGGAGCCGCATCGTCGCCAGCCGGCTGGCCGGCGGCTGCTTGTGCTTCCTGTGCGGCCTTGTAAATGTCACCGGAGGCTTCCTGCACAACCTGTTGCAATTTCTCTGTGGCGGCCTTGATCGCGCCGGAGTCGGAGCCTTTCAACGCCTCCTTCAACTCGTTGTTGGCGGCCTCAAGCCCGCTCTTTTTGTCGCCGGAAATCTTGTCAGCATTGTCCTTGAGCAGTTTCTCCGTCTGGTAGGCCAGGTTGTCGGCGTTGTTGCGCAGGTCAACCTCCTCGCGGCGTTGTTTGTCATCGTCGGCGTGCGCCTCGGCGTCCTGCTTCATCTTTTCGATGTCCTCCTCAGAAAGGCCGCTGCTTGCTGTAATGGTGATCTTCTGCTCCTTGCCGGTGCCAAGATCCTTGGCGTTGACGTTGAGGATGCCGTTGGCATCAATGTCGAACGTCACCTCGATCTGCGGCGTGCCACGCGGTGCGGGCGGGATTTCGGTCAACTGGAATTTGCCAATGCTCTTGTTGTCATTGGCAAACTCTCGCTCACCCTGCAACACATGGATATCCACAGCCGGCTGATTGTCGGCAGCCGTGGAAAAGATTTCCGATTTCTTGGTAGGGATGGTGGTGTTGCGCTCGATGAGTTTTGTCATCACTGCGCCCATGGTCTCAATGCCTAGTGAAAGCGGCGTTACATCCAGCAGCAGCACGTCCTTCACGTCCCCCTTCAGGACGCCGCCTTGGATGGCCGCGCCAACCGCGACGACTTCATCCGGGTTGACCCCCTGGTTGGGTTTCCTGCCGATCGCTGCCTCGGCGGTCTCGACCACCTTGGGCATCCTGGTCATCCCGCCAACCAAGACGAGATCCTTGATGTCGCTTGCGCCGACTTCAGCATCCTTGAAGCAGGCCTCCACCGGCTTCAGGGTGCGCTCGAACAAATCGTCACAAAGCTGCTCTAGCTTGGCTCGCGACAACTGCACGTTGATGTGCTTGGGTCCACTGGCATCCGCCGTGATGAACGGAAGGTTCAGGTCGTAGCTTGTGGAACTGGAAAGCGAAATCTTGGCCTTCTCGGCCTCTTCCTTGATGCGTTGCAAGGCATCTGGCTGGGTACTCAAGTCCATGCCGTTCTCCTCCTTGAAAGTGTCGAGCACCCAGTCGATAACGGCATTGTCCCAGTCGTCGCCACCGAGTTTTGTGTCGCCGTTGGTTGCCTTCACCTCGAACACCCCGTCGCCGATCTCCAACACCGAGATGTCAAACGTGCCACCGCCAAGGTCGTACACGGCAATGTTCTGGTCCGTCTTCTTGTCGAGTCCATACGCCAGCGAGGCAGCCGTCGGTTCGTTGATGATCCGTAGCACTTCCAAACCGGCGATCTTGCCGGCATCCTTGGTTGCTTGACGCTGCGTATCGTTGTAATAGGCGGGAACCGTGATGACGGCCTCGGTGATCGTTTCGCCCAAGCGCATCTCGGCGTCGGCCTTGAGCTTGCTCAGGATCATTGCGGAAATTTCCGGCGGGCTGTACTGCTTGGTCTCCCCCGCGACCTCCACCTCCACGGCGGCATCCCCGTTGGAAGCCTTTACGACCTTGTACGGCATCCGCTCGGCCTCCGAGCCGATCTCATCGAATTTGCGGCCCATGAACCGCTTGATGGAGAAAATGGTGTTCTTGGGGTTGGTGACGGCCTGGCGCTTGGCCGCATCACCCACCAGTCGCTCACCATCCTTGGTAAATGCCACAACCGAGGGCGTCGTCCTGCGACCCTCGGAGTTCTCAAGAACAAGCGGCTCCCCGCCGTCCATGACAGACATGCAGCAATTCGTCGTTCCTAAATCTATGCCCAATACTTTTCCCATAACAATGCCGCCACCCTTGAGCAACCGAGATGCCAAGCACCAATTAAAGACTGTAACATACTGGAAACGAGTTCATTAAGTGTTATATCAGCTCACTGAGCGAATCTTGATTTTCGAGACAATTGCGACATAATGTCCCTGTCGTTGGTTTCTCAAGTCGGCGCGTGTCCCTCCTTGGGCTTGGTTTCACAAACGCGCTTGGCCGAGCGCCGGACCACTCATTCACCGCCGAATGGGTTGCTAGAATCCCCCGAAGATTCGTCGAAAGGGTTGTCTCCCGAATCGCGCTTGGCCTTGGTTTTCTTTTGCTTGGACTTTTGCGGCTTGGGCAGTTTTGGAGCGAGGATCGGAGAAAACATCAAATACACCCATGACACCACCAAGTGCACCCCCCACACGATTAGCAAAGCCACCAAGTCGAGTTGCTTCAGGCTATAAAGCACAATACCAACACTCATCACCAACGCGCCCGGAAGTTGGGCGGCAATCGCAACCTTCCGGGCACCCACCCAATCCACCCGGTTGACGGAGAACACCTTAGCCGGAAACGTGTACAGCAAACCAACCGCGGACCAAGTGACCAGAAGGAAGACCACGACCAGCAGACCAAGCCCGGCCAGCACCATGTGGGAACGTGCCCCCCACCACGGCTCAAGCTCGGTTTTGTTGAACAACCAAGTCCAGCCCGTGGGATAAGGCAGCGGCAGCAGGCCAAGCCCGAGGTTGCTGCCGACCTGCAGATTGTCCGGCCCAAAGGCCAGCACGAGATCAGCCGATTCCACAACATTGGTGAAGCCCCCGGGGCGGATATCGATCCGCATAAACGGCCCCTCCTGCTGAACCATGGCCCCGCTTGGCCAAGCCAGACGGCCACCCCGAATCTGCCCGGTCGGCGGCATTTCCCGGATCGATTTGTCGATCACCGGTACCCAAGCCTGCTGGACAAACCAGACTGCCGTGGTCGCGACCATCAGCGCGAAGACCAGTTCCGCAGTCAGCAACCGCAAGCGGCTGGCCACAGCGAACCGGGCCACGCCGCCGAATGTCAATGGCTGCCAAGCCTCCTTCGGTCGATCATCCGCCACGCCGCCCACAAACTACCTTTGGGCAAACTGCCGGGAAACCCAAATTCGCGTCCTAACAGTGATTTTGGTCGAAAAAACAAAAAAACACCCCATGAGGCGGGGTTTTTACACTTGACGCTGCTCGAGCGAAACGACTAGCCTGAAGCCGGTTGCCACCCCACGGGTGCCAGCTTGGTAGTCAACTCTGTTAAGAGTGAGTGAAGTCGGAGAGCAATCTGCCGGCTTTTTTGTTCGCCGCGAATGGTTTGGAGCCTGTCGAAAAACGAAAACAATGAATGCGGATTTTATAGCTAGCATGGAGTATTGGGAGCGCGAAAAGGGACTCGATCGTGAGATTCTCATCAGCGCTGTGGAGGACGCAATGGTCTCCGCGGCCAAGCGGGCGGTCGGCCCAGCCCGAGAGTTGCGGTGTGAAATCGACCGCAAGGATGGCGACATCCGCGCCTTCGCCTCCCTTGTCGTAGTAGAGATGGTCACCGACAAGCAGTGCGAAATCAGCCTGGAATCGGCAAAACGCCACAAGCCAGACGTTCAACTGGACGAGGAACTGGAAGTCGAGGTGACCCCAAAAAACTTTGGCCGGATCGCCTCGCAGAACGCTAAACAGGCGCTGATGCAGGCCATTCGCCGCGAGGAGAAGGCGTTGGTTTACACCGAGTTCAAGGATCGAGTCGGCGACATCGTCAGCGGCGAGGTTCGGGGTTTCGACCGATCGGATGTCCTCGTTGATCTGGGCAAATTTGAGGCCCTGCTGCCCAACCGCGAGCGTGTGCCCACCGAGGAATACCAGCGGGGCGAACGCATCCGCTGCCTGGTAAAAACCGTGCAAGGCTCGGACAGCCACTCCGAGATCATCCTCTCGCGAAGGGACACTGACTTTGTGCTCAAGCTGTTCCAACTCGAAGTCTCCGAAATCAACGACGGCACGATCGAGGTCAAGGGGATCGCCCGGGAACCCGGCTTCCGAACCAAGCTCGCCGTGCACTCGAGGGATGAAAAAGTGGATCCCGTCGGCGCTTGCGTTGGCCTCCGCGGGCAACGGGTGAAAAACATCGTGCGGGAACTCAACAACGAAAAAATCGACATTATCCGATGGGATGCCGACATCGAGACGTATGTGACCAACTCCCTCGCCCCGGCCCAACTCAAACGGCTTGAGATCGATCAAGACAAAAAAAGGGCGCACATCCTTGTGAACCCCGATCAACTCTCGCTGGCCATCGGACGCCGCGGCCAAAACGCCCGGCTCACCAGCATCCTCACCGGGTGGCAAATCGACATCGACCCGGAGGAGGAGGTTCGCGTCGGCTTTGAGGAACAGGTCGCCGGAGCCGTCGACGCTTTGGCCGCTATACCCGGCATCGAGAAGGAGCAAGCCGATGCCCTTGTCCATGCCGGTTTGCTAACACTCGATGCCTTGATCGGTGTCGAGGCGGAAGACCTTGCGGATATCCCGGGCCTCGCGGACCATGCCGAGTCGGTTCAGGCCGCCGCCCGCGCGGAGAAGGAACGCCGCGGGGGTTCGAGCGCCAACCCGACAACAGAGGAGGCGCCTCCTGAAGTTGCCGCCGATCCTGAAGAGGAAACAGACCCCGAAACCGATACCGCTGGAGAAGCCGCCCCGACGAAGGAGGCTGAGTAACCGGGGAGTATTGCCTCGGCGCTCCGCCAAGCGGCCGTTTCCCGTTGGCCAAGCGCAAGCAGATCACTTTTTATGCCCGTTCGCATTTACGAGATTGCCAAAAAGGCGGGGATCCCGAGCAAGGATGTCCTCGCCAAGGCCAAGGAATTGGGGATCACCAACGCAAAGGTCGCCTCAAGCACCTTGGACAAGATCACCGCCGAGTACCTTGAGGAACAAATCGCAGGCACACACGAACCCGAGCCCGCCCCCGAGGAGACCCCAGTCGCGCCCGAGCCGGTCATCATCACCGCACCCGCCGAGGAACCGGAGGAGGTGGAAGAAGAGGACGTAGCCGAGCCGGAAGGTCCTCAGGACACCGCCGAGGAACCTGAGGCGGAAGAGGATGAGTCCAGCGACCTCGGCAAAAAAGTGGGCTTCATCGAGTTGGGAAAAATGCCAGTGCGCCCGGCGGTGCGGGAACACAAAAAGAAAAAAGACAAGCCAGCCAAGAAACCAGCCAAGGCCGATGAGGCCAAACAGGGCGCCCCAGCCCCCGCGCGCGCACCGAGCAAGCCAAAGTACGACGTGCCGGCCGATGCTCCGTTGATCGCCATGAAGCCCCCGATCATCGTCCGCGACCTCGCCGAGGAAATGAAGCGCAAGCCGTTCCAACTGATTGCTGACCTGATGTCGCTCAACGTCTTCGCCAACATCAACCAATCCATTGAGGAACCAGTCGCTCGCGTGGTCTGCTCCAAGAACGGTTTCCGCTTCCGGCTCGAGCGACGCGAACGCGGTGCCGGCCTTGTCAAAGTCTCGACACGAAAAAAAGTGGTGCTCGACGCCGAAGACAGTGAGGAGGACCTGCAACCCCGTGCGCCAGTGGTCACCATCATGGGCCATGTCGACCACGGCAAGACCACGCTGCTCGACGTCGTCCGCCACTCGAACATCACCGCCGGGGAGGCCGGTGGCATCACGCAGCACATCGGTGCCTACACGATCGACGTCCCCCACCCCGAGCATCCGAAACAGCTGGAGAAAATCACCTTCCTCGACACGCCGGGCCACGCCGCGTTCAGCGCCATGCGTGCCCGCGGCGCCAACGTAACCGACATCGTCATCCTCGTCGTCGGCGCGGACGACGGCGTCATGCCGCAGACGATGGAAGCATTGAGCCACGCGCAGGCCGCTGAGGTGCCGATCATCGTGGCGGTCAACAAGATCGACCACCCGAGCGCAAACCCGACCTTGGCCCGCACCCAGTTGCAGGAAAAGGGCGTCGTCTGCGAGGAGTGGGGTGGCGAGACCATTTTCGTCGATGTCTCCGCGCTGAAAAACACCAACGTCGACAAGCTGCTTGGCATGGTACTACTGCAGGCGGAGGTGCTCGAACTGAAGGCCAACCCGAACCGCAAGGCGGTCGGCAACGTCGTTGAGTCCGGCATGGAGGCTGGCGGCCCGACCGCCACGCTGCTCGTCCGCAAGGGCACGCTGAAGGTGGGCGACGTCATGATCTGCGACAGCTATTTTGGCAAGGTACGCGCGCTGGTGAATCACGAGGGCAAGCGCATCAAGCAGGCCGGCCCCTCCTCCGCCGTGAAGGTGCTGGGCCTCAACGGCGTGCCGGGTGCCGGTGCCGAATTCAACATCCTGCCCAGCGAAAAGGAGGCCCGCACCCTATGCGAGGAACGAGAGACCAAGGAGCGGGAGGAAGCCGTCTCCAATCGGCGCAAGATGACGCTCGAGTCCCTGTTCAGCCAGACCAAGTCGGACGAAAACAAGATCCTCAAGCTGATTGTCAAAGCCGACACGCAGGGCTCGGTCGAGGCCATTGTCGATTCCATCAACAAGATTGAGTCGGACAAGGTGCAGGTCGAGGTGATCCACTCCGGGGTCGGCTCCATCTCCGAGTCCGACGCCACACTAGCCAGCGCCTCGGACGCGGTCATCCTTGGCTTCCACGCCAAAATCGACACCGGCGTCGGTGACGTGGCCAAACGTGAGGGCGTCCAGATCAAGCTTTACGCAATCATCTACGAGTTGATCGATGAGGTAAAGGAGGGGATGTCCGGCCTGCTCGACCCCTTGATGAAGGATGTCGTCACCGGCCAAGCGGAGGTGCGAAAGATTTTCGAGCTGAGCAAGGGCGGCAACGTCGCCGGATGCGCCGTCACCAGTGGCAAGATCGTGCGCGGCAAGATGCGCGTTGTCCGCAAGGGCGACCTCGTGTACGAGGGCATATCGCACACGCTCAAACGGTTCAAGGATGAAGTCAATGAGGTCCGCTCCGGCATGGAGTGCGGCATCCGGCTAGACGGCTTCGACGACTTTCAGGAGGGCGACATCGTCGAGTGCTACACGCAGGAGAAGGTCGCCCAGTCACTATAAACCACGCCCGTCCGCGTTATGCCCAACCTGCGCCACATGCGCGTGCGAGAGCTGCTCAAGCGGGAACTCAACGAGATTTTCCGGCGCGAGTTCCCGGTCGAGCTTGGCCTGGTTAGCGTCAGCGAGGTGGGCGTCTCGAACGACCTCCATTCCGCCACTGTCTTCGTCTCCTCCATTGGCGACGAGTCAGCCCGGCGGAAGGCGTTCCGCGCTGTCCGGAAGGCGGCCGGAAAAATCCAAGCACAGCTTGGCCAAGCGGTCGAACTGCGCTACACGCCCCGGCTGAAGTTCACCCTCGATGAGGCCCGCAACCGCGGCGACCGGGTGCTTCATATCCTCGAAGAGATCGAGAAAGAATCCCCGCTTGGCCAAGCCCATGAAGAAGGCACGACTGAAAACGATTGATCGGATCCTCGAGATTCTCGACGAAAGCCACACCATTGCCGTCTGCAGCCACATGCGGCCGGACGGCGACTGCATCGGCTCGACGCTTGGCCTTGCGCTGGCGCTGCTCGAGCAAGGCAAGGAGGTCACCTGCTGGAACCAGGATCCCGTCCCGGCCAAACTGCGGTTCCTTGACCCAGACCAACTCATCCAGGCGCCGCGGCAAATAAAGCGCACCTTTGACTGCGTCATCGCCGTAGACTCGGCCAGTATCGACCGGCTCGGAACATCGCAGGAGCACATCACCAACCGGAAAACGCTCATCAACATCGACCACCACGCCAGCAACACCCGATTCGGCGACGTGAACTGGATCGCCAGCAGGGAGCCGTCTAGCGGGGAACTGGTTTACCAACTCATTCGTAAGGCCGGCTGGGAGATCACGCCCCACATCGCCGACTGCCTGTTCACGGCCATCTCGACCGACACCGGCTCGTTCCAGTACCCCACAACCTTGCCGGCGACCTACTACGCCGCTGGTGAACTTGTCAAAAAAGGCGCCGACCTCGCCACCGTTTGCGACGAGGTGTACCAATCTTACCCGCTTTCCCGTGTTAAACTGCTCCGGCACATCTACAACAAGTTCCGCCTCACGAACGACAACCAGATCGCCTACTTTTGGCTGAAGGAAGAGGACTTCGCCCGCACCGGCGCAAGCGCGAGTGACACGGAGGGGCTGATCGACCACGTCCGCGCCATCGAGCCAGTCGTCGTCGCCTGCGTGTTCGAGGAACTGGAGCTGGAGCTGACCCGCATCAGCCTCCGCTCCAAGGACAAAAACGTGAATGTCAGCGACATCGCCGGGCAGTTCGGCGGCGGCGGACACCAGGCCGCAGCCGGGGCGCGCATCGTCGGCCGACCCATTGGGGTCCAGCGCCGAGTGATCGCCGCCATTCGCCGGGCGCTGGACGAGCGCCCGTCATGAGAATGAAGGAGTTCAACGCACTGGACGGCGCGCTCCTCATCGACAAGCCGGCTGGCCCGACCTCGCACGACATCGTCGACACCGTCCGCCAATGTTACCGCATTAAAAAGGTCGGCCACTGCGGCACGCTAGACCCAGCCGCGACCGGCCTGCTCGTCCTACTGCTCGGCCGGGCCACAAAGCTATCCGAGAAACTGATGACCGACGACAAGGTGTACGTCGGCTCCATCAAACTCGGCGAGACCACCAACACCCACGACGCCGAGGGCGAGATCAACGAAACCAAGCCGGTGCCCAACCTCACCCTCGAGGCGCTGCAGGAAGCGGCAAACGCCTTTCTCGGCGATCAAATGCAACTGCCGCCGATGGTCAGCGCCATCAAGATCGACGGCATGCCGCTGCACAAACTCGCACGCAAGGGACTTGAGGTGGAGCGACGCGAGCGCTTCATTCACCTGTACAAGTTCCACATCAGCGAATACGAGCTGCCGTACGCCTGGTTCAAGGTCGCCTGCAGCAAGGGCACCTACGTTCGCTCACTCGCGCATGACCTTGGTCAAGCGCTGGGCTGCGGCGCGCATCTGGCCGGTCTGCGCCGGACGACCTCCGGCCGATTCAAGGTCAGCGCCGCCACCCGACTCGAGGAACTAACCGACCTCTCTCCAGCCGACCTGGCCAAGCGCATCGTGCCAATGCTTCAACTCGCGGCCACCGAGCCATGAAACATCTCAACCAACCGGCCGACCTGGCCAACGGCAATCGCAAGGTGTGCCTTGCGATCGGCATGTTCGACGGCGTGCACCTTGGCCACCAACAGGTGCTACGGCAGGCGATCGAAGACTGCCACCATCAGGAGATGTTGTCCGTCGCGGTCACTTTCGACCGTCATCCCGCCACCGTCATCGCCCCCAACTACGCCCCCGCCCTACTGCAAACCCGCGCCCAGAGGCTCCGCACCATCGAGTCGCTTGGCCTCGACGCTGCGCTGGTCATCCAGTTCGACGAGGCGTTCCACCGCAAGCCGGGCGAGGCATTCATCCGCGAACTAGCCACCGGGTTTAGCGCTATCCACAGCATTTGCGTCGGCGCGAACTTTGCCTTTGGTCATCGACGCGATGGCAACGTCGAACTACTCCGCGCGCTTGGCCAAGCGCTTGGCTTCCACGTGCACAGTCTGCAAGCCGTGGCGCTTGACGGACAAGCGGTTAGCAGCACGCGCATCCGCACCGCCGTGCGCGACGGCCAACTCGATGCCGCCGGGCAGATGCTCGGCCGCACATTCGCCATCGAAGGCGACGTCGTCCGGGGCGACGGCCGCGGCCGCGAACTCGGCTTCCCCACCGCCAACCTTGACACCCGCGGCCTGGTTCTGCCACCGACCGGCGTCTACACTGCGCACGCCCGGATTGGCCAGACGACGCACCGCGCCGTTCTCAACATCGGCTTTCGCCCCACCGTTGCCGAGCCTGATGCAACGCCGCAGGTCGAAGCGCATTTGATCGACTTTGACAACGACCTTTACAGCCAACGGATCGAGCTTGAACTGGTCGACCGGCTGCGCAACGAGCAAAGGTTCGGCTCGGTCGACGAATTGGCTTTGCAGATCACGCGCGACATCGAGAACGCCCGCACCTTGTTTTAATTCCTAAAAACGCCAATACTCCGCCACCCATGAACGCAGGGATCACCGCCATCAACGAGGAAGTCGAGCGCGCCAGCGCCTTCGTGCAGCCGCTGCTCGGGGAGATGAGCAAGGTCGTCGTCGGGCAAAAGATGCTCGTCGAGCGACTGATCATCGGCCTGCTAGCCAATGGCCACGTGCTGCTCGAGGGCGTGCCCGGCTTGGCCAAGACACTCTCGATCAAGTCGCTCGCCCAATGCATGGACGCCCAGTTCGCGCGACTGCAATTCACCCCCGACATGCTACCGGCCGACGTCGTCGGCACGCAGATTTACAACCCGCAATCCGGCAGTTTCACAACGCGACAGGGCCCGGTGTTTGCCAACCTCGTGCTGGCCGACGAGATCAACCGCGCTCCAGCTAAGGTGCAAAGCGCCCTACTCGAAGCCATGCAGGAGCGGCAGGTCACTATCGGCGAAAAAACCTACCCGCTACCTGAACCGTTCCTCGTACTAGCCACGCAAAACCCAATCGAACAAGAGGGCACCTATCCGCTGCCTGAAGCACAGGTTGATCGCTTCATGCTGAAGGTGAAGATCAACCATCCGGACCGTGACGAGGAACGGCAAATCCTCGACCTCATGGGCCGCACTAACGCCGCGCCGGAAACGCAGCAGGTCATCGCTGTCGACGACATCCTCAAGGCCCGCGAAGTTATCAACAACATTTACATCGACGACAAAGTCAAAGATTACATCGTAGACATGGTCTGCTGCACACGCGAACCAGAGTCGTACGGCATCGACGTCGCCGACTTCATCCAGCTTGGCGCCTCACCGCGGGCCACCATCGCCCTCACACTCACGGGCAAGGCGCATGCCTTCCTGCGCGGGCGCGGCTTCGTCACGCCACAGGACGTCAAGAGTGTCGCGCAGGACGTGCTTCGCCACCGTGTGTCGGTCACGTTCGAAGCCGAGGCTGAAGAGAAAAACGCCGAGACCATCATCCAAAAAATCCTCGACGAACTCCCCGTGCCGTAAACGGAACCGCCGATGCGGCCGCAGTCCCGATGACTCGCTGGCTAAAGAACTACTCACCTCAACGCTTCCTGATTTCCTTCGGGCTGGCGGCATTCATCGGCCTGATGGCGTCGGTCGCTTCGGAGACGTTCGTGCTTGGCATTGCGTGGGTTAACGAAGTGCTGTTCGTCGCCCCCCACGCACGCGAGTTTGCCGACTCGGCCAAACTGCTACCATGGTTCACAGTACTGGCTCCAGTTGTGGGCGGCTTGATTGTCGGCGGCCTGCTTTTGCTCCTGCGCGGCAACCGGCCGCACGGTATTCCGGATGTCATATTCTTGTCCCAAACCGGCGACAGCCACATTCCTGTCCGCACTGGACTGCTGACCACGCTCACAAACTTTACATCGATCGGCTTTGGCGCGTCGGTCGGCATGTACGGCCCATTGGCAAGCCTGGGCGCATTCGTCGGCTCGCTTCTGGCCAAAGTTACCGCAGACCACCGGCGGTTGGGCGTGATCGCAGTAGCGTGCGGAGTATCGTCAGCCATCTCGACCGCTTTCAACGCGCCAATCGCCGGTGTGATCTTTGCCCACGAGGTCATACTGCGCCACTACTCCATCCGCGCCTTTGCGCCAGTGACTATTTCCGCCTACGTTAGCCAGGTGATGGCCACGGAGGTATTTAACCGCCCACGCCTGCTCGAGGTCGGCGAGGTCAGCATTCAGCACGCATACGAATACTGTGCCTTTCTGTTTGTGGGCGTCGTTGGGGCTGCAGTGGCGATCTTTTACATGCGCAGTGTGCTCATGTCTGGAAAACTTGCCGGCAAACTCAAACTACCTATCTGGATCAAGCCGCCCTTGGCAGGTCTGGTACTTGGACTGATCTGCCTTGGTGTGCCGGAATTGCTGGGGGTTGGTCTAGATACAACCAAAGCTACTCTCAATATTGAGCAGGTTCGCGCCGGCAACCTCGATTACATCACCGGCATGACTACTATGGAGTCGGTCATCGATGCCAATGCCAAGGAATTCGTTCTAAAGGCAATTTTTCTGCTCGTTGTGTTATGCATAGGCAAGTCATTGATGACCGGCTTCTGCCTCGGGATGGGTTTCTGTGGAGGGGTATTTAGTCCTGCTCTTTTTATCGGAGCGACTTTTGGAGCGCTGTTCGGCCTAGCACTTGAGACGCTCGTTCCCGGCTCACTTAACCTCTCCTTCTACGCAATTTGCGGTATGGGCGCCGTGACCAGCGCCGTCATCGGCGCTCCGATCTCGACCATCCTCGTCGTGTTCGAACTCACAGAAAACTACGACCTGGCCAAGGCAGTGCTCATCAGCGTCGTATTCTCGAACATCATCTGTTCGAGGCTCTTTGGCCGCTCACTGTTCGATGTCCAATTGCTCGCGCATGGATTCGACTTTTCACTCGGCAAGGACAAAGTCGTTCTGCAGCAAAAAACCATTCGCGACTATGTCACGCACGAGTTTGTGAAGGTCTCCCCCGAAACACCGTGCAACCAGGCACTCGACCGCCTCCTGGCTGCCGACCAGACCGAAGGCTACATTGTCAGCGAAACGGACACCTATCTTGGCCAGATAACTGTTAATGAGTTGCTTCAAATTCAACGTAATCCGACTAAGCCCGATCACGCTGTCGGCGACCTCGCGCAACACGAACAGATCACGCTCACCGACATGACCTCCATTTTTTCAGCGATGAAAAAAGTCGAGGACTTTGTCGGCGAAAGTGTCCCGGTCGTCAGCGCCAAGGATCACCTCAAACTCGTCGGCGTCATCCCCGAAGGCAATATCTTCAAGGCCTACTCTGACGCCATCAGTGAAATCCGCCAGGAGGAATACGGCGACAGTTAGGCCTGCTTGACACGAAACACTCCCTCCTCACCGGAGAAGTCAATCTGCGAACCGACGACATCGAAACAATGCTTGGCCAAGCACTTGGCCAAGATTTGCTCCGTGTGGCGGTAGGAGAAAAAAAGCCGCAATGAGTGTCCGGCAGCAAATTCAACCGACTCGCCAGCGACGCTCGATTTATGCGTTTCCACAAAATCGAAGTCGGCAATGATCCGCAACAATCCGTCAACCTCCTCAATCCCAAATCGCAACTGTCCCGCAGTCCGCGGCACTCCCAATCCCTCCAAAAACGACAGCAACCAATCACAAGTCTCAGCGTTGTCATACTGTGGCAGAACAGCCTCGACCCCACGTCGATAATCATCTCCTGGCGCAAGGTTGGCGCTGAGGAGCAACAAGTCACCGTCGCGCAGAGTCGCCGCCAAATGCGGTAAAATCACGTCCGGCTCAAAGTTCGGGATCATTCCGAAGAAGGTGAATACACGCTTGGTTTGCGGCGAAACGATGGCGTCGAGCAGTTGGCCAAGGTCGGGTGCGTTGGCCAAGTCGCAAACCAGCGGATGGATACGTTCGAGCGGCAATTCCGCCGCTGCCGCCTTACGAGCCACCTTCACCATCGCTTCGCTTACATCGCACGGCACGTAATCGATGACCGGGTGAACCGACTTAAGTCTGGGCAGATAACGTGTGTCCTTTTGGCCGCCGCCGCATCCCAAGCCGACGAGGCAAACCGACTCGCCCGCCGCTTGACCAAGCGACTCGTCAAACGCCAGGTCGTAAATCGACTGCACTCCAGCATCGGTACGCGACGGCGAATGCGCCCGGTGCACCGCAAGCCACTTCTCCGTCTGCCGTTCGCCGTCATACAAAAACTTGGGCGGCACCTGGCCGATTCGAAGCGAGTCGATCAATTGCCGCTGAACGGCGGCAGGCGCATGGCTAATATGAACAATCACGATAGTCGGCGTTTATCTAAAGCGACTTTTTGATATGCTTCAGTTGCTCGGCCTCGGAACGGTTTTTGTAATAGTCATCCAGCGGATAACAGCCACTGACCAGGCCGTTGCGCGGGCCGGTGGTGCAGTCGCTGAACGTGCGGCAGATGCGCCGGGGCGTCAGCATCCCATTGGCCATCCCATCCGAGAAAATATCCGGGTAACTCAAGACCATCCGCCCCAAGCCAACGACATCGACCCATCCATCGCGCACGAGGCACTGTGTGACGTGCGGCAGATAATCCTGCAGGTAGCTGTAGGCGCACCCGGCGATGGCGAGGTGGGCTGGCGCCGATTCGCAGATTTTCCGGACGACCTGGATCTGCCGCTCGACATCGACGAGCGGATCATATGCCGGTTGGTAGCCGTCGGAGGGCGGATAAGCCGCCGGCCGCTGGATGTGCGGACTGTAGTACGGCGAGCCAGCGCTGAGGCTGACGAGTTTGACCCCCAAGTCTGCGCACAGTTTCACAAATTGCTGCGGCTCTGTAAGATCAACCTCAAGCGGATTGTCGGGATTCAGCCCAAACCCATAGTGGTATGGCAGACAATTGGAGAAATCCTCCGGGATACCGGGGCCGAGCCTGTTCGACTGCGACTGAGCCGGGTTGGGACGAAACGGCACAAAGTCAAATGCGCTTACACGCACGATCACATCGATGTAATTCTGGTCGGCACGAATACCGTCGATGATCTCCCGCAGAATTCGGGTACGGTTCTCGAACGAACCACCGTAACGGCCGGCCCGCGTGCGGGCACTAAGAAATTCGTGCAGCAGATAGCCGTGGCAATGCTTGATATCGATGAAGTCAGCCCCCGCCTCAGCGGCGATCCGAGCGGCGCGAATGTAGTCGCGGATGAGTTCGGTGATCTCATCGTCGGTCCAGATCTGATCGTTTCTGGTAACATTGAATTTCGCATCGAGAATCGGATGCCGGTAGGCGACCCGCGGTTCGTACCGAGTTTTTTCATTAGGACGGCAAAAGCGTCCCGAGTGGGTCAGTTGAAAGCCAATCACCAGATCCTCGGTCGAACCATGGCGTGCAGTATGCACCGCAATCAATGTTTCGCGCAGACCGGCGATATCGGCCTGGTTCACCTCGTTTAGGATGAGTTGGTTCGGATTGGCGCGGCCGTCGGGGCGGACGGCCATCGCTTCGCCGCCCAGGATCAGCTTGGCCCCACTCTCGCCGAAACGTTGCCAACGGCGGGTTATCTCGTCGGTCACGCCACCAGTGGTTGTGCCATCCCAACCTTCCATCGGATGGATCGCGATGCGGTTGCCGGGCGTCTTGCCGCCGAGTTTGATTCGGTCGAGCGGCTTGGCCAAAGGCGACTCAGCACATGGCAGGATCACATCGTCGCACGGCAGATCGAGGCCAAGCGAGGCCGCATGGTCGCGGAAGGCCTGCGATGTCTTTAGCGACGGGATACGCGTAAGTTTGAACGGCTCGGCCACGCTAGATTAGTAGTCAAAAAACGTGAGGTAGCATTCGCCACGCGCCTCGCGGAGGAGCATCAGCGCCAGTTCGCGCGCGTGATAGTCGCCCCACATCGAGCTTTCGCCGCACGGGATTTTGCGGCCGCGCGGGATGTAATCCCAGCCGTTGGGCCGGTGATAAACCGAGTGCAACAGCAGGCCTTGGTGCCGGACATCCGTGGAGAGATACGGCACCTGCAGCAGCGTGTTGGCGATGGTCAAGCCGGCTTGCCGGTAGCGCGTGCCTTCCGATTTTTTACCGGTGTTGCCCAGATAGTTACCCAAGCGCACAAGACCCTGCGCCGCGATCGCCGCCGCGGAGGAGTCGACCGGCTCAACGTCGTTTTGAGGATTAGAACACTTAGACAAATAGTCGCCCAAACGGTGCAGTTGCGGCGCGCCGGTGTCCCAAGCAGGGACACCGTCTGTGCAACTATTGGCAATGTAAAAATCTGCTGTAGCGGTGGCGGCCTTCAGCAACATGGCGATCAACTTGCGGCGGCCCCCGTGCGGCTTGAGCGCGGTATCCGTGAGTGTGCGGAAAAACTCAAGCTGCTCCGCATAACCGCAGATTGCCCAGGCCAAACCGCGCGTCCAGGTGCTGAACGGCGAGTACCCCTGCTGCGAGTTCGGGCAGCGGTAGCTGCCGTCGTTCAGGTTGAAAATGCTCTCGTGTGCGGTGCGGCCGCGCACGTCGTATGCGTCGCGGCCAGCACCGTAATAGACCCCGTACACCGCCGTCGCCTCGGCGTGCTGCACAAGCCGGCCGAGCAGCGAGATTTTCCGGTCCCGCTCGCCCATCAGCGCATGGCCAAGCTGGTGCGCCACTGCGAGCGAGCGCAGCGAGCGGATCGTGTCGATGAACAGCGAATGCGGGCCGTTGAACGAGTAAATATAGCCGCCGCCCGGAATACCGGTCCATCGCGCCGCCTGCACGGCGCCGGATACCTTGAGCGCCAGTTCGTAAAACTCCAGTTCGCGCAAGTCGTAGGCGAACTTTCCCTCCCGCATGAGGCGGCGCAAGTTGCCGTAGGTGGAGACATTGTTGAACCCGTGGTCATGGACGCCTGTGTGTGACACGTGCGAAGCCATGTGCTTGACCGTGCCGCGGCGACCAATCTTCAAAAACCACGCGTCGCCAGTGGCGTCGTACTGCAGCACCGCAGAACCGAACTGAAACCCCTGCGTCCACTCTGTCCAGCCGCGTGTGGTGTACTGCCCCTTCTCGGTGAACACCGGCGTGCCCTTGGCCACGCGCCAGCTTTTTTGAATGGACAAAATCTTTTGCCCAGACAACTCGAAGAACCGTTCCAGCCTTGGAAGCAATTTTTGCGGTGTAAGCCTGCGGTCGATCCTGATAGCCATGACTTAAAGTGTGCGGACGTGGAAGCCGCCATCCACGTTGAAGACCTCGCCGGTGGTGAACGGGAACGAATCGCGCGCCAGCGCCGCGACCGCACGGCCAACATCGGCTGGCTCGCCCCAGCGTCGGATCAGCGTCAGTCCGTCGGCGATGAGCTGGTCATATTTCTCCTTCACCGGCGCGGTCATGTCGGAGGTGATCACGCCGGGGCACACCTCGTACACGTTGATGCCGTGTTCCGCGAGGCGCGCGGCGAAGAGCCGGGTGACCATCCCCAGGCCGGCCTTAGCAACGCAGTAGTCGCCGCGGTTGGTCGAGACTGCGTGGGCGCTGACCGAAGAAATGTTGATGATTTTCGGGTGGCACTCTTCATCGGCCTTGACCTGCTCAATCATCAATTGTGCGGCGAGCTGGCTTAGAAAGAACGGCCCCTTGAGATTGATCGCCATAAGTGCGTCCCAGTTTTCCTCGGTGGCGTCGAGCAGGTCGGCGCGGCCGATGGAGGTGATGCCGGCGTTGTTCACAAGCAGATCCAGCCTTCCAAGCGACTCGCGGGTAAACCGGATCAGCCGGTTGCGATCCGCCGCTTGGCCAACGTCGGCCTGGCACACCTCAACGCGGATCGTGTGCCCGACGGCAGCGGCCCGCTCAGTGCAGCGCCTGGCCGTCTCGGCAGCAGCAGTCTCGTTCCCGGCGTAATTGACCACCAAGTCGAGCCCCTCCGCCGCCAACTCAAGCGAGATGCCGCGGCCGATGCCACGCGACGCGCCTGTGATGAGTGCCACCCGATTCATGCGCGACGCAGCGTAAAGAACCGGCCGTGCGATGAACATTTAAATCCGCTCGGCCAAGCGGCCCAAAACCGCCACCGCGAAGTGGGTTGCATCGGGGGCGGTTTTACGATTACTGTCGCGGCCGTTTCTCACGAAACTTTTACGGAAAAACATAGCAGAACCATGGCAAAACCGATTTATCACAGCAGCATCGAGGGGGCGCAGCACGGCGGGAAGGGGCTTGACGGCTTCCTAACCTTCGCCAAGGAGGCCGGGGCTGACGGCGCACAACCAAGCCACTACATGCTTGAGGATGGCGACACCGGTGAGGCGTTCAAGAGCGCACAAGCAATCCGCGACACGTTCGAGAAACACGGCCTCAAGCTTGACGGCGTGAGCGGCCACTGCGCGTTCTGGGTGCACACCAGCGCGTGGACCGGCACCCGCAGCGGTCACCCGTTCATCCACGGCCCCAACCAGGACAAGAGCTCGGAGGAACTTGAGCAGTGGTACGAGGCGTACATCCTCCGGATGATGGATTTGTGCGCCGAGCTTGGCCTAAAAATCCTGCCGATGTTCTGGGGCGTGTCGCACGGCTGGGAACTGGCTACCGGCTATCCGTGGGGCTTCTGGGCCGGGCCGGGGTTCGACCTCATCAAAGCCGGCGAGGAGCGCTTCGTGGAGAAGACCGCCAAGATTCGTGCCCACGCCAACAGCCTCGGCATCCGGATCGCGCACGAGATTCATCCCGGCACAGCCGCGATGTGCGCGGAGGAGTTCGGCCGGCTCGTCGAGATTTGCGACGGCGACGAATGCCTCGGCGTCAACGCTGACCCGTCGCACTGCTGGGAGGGCGAGGACTGGGAAACACGATTCACCCACCCCGCCGTGCGCGACCGCGTCTACGCCTGCCACGTGAAGAACTTCGTCGTCCGCCAGGGCGTGCCGCTGCGGCGCATGGACGGCGACTGGCACAACCGCGCAATGCAGTTCACCGACCTCGGCAGCGGCGACCTGAACATGGTGCGCTACGTCGAGATGCTCATCAAAATCGGCTACCCCGCGCGATACAACAAAATCATGGGCACCGAGACCGCCCCGCTCATCGCCGAGACCGAGAGCGCGTACCGAGACCCGGACGCCACCGCCATCGAGGGCATCCAATACGTCCGCGACAACCTCTGCTTCCCCGTCGCCGAAGGCTCCTTCGAGGACGATATGGGAGCTTAAAATTTCTTGCAGAAAAAAGGCCCGGCAAATGCCGGGCCTTTTTTATTGCAATTGGCTTAGGCTACGCCTTCAGCTCGTCCACTTCCATGAAGGCGTAGCAGAGCATGTGGGCGATGCCCATTTGACAATCCTCGGCGCGCCCGTAGTGGGTGTCGTCGATCACGATCGTCTCCTTCGCCAAGTCGGCCAACTTACCGCGCTTGCCGCCGACCAGCGCGATGGTATACAGGCCGTTGGCGTTGGCCCATTCGAACGCCTTGACCAAGTTCGGCGAGCTGCCGCTGACGCTCATCGTCAGCGCGATGTCGCCGGCCTGGCCGTAGTTCTCGAGTTGGCGAACGTAGATGTCCGCGTAGGCGTAGTCGTTCCCGATCGCAGTCATCCAGCTAACATTGTCATTGAGCGACAAAACCCTGAAGCGTTTGCCCAGCGCATCAGACGAGCCCTTGCCCAGGTCGGTGGCGAAATGCGACGCGTTGGAGGCGCTGCCGCCGTTGCCGAACACAAAAATCTGCCGCCCCTCGGCGTGGGCTTCCTTGAACTTGAGAATGATAGACTCGACCTGCTCAACCGGGATGGAGTCAAGAGAAGCCTTCTCGGCCTCGATATAGTTGGCGATCCATTCGCGCATGACGCGAAGCCTCGCAAAACTCAATCGGCATTCAAAGCCAAAAGCAGTGCGCCGGCCGGCACGGCGTCCTCGCCGAGCTGAGCCAGGCGCACGCTTGGCCCCGGCCGAAGCACATCCATGATCGCGCAGCCGAGCGCAGTCTCCACGCCAGCCCGCAGCGGCTCGCCGACCAATGACAGGCCGCCACCGAGGATGATCACCGCCGGGTTGACGAGGTGCACTACATGCGACAGGCCAAGCGCGAGCCCGGCGCAGGTCTCGTCGAAAATCGCCTTGGCCCCGGCGTCGCCGTCGGCCATAGCCTTGGCCAACTGCCGCGCCTCGCCGCCCTCGCCATCAAGCCGCTTGGCCAAGGGCGAGCCGGGGTTGGCAGCAGCATACTCCCGGAGCCTCCAATCCACCGCCCAACCGGAGCAGCGCGACTCGAGCGTCTCACCCGCCGAGCCAAGCCGCACATGACCGATCTCCGCCTCAGTCAGTGAATGGCCGTGATAAATCTTCCCGTCGAGCACCAGCCCGCCCCCAATGCCGCTACCGAGCGTGATGTAAAATACCGGGCTTTTTCCCTGCCCCACCCCGGCGAGTGCCTCACCGAGTGCAGCTGTGTTGGCGTCGTTCTCGACCACCACCGGAGCGCCGTCGGCTTGTTCGCGGAGCCAATCCCGGAGCGGGAAGTCATCCCACCCGGCGACTTGGTGCGAGCAGCAGATTCGGCCGACTTGGCGGTCGACCGGCCCGCCGAAGCCGACCCCGATCGCGGTGATGGCTTGCCGATCCGCCAGTTTGGCCAAAGCAGTGACAATCTGCGTGCGGATGCCCTCCGCGCCCACATCCGGGCATGTGGAAAAGCGTTGCCGGCTGGTGATCGACCCGTCCTGCCTGCCGGTAACGACCTGAATCTTCGTCCCGCCAATCTCGATACCAACCAAAACGGAGTCCATGAAAGCAACCAATTTATTGCCCGAGCCGCAGCCAAAGTCGAGAGATGCATTTTGGCATTGCCATTTCGGGCGGATTGGCCTGGACTCCTGGGCATGCACTCCATGCGCATTATCCCGTTGATCGTTTTCGTCCTATCTTTGCTGGTTCCGTCAAGCGCCTTTGCCCATCCAGTCGAGGCCGCGGCGCGCGACATGGCCCATGCAGCCAGCGCCTTCCTCGCCACGCTCAAGCCGGAGCAAAAGGCGAAGGCGGTATTCCCGCTTGACCACGCTGAGCGTACGCGCTGGCACTTTGTCCCGACGGAGATGCACCCGCGCAAGGGGCTGTCTTTTCGCGACATGACGACCGAGCAACAGCACATGGCCTACGCGTTGCTGGCCTCGGTATTGAGTGCGCGTGGGGTGCAAAAGACGGCGCAGATCATGAGTCTGGAGCAGATCCTGCACGACGCCAACCCAAAAGGCCGATTCGCCCGCGACCCGAAGTGGTACTTCATCAGCACCTTCGGCAAGCCAAGCGCTGAGGGCACTTGGGGCTGGCGTTTTGAGGGGCATCATTTGTCGCTGAGTTTCACCGTGGTGGACGGCCACATCGGCGGCTTGACGCCGGCCTTTTTCGGCACCAACCCCGGCATCGTGCTCGACGGCCCGCGCAAGGGGCTGCAGGTGCTCGCCGTGGAGGAGAACACCGCCCGTGCCCTTGTTCGGTCGCTGAACGCCGAGCAGCGCAAAGTGGCCATCGTCGCTGGGAAAGCCCCGGCGGACATCATCACCAAGGCTGACCGCAAGGCGAGGCGGCTCGAGCCGCTTGGCCTGCCGGCATCTAAGATGAACAAGAAACAGTTCACCCTGCTGTGGAACCTGCTCGAGGAACAACTCCGCAACTACCGACCCGACCTCGCCGACGAGAGCGTCAAGCATTTCGAGGGGCTCGACCTCGGGAAAATCCACTTCGCCTGGGCCGGCTCGCTCGAGCCGCGGCAGGGGCATTATTACCGAATCCAGGCGCCGGATTTCCTGATCGAGTACGACAACACGCAGAACGGTGCCAACCATGTCCACTACGTCGTGCGCGACCTGAGGCACGACTTCGGCGAGGACCTGCTGCAGCAGCATTACGAGCAGCACCACAAAAAGTAGGCTCGTTTCCCACTACATCCTTTCGCAAGGCCAGCGGCGCGGGTAACGTGCCCCGGCCTTGGCCCTTCCCCGAGCGCTTGGCTAAGTGCAAACTGTTTTGAGCGACACGGCAACAGGAACTGCGAAAGAGGAACTCACCCGGCCGGAGGTCGGCCAACGGATCACAGTGCGCATCGACGACGTGGCTTTTGGCGGCGAAGGCGTCGGTCGCGTGAATGGATTTGTCGTGTTCGTACCGCTCGTGATCGAGGGCGAGGCGGTCGAGGCCAGGATCACCGAGGTGAAGAAAAAATTCGCCCGAGCCGAGCTCGTCGAGATCGTCGAACCGGCGGAGAGCCGGATCGCACCGGCATGCGACTTTTTCGGCGACTGCGGCGGCTGCCAATACCAGCATATCGCATACGAGGCACAACTGACGATGAAGCGGAAACAGGTCGCGGCGCTCTTTGGCCGCATCGGCGGTTTCTCGGAGGACCGGGTCGCGCCGGTGGTCGCCTGCCCACAGCCGTTTAACTATCGCAACCGCATCCTGATCCGCAGCCAATGGAACGGGAAGGCGAAAAAACTGCTGGTCGGCTTCCGCAAGCGCAACTCGCACTGGGTGGTCGAGGTGGACGACTGCAAGATCGCCGAACCGGCGTTGAACGCACAGATCCCTGAGGTGCGCAACAACCCGCCGAACAAGGGCGGCGTAAAGGTGAACCTGCGCGTCGCCCCGGAGGAGTGGATGGTGCCGGATCACTCCTTTTTCCAGACCAACTACTTCATGCTGCCCCGGATGGTGGAGATCCTGCGGAGGATGTTCCAGATAAGCGGCTCGGAATACCTCATCGACGCCTACTGCGGTGTTGGATTCCTAGGAATCGAGCTGGCCGGCTTGGCAAAGCGCTACGCCGGTGTGGAGTACGACCACCGCGCCATCCTTGCCGCCCGCAAGAACGCGGCCAAGTTCGGCGGAGACAACGGCGAGTTCATCGAGGGCCGCACCGAGAACCTGCTGCCAGAACTGCTGACAAAATTCAGCGATGGCAACACCACTGTCATTCTTGATCCGCCCCGCAAAGGCTGCGCGACGGCGGCACTTGGCCAACTGCGCGAAATCCGGCCAGCGCAGATCATTTATGTCTCATGCCACCCGGCCACTCTGGCGCGGGATTTGAACACTCTCTGCGCCGATGGGGTCTACCGTCTGGAGCAGGTCGTGCCGCTGGACATGTTCCCCCACACCCAGCATGTGGAGTGCGTGACCGACCTGCGGCTCAACACCAGCACATGAACCGCGAATGGAAGATTCACCTGCCAAAACCAGCCTTGCAATGGGCGCATGGGTGGGGTTCAACTGTCGCCGCAACCGAGTGCGATGGCACAACATAGCAACCCGCTGAAGTCATTTGCCGCCACCCGCCTCCCTTGGGCTGTTGCCCTGGGCGCTGGGGTGCTGTACCTGCTCACGCTCCATTCGTGGATCAGCTTCGCGAGCCTGACAGCCATATCGGACGTCGGAGGGTGGACCGGCGAGGCACCCTTTGAGGCCCCGCTGCTTTATCTGCTCACCCTGCCGCTAAAACCGCTGCCGGCTTCCGCAGTGCCGATGGCGATGAACACCTTAGCCGCGCTGTTCGGGGCGCTGACGCTGGCGGTGTTGGTGCGCTCCGTGGTGCTGCTCCCACACGACCGCACCAAGGAGCAACGGCAACGCGAACAGACTGCCCACTCGCTTTTGAGCATGCCGTGCAACTGGGTGCCCGCCCTGTTTGCCGCATTGGTGTGCGGGCTACAGTTGAGTTTCTGGCAGCACGCCACCGCCGGCACGGGCGAGATGCTCAACGTGCTGCTGTTCGCCTACGTCATCCGCTGCCTGCTCGAATACCGTATCGAGCATAAGACCCAATGGCTCACCCGCGCAGTGCTCGTCTACGCGATCGGCATCACGAACAACTGGGGCATGATCGGATTCCTGCCGCTGTTCGTCGTGGCGCTGCTCTGGACGGCCCGCATGCGATTATTCCAGGAGGGCCTGCCGCTGAAACTGGCGCTAAACGGCCTGGCTGGCATGTCACTCTATCTGCTGCTGCCGCTGGCCGCCGTGCTCACCGGCAGCGGGGAGAGTTTCACTGACGTATTGATGGCGAACCTTGGCCGGCAAAAATCGTTCGTAATGAACCTGTTCAGCCAGCGGCTGATGGTGCTGGTGATGGCCTCCACGGCAATCCTGCCACTGCTTCTGGTGAGCATCCGCTGGCCCGCGACATTTGGCGACACCAACGCCGCCGCCTCGGTCATCACGACCGGCCTGCTCCGGTTGGTGCATTTCCTGTTCCTGGCAGTTTGCATTTATGTGGCATTCGACCACGTGGTCAGCCCGCGCAAACTGGTCAATCTACCGCAGATCACAGGGGTTGGCGCGCCGTTCCTAACGTTTTACTACCTCGGCGCGCTGAGCATCGGATATTTTCTGGGATACCTGCTGCTACTTTCCGGCAAAGAGGAGACCCGGCGATGGCGCAAGCCATCCGAATTGGCCAAGGCGCTGAACCGGGGGCTGCACTTCGGGCTGCAGATCGCGGCGGCGGGAGTCATCGCCGTGCTAGCCTGGCGGAACCTAGAACCGATGGTTGGTCACAACAAGAATGGCATCACCAGTTCCTACACAAAATGGCTGGCCGCAAACCTGCCCGACGGAAAGGCCATCCTGTTCACCGACAACGACATGACCCCGCAAAGCCAACTCCTGCGGGCGGAATTGGCCCAGTCCGATGCCGGTGCGCAAACGTTGCTGGTGGAGACGCACCAGTTGGCCTCCCCCGATTATCAGATGCGCTTGGCCAAGCGCGATTCTGCCTGGCCGGAATTGTCCAGCGAGGTGGCCAGTTCCAAGCTTGTGGATGTATTCCTGATCCTCGACCAGTTACGAGCGGTCAGCGCCGACACCCCGATCTACTATCTGCACCCTAGCTTTGGCTACTTTCTTGAACAGTTTTACCTCAAACCGGAGAAGGGGATCTTCCGGTTGATGCCGTATCCCACCGAAACCGACTCGCTGAATAAACCGCCCCTGACCAGCGAGCAGGTCGCGACCGATGAGACCCTTGCAGATGACATTCTTGAACAATTTTATCTCAAGCCGGAGAAGGGGATCTTCCTGAAACGCTTCGCAACGGTTGCCGAGCAAAGCAAATCTCTTTGGGAAAATAAGTTTCTCGATTCACTTGTCATCACGGGTTGGCTCTCCCGAAACCTCAACCACAGGGGAGTGGACCTCGCCCGGAACAAACAGCCAAAAGCCGCTGAAACGCTTTTCCTAGCCGCCTGCAAACTTTACGAAGGCAGCCGAAATGGCAACATCATTGCCCAAGCCAACCTCCACGAAGTCAACTCCATGTCCGACTACGATTTTTATGAGGAGTTGGATCAACTGATCGAAGGGAACAAGTTGATCGACATCGACGGTGACGGGAAGTTAAACAATAACGAAGTCGACTACTCTCTGAGAACATTCGGCCCCGTCGATGAATCGCACGCCTGTTTTCAACTCGGCCGGAATTTCGCGGAAAAGACAGAAATACGACAAGCCTACCACGAACTGACGCGCGCCGCCGAACGAGCTACCACGTTCCCGGACCCGGTCTTTTTCATCGCAGACATGTTTGTCTCGTACGGGCTGTTCGATAAGGCGAAACTTTTTATCGAGCGCCTCGAGACAATGAACAAGGCGAATCCGTTCATCCCTGACCAGCAGATCAAGCTGATCCGCCTCCAAGCCGGCATGATGCTGACCCGTTCCGGCTCCGTCGAGACCGAGAAATTCTTGATTGACCATTTGAAGCCGCACATGGACACCGTCCCAGGCCTCAACACCCTGCTGGAGTTTCACCTGGATCATGACCAGAACACGAAGGCGCTGGCGCTGCTCGACAACTGGCTCAAGGCGCATCCCAAGGACCTGGACAGGCTGAAGGTCAAGGGCAACCTGCTGACATGGTTGAAACGGCATAACGACGCGATCGAATTGTTCCAGTCAGCACTTCCGGAGTCCGATTCACAGGAACAATCCAACTTGAAATCGTTGATCGCCGCGGCCTACACCGAGAAAGGCGACTACAAACTGGCGCTTGAAAATATCGATGACGCCATTGACAGAACCGGCAAGCAAGGCTTCAAGTTCCAGAAAGCCGTGATCTACCAACGAATGAAAAGGCACAAAGATGCCATTTCACTTTTGTCTGAACTTCTTGAAAACGGAACATACAACCGCGAAGTCTTGGCACATCGCGCCACCTCGTACATGGCAACGAAACAACACGATAACGCCAGGGAAGACTACCAAAAACTTCGCGAGTTTCATCCCGATGCCATCGGCATTTATTTGAACCTAGCCCAGATCGCCGAGGCGAAAGGTCAAGCGTTCGAAGCGCTCAAGAACTACGAACTTTACCTAAAATACGCCGATCCCGAATCCGCCCCGGCGGAGGAACTGCAGCACGTGCAAACGCGGGTGAAACAACTGCAGGGCGACGCACCTTGACGCCCATGCGCGTGGCGCATGTCATCACCCGCCTCATCGTCGGCGGCGCACAGGAAAACACCGTCGCCACTGTCCTTGGCCTGCGCCAAAAGCCGGACATCGATGTCCGGCTCTACTGCGGCCCCACCGCCGGCCCGGAAGGCTCCCTCGAGCCACTCCTTGACAACATCGACGGCCTGTTTCACCTTGCCCACCATCTCATCCGGCCCGTCCGACCATGGAACGACTGGCGCGCCTACTGCGAGCTTCAACGCGCGTTCGAATCGTTCGAGCCGGACATAGTGCACACGCACAGTGGTAAAGCCGGCATCGTTGGGCGGCTTGCAGCCAGGCGCGCCGGGGTGCCGAAAATCGTTCACTCGATTCACGGCCCATCATTCGGTCCGTTTCAGGGCCGACTGGCAAACGCCCTGTTTCGCGGTGCTGAACGGTTCGCCGGGCGGAGGACCGACCACTTCGTCACGGTCGCCGATGCGATGCGCGACCAGTACCTTGCCGCTGGCATCGGCCAGGCGGACGACTACACCCGCATCCCCAGCGGCTTCGACCTTCAACCATTTCTCGTCGCAGAAAACTCAACAGCCAAGCGGGCGTCACTTGGCCTTGCGCCAGGCAACTTTGTCATCGGCAAGATCGCCCGACTGTTCGAGTTGAAAGGACACGACGACCTGTTCGCCATTGCCCCAAACTTGGCCAAGTGCATCCCCAACATCCGCTTCCTACTGGTCGGTGATGGCATTTGGCGCGAGCGGTTCGAGCGACTGGCCAAGCGGATTGGCTGCGAGAAAAACTTCGTCTTCACCGGCCTCGTGCCACCCGCTGAGATTCCGTCGCTCGTCGGCGTGATGGACGCGCTTGTGCACCTCTCCCGGCGCGAAGGCCTGCCGCGCGCCCTGCCCCAAGCCATGGCTGCCAGCAAACCGGTTGTGTCCTATGACTGCGACGGCGCGAGCGAAGTCTGTCTCGACGGCAAAACCGGCTATCTCATCAAGCCGGGCGACCAGGCCAAGCTGAAGGAGCGACTCGCCAAGTTGGCGGAAGATGCCGCGCTGCGAGCCTCGCTTGGCCAAGCCGGTCGGACGCTCGTGATGGAAGAGTTCACCGTCGAGCAACTCGTCGAGCGGCAATACGCGCTGTACCAACGGCTGCTGGCCTAGGCGAGAATAGAGCTAACGTGGCGAGCATCGCGCTTGGCAGGGCCAAGCCGGCCGTTGGCGCCCATGGCCCCGAGCATCGTGTTGTAGACGTCAAGTCCCTCGGCCCCGACGTCTATTATGCCGGACTTGAACCGGCCGTTGGCCCCGGTGATCGCGTGAAACACACCTGAAAGCTCGCGCTTGAAGTCGTTGTGACGGCCGTCGCCCGACTCGGTGGAGATGGTGATCATCGAATTCTCGAGTATCGACCGGCCGTTGGCATCCTGCTGCTCGTCGAGCCGGCGCAGGAAATATGCCACCTCACGCATCTTCATGTGGGCGTGAGCGCGCAGGGCGGTGTTCGTTTTCTTTTCGTTGAACTTGTGCCACCACTCGTGGCTGCACCCCTTGTCGGCGGTGGCGTTGTGCTGCGTGGCGTCGTCGAACTGGAAAACCTTACGACCGCCGTACTCATAGTCGCCGGTCAGCCGGATGCGCTCGCCGGCGGCGAGAAACGTCAGCGAGCCGAAGCGCACGCGATCCATTTGAATCGCCAGCGCGTACAAGTCGGCCATCAGGCGCCACTCGGTGGTGAGTTGATCAAGCGTGATGTCAATGCCCATGCCACCCGGGTCGGCTGGACCGCCGTGGGCGACCTTCGATCGTGGCGGTAGCGCTGGCGCGCCGGGGAATTTCTTTTTCATCTCGAACGCGCGCTGTTCAAACTCACGGATGCGCTCGAGATGTTCGGTGACGCGGGCCTTGGAGGCCGATCCCAACGGAGAGTTGGTGCCGGTGTAAAATCGGTATTGATTCACCACCGTGTCGAGCACGCTGCGCTTGAGCCGTTGTTGGCGGGCATCGCCACCGGTATCGATCGCGACCGCGCCGAAGACGCGGTCAAACAGGTCGCGCGGCCGCTCCTGCATCGTCCCGGCGACCGTACCGTCGGCGTTGTAGCTGTGCACGTAGCGGCCCACGCGACTTCGGCGGAAATACGTCCCGCCAATCAACGTCGGCACCATGCCGGCGGGCATGCCGGCGGGATAAAATGTTTTGCGGACAACCTGGTCGATGGAAGGGCCGCCGGCCTTGGCCTCGCCCCCGGCCGGCATCGCTGTGAACGAGCCGGTCGCACCGTCGTAATGGGCGTTGATGCCGCTGACATCGCAACGCACCTGGTCGACCTGACGCATGACGAGCAACTTGTCACGGAGCGGCTTGAGCGGCTCGAGCACACCGCCAAATCCCTCCGTTTGCAGCGGAGCCGGGATGCCCAATCCGAAGAAAACATTGAACGCCCGCACCGGGACCACCTTGGCCTTAGCGGCCAATGTCATTTCCTCCAGTAGCGGCAGGCCGATCGTGATGCTGCCCAGCCCCTTTAGCGCGGTTCGTCTGTTCATCCTGTTCATCAGTTTGCCTCTGTTTGTATTTTTTGCACCAAATCGCTCTTGATGATGGCCCCCATCAGGCTAGCATAGGTTCCGCCCCTCTTCTGCGCCGCCTGATGAATCTTGTCAAGGGCGTGGGAATCGACTGGGCCAAGCGGACGGCCAAGCGCGAACTGGGCCACCTTCCACGTCAGGCTTTCCTGGACGCGATCACTGCCTGCAAGCAGGTTCATCAACTCGGTGGATGAACCATACGGCACCGGCTTGGCAGTACCAGGGAATAGAATTTCGCCGTCGTCGCGGAGTCGGTTTCCGTGCTCGTCCTTTTCATGAAACGCGCCTATGCCGTCGAACTTTTCCAGACCGAAAGCCAGCGGCTCAAACTTGACATGACAAACGCCGCAGGTTTTGTCCTCGATACGCTCCTGCGCGATGTTGCGCTGGGTCAGGCCTGCCTTGGCCGCCACCGGCTCGGCGTTAAGCGCGGGCGGCGGGGATTTCACACCGCTGCGCAGGAGGTTGCGCAGCACGAACAGCCCACGCGTCACCATCGACGCCTCGTCACCCCCGATCGTCAGTACACTGCCCTGCGTCAGCAGGCCGCCCCGCTCGGGGATGGACTTGAGGTCGTAGCGAGTCAACCCCTTACCCCGTACTGGCAGGCCGTAGAGCTTGGCCAAACGCGGCGTGGCGTAGGTGACCTTGGCATTGAGCAGGTCGGCCAGCGGGCGTTTTTGCTCCCATACCACGTCGTTGAAAAATGCGATCGTCTCAGCGCGCATGTCGCTGGCCAAACCGGCGTTCCATTGCGGGAATTTTTCCGGGCTGGGCTGCATATTGGCCAAGCGTCCGAGGTTGAGCCACTCATGGATGAACTCGGCGGAACGTCTGACTGCGCGCGGGTCGCCGAGCATCCGGGTGAGTTGCGCCTCCAGGCCGACTTCCTCAAAGAGCCGACCCTCCTCGGCCGCCTTAAGCAGTTCGGCATCGGGCGGCGCGCCCCAGAGAATGTAGCTCATTCGGGAGGCCAACTCGTATTCACCCGCCGGCCAGGCGGAGCCGTCGCCGCGCTGGTTCTCGACGCGGTACAGGAAGCGGGGCGACTGCAGCATCGCCTCGATGAGCAGTGACAAGGCTTCCTCAAACGTCCCCCCGGCGGCGGCGGTCGTAGTGGAGATCCCGCGAAACGCCGCCACCTCGTGCTCCTCGAGCGGCCCGCGCAACATCCATTTACCCATCTTGGCCACGAGATCGCGCATGATGTCATCAGTGAATCCCTGTTTCTTGGAGAAACGCAGCGCGAATTGCCGCACATTCATTTTGCCAACTATGATGCCAGCCAGCCTCGAGTAGGCCTCAACATGGTCGAGATCCACCGAGAGGTTGTAAGCGGTGTTGCTGAAACCGTCGGCCCGGATGTCCGGCGGCAGGGTTGCCTGCGCCTCCTTCGCGATGTTCACGCCGGTCAGGCTCCGCACGGTCTCGATGTATTCCGCCACCGTAAGCCGACGCACCCAGTTTTGCGCCGCGCGGCGGTCAAAAGTATGGGCCAGCGGATCGATCTCCTCTCCGGCCCAGACCGCGCCGTCGTCGATCCACTGACGGAATTTCTGCTTCTCGGCGGCACTCAATGGATCACGCTCATCCGGCATGTCGTCCTCCTCCACGACCTCCCACAACAGGCTTTCCGACGATTTGCCGGGGACGATCACGATCTCCTTTTTCGAGGTGGCGAATGCGGTCGATTTCTTGGACAAATCCAGTCGCCCCTTGTGGTTCACCGTGTCATGGCACTCAAGGCAGTGGCGCGACAGAAGCGGCGCAATTTCCCGCTCGAAGAATTGCTCCTTCGGCGACTGGGTTTGTTGCGCGAGTTGCGCGCCGATAGAGGGGGCGTCCACGCCGGCCCGAAAATGGGCGGTGACCTCCCCTGGCGAAAGGTCGCGACCGTAAATTGCCACGAGATGAAACGTCCCCAGCCAAGGCCGATCCTTCGACAGCTCGTTGGCCAGCGCCAGACGGTAATTGGCGTTCCAGTTGCTCGTCGCGCCGGCGATGCGCTTCTCGACCCGCAATTTGCCGTTGAGGAAAAGGCGCGCCTGTCCGCCGCGGTTGCGAGTGTAGACGATGTGTATCAGCTTGGTGGTTAAGCTGCGCTTGGGGCCGCCCAGCGACGGGGCACCATTCCCGCTGGTCTTGGTGGTGCGCAGCCGGACGTCGATCGTGTCGCCCTCCTGGCCAAGAGTGAAGTTGCGCTCGGAAGTGTTGCCGGACAGCGTGACGATCCGCGCCGGGCCATCCTGTCGCGTGTTGGCCGGGCGCACCCACGCCTCAAGGGTGATCTCGCCGGAACGGCGCACGGCGTTGAACAGCTTGGCCGCCGGCTTGCCGGAGCGGATGAGCGCCGGGCCGCGCAACTCGAGAGTGCCCTCGGAACGGCGCACATTATTGGAACTCTCGATTTCCAGGTCCAGCGGCGGATCGGCACCGGAGCGATCCTTGATAACATTACCCTTGGCCAAGCGGAAATCGTACAGCACCACCAAGCCGTCACCACTTCTTTCCGTGGCAAACGCACCGACCGCCTTGGCCAAACCCGCCAAGGCAAAACAGGCGGCTAATCGGCAGCAAATAGCGTTCATACGTCAGGATTGTTTGGATGCCCCCCGGGCTATTCGATCTTTTTTGGTCGGCGAAGCCTGTCCCAGCACGGGCGTTGAAACAAGATATTCCTGCAGCCCGACAGTAAGCCTTTCCTCCAACCCGCGGTTTCGCTATCATCACCGCTTGGTCTGGCGTCGTTGCCATGGTTCCCGGTTCGAAAACGAGTGTGGCACCGTAGCGAGCACATGCAATTAACCATCGTCATCCTGTTACTGCTCGTCCTTTTGGCGTCGTTGATTCTGTCCATTCTCCTCCTGTTGGATCGGCGCAGAAACAAAGGCGCGCACTTGAGCTTTGCGGATGGCACCGGCGACTCGACACCAAGCCCCGACTCGGAGGAGTCATCGGTCACGGTTCATGAAGCCTGCAAGACAGGGAACATGAGAGAGTTGAACCAATGGCTATCGCTGGGCACAGACCTGAATAAGAAAGATGAAGACGGGTACGCCCCGCTGCATCATGCCTGTGAGAATGGACACGAGGACATGGTGCAAAAACTCCTCGAGAACAAGGCCAAGGTCAACCTCTTGACGACCACCTCACTATTAAGCCCGATGGCCTGCCTCGTAATCGGCAGACTCGACGATAAGCTCACCGAGCCGGAATTGATCAAGATCATCGGCATCCTCCGGAAAGCTGGAGGCGACATCAACCCCACCACGGAGGAGGCCGTGCCTCCCGTCAAGGCGGTCATCACGCGAGGCAACCTGGAGCTGCTGGATTTCTTCATGTCGATACACGTGCACATTTTCGTCGTGGACAGCGACAAGCGAACCATGCTGCATCACGCCGCGCTCAACCCGAACGAGAAATCCCTAGCGATCACGGAGTTTCTCGTCGAGAGAGGTCTAGAGGTCAACGCACAGGACAGCGACGGGAACACTCCCCTGCACCTGGCCCTTTCTCCATTCCAGCAGGATGTGGCCAAATACCTGATCGATTCAGGCGCCGACGCCGAAATCAAAAACTGGAAGGGCATCAGTCCACATACGATGGTTCAACAGGACCTCATTAATTTCCTGAACCACTCTTGAACGTGAAGAAGAAAATGGTGGAGCCGACTGGTCTCGAACCAGCGACCCCCACAATGCCATTGTGGTGCTCTACCAACTGAGCTACGACCCCACCAGAGGTGGCGGAATTGTATGGATCAACAATTGACCGTCAACCGATTTTTCAAGACCGAAAAAAACTAAACCATATCATGACCCATTATGAACTGAACCACGTCGCGCTTCACGTCGCAGATGTGGAGAAAAGCGGCGCGTTTTACCGCGATGTCCTCAAGCTGGAGTCGATGGATAGACCGGCGTTTAACTTTCCCGGCGCCTGGTTTCAGTTGGGGGATTTTCAGGAACTACACTTGATCGGAGGCCGCGATATCGAAGTTCATTCCCAACCGCGCAGTAATCATTTCGCCCTCCGTGCCGACAACCTCGACGAATGGGAAGCCCATTTCAAGAGCATCGGGCAGGAGTATGTCCCACGCCGCACACGCCCCGACGGCGCCTTTCAAATCTTCGTCGCCGACCCCGATGGCCACCACGTCGAGTTATTCACCGGCCCGTGAACCGGCCCCAAGCGCTTGGCCAAGCGTTACTGGGCGCTGAAGCTCTCGGCCAGCGCCAGCGCCTTGATCATCGCCTTGGACTTGTTGACCGTCTCCTGAAACTCGTTCTCCGGGATCGAGTCGGCTACCCAGCCACCGCCAGCCTGCACATGCGCCTTGCCGTCCTTCAGCAATGCCGTGCGGATGGTGATGCAGCAGTCCAAGTTGCCGTTGAACGAAAAGTAGCCGACGCAACCGCCGTACGGCCCGCGCGTCGTCCGCTCGAACTCCGAGATAATCTGCATCGCGCGAATCTTCGGCGCACCGGAAAGCGTCCCCGCCGGGAATGTCGCGCGAATCAAATCGTACGGCGTGTGGCTGTCCATGAGGTTGCCCTCCACCTGCGACACGATGTGCATCACGTGGCTATACCGCTCGATAATCATCAGGTCCTTCACCTCCACTGAGCCGTAGTTGCAAACGCGGCCGATGTCGTTCCGTGCCAGATCCACGAGCATCACATGCTCGGCGCGCTCCTTCGGGTCGGCCAGCAACTCTTTTTCCAGCACGAGATCCTCCTCAGCGCTCGCGCCGCGCGGCCGGGTGCCGGCGATCGGACGAATCTCCACCCGCCGTTCCTCGCAGCGCACATGAATCTCCGGCGACGCGCCTATAAGCGAGTAGCCATCAAACTCGAGCAGGAACATGTACGGCGACGGGTTAATCGAGCGCACCGCCCGGTAGACGTCAAGCGGCGACGCCTCCACCGGGGCGGAAAACCGCTGCGAACCGACGACCTGAATGATGTCCCCGGCGTTGATGTACTCCTTGGCCTTCGCGACGTTTTTGAGAAAGCGATCCTTCTCCTGGTTGGATTGGAACGCCTTTTCCGGCAACTCGGCCGGGAATGATACCGGCTTGTATTCGCTCGGCTGCTCGAGCAACTCCACGATCCGCTCCACCTCCCCAGTGGCCCGCTCGTACACCTCCGCCGGCGAGTCACCGGGGCCGATGATCCCGTTGACGATGATCGTCAGCGTCTGCGCCACCCGGTCAAACACCAGCAACTGGTCGGCGATGAGGAAACAAATCGTTGGCGTACCCAGCTCATCCTCCGTCGGACGCGGCACAACCGGCTCGATGTCATGTATGAACTCGTGACCGACAAAACCAAGCGCGCCACCGGTGAACCGCGGCAGACCGTCGACCGCCACCGGCTTATAATTAGCCAGGACTTTCTCGACAACCTCGAGCCCATCGCTTACCTCCCCCACCGCCTGGCCTCTGGCACGGCCGACTACCGTGTACGTCTCCCGCACTTGACCGCCCTCGATCCACTCCACCGTGTCGCCGACTTGGCAGATCATCCCGCGCGGATTGCATCCCACGAACGAGTAGCGGCCAAGATGCTCGCCTCCCTCGACCGACTCAAACAGAAACGACTCACCCCGACCGCGGATCTTGCGGTACGCCGTCAACGGCGTTTCCTGGTCCGCCAACAGCCTGCGCGTGACCGGAATCAGGTTTCCCTGTTCGGCCAAGCGGCAAAACTCATCCTTGGTTGGACGGCAAAAATCCATGCGGCGGACAGTCTAACCGGCGCCCCTCACGGAACGCCAACACAATACAGGCGAAGCGCTTGGCCAAGCGGGGTTGCTACTGGTAAACCTCGTCCGGATTGACGAGCCGCTCCTCAGTGACATCAAACTCCCCACCCTCCTGGATTGACCGAAAAAAACAGGACTTGTAGCCCTCGTGACAGGCGGCGCCTTGCTGCGTCACCTGAATCAGCAGTGTATCCCCGTCACAGTCAAAAGCAATGTCACCGACCTGCTGCGTGTGGCCACTCGACTCGCCCTTCATCCAGTATTTCTGGCGGGAGCGACTCCAAAAATGCGTTTTGCCGGTCTCAATCGTCGACCTCAGCGACGCTTCATTCATCCACGCCATCATCAGCACACGGCCGGTGCCCTCCTCCTGGACAATCGCCGGAATCAGGCCATCTGCATTGAACTTGAGTTTTTCAATGAACTTCATCTGAAAAATTATACTGTTCGAACGGGGATGCCCTCCCGTGCCAAAAACGCCTTCACATCAGCGACGCTATACTCGCCAAAATGAAAAATACTCGCCGCCAACACGGCATCCGCCCGGCCTTCGTGCAGCACCTCAGCCAAGTGCTCCAGGCAACCGGCGCCGCCGCTCGCCACCACCGGTACCTCCACCGATTCGCTGATGCGCCTCGTGACCTCCAGGTCGTAACCAGCCTTCGTGCCGTCCGCATCGATGCTGTTGAGCACGATCTCGCCCGCGCCTAATTCCACCGCACGCACTGACCATTCAATGGCATCCAAGCCGGTTTCCTTTCGGCCGCCATGCGAAAAAACACCCCACTCGTCGTCACCCGTTCGCTTCGCGTCGACTGATACGACGATGCATTGGCTGCCATATTTTTCCGCGCCCTCGCAGATCAACTCCGGCTTGGCCAAAGCAGCGCTGTTGATGCTGATCTTGTCCGCGCCAGCCTTGAGCATGACGCCCATCTCCTCCACCGTGCGAATCCCCCCCCCCACCGTCAGTGGCATGAAGCAGCGGTTGGCCACACTTTCCATCACGCCGACCATCGTGTCACGACCGTGCGCACTGGCGGTGATATCGAAAAAAACCATCTCGTCTGCACCCTGCTCATCATAGCGAACAGCCAACTCAACCGGGTCGCCGACGTTGCGCAGGCCGCCCTCCTCCGCGCGGCCAAACTGAACCCCACGCGTCACGGCTCCATCGTGCACGTCCAGGCAGGGAATTACTCGCTTGGCCAACATCTTAAAAAAATCCTGGCGGTGATGCCGCCAGGAAGCGAAATATCCTTTATCCGCCCGCCATTCAAGTCCGTCGACCGAAACCGGCGAACAGGACAGGCGTGAGAAAGCGTCAAGCCGCAGTGAACTTGCCCTTGTTGTTCTTGAACGCTTTCTTGTTGTTATAAAGCATCACTCGGAGGCCGTTAACGGGATTCTTGCCGCCGAACTTGTGTCCCACCTTCTTGGCCGCCTCAAGAATCTGATCGGCGGTCAATGCCTTCCCCTTGGTCACCTGCAGGGCGACCTCCTTTAGTGAACGCTTTTTTTTTCCACCCTTCGCCGCTTTTTTTTTGGCGGCTTTCCCAGCCGTTTTCTTAATGGCTTTTTTGGCCGCCTTCTTGGCCGCCTTCTTGGCCGGTTTTTTTGCAGCCTTTTTGACGGTCTTCTTTTTCGCTGCTTTCCGTTTTGATGCCGCCTTTTTCTTTGCTGGCCGGCCGCGTTTGGCAGTGGTTTTTTTTCTGGCGGGCCGGCCGCGGCGCTTGGCCGACGCGGAACCGGTTCCACCCAAAGCGGCCTCAATTTCGGCCAGTCTTTTTTCTGCGTCCGCAGCCGTTGCCTGTGCGTCGGCCAATGCCTTTGACAATGCAACCTTTTCCTTTTGCAATGCCGCACGAGCCCGTTGGTATAACTTAACCGTATCCTTGCTCATAATTTATTGGGTAACAATACGCCGTTAAACGGCGAAGCAGGGAACACTACACCCATACAACTCATTGACAAGAGGAATTATAATGTTTCTTGTATGCTAAACTTGGAAACTATAATCTTATTTTATGGCTGTATGGATGCTCATTGCTCCCGCCATGATCTCTGTAACCTGGACGGAACTATAACCCATGTGATGCAGAACGGATGTCACCCCTTTTTGTGCGGCATAGTTTTTCAGTGATTTCAGGATATAGGCGTATGCCGATGCATTGCCGCAGCACAGCCATCCGAACACCGGCAGCATCAATGCGAGATATAGAAAATATACAGACCGGACAACAAGGTTGCGCGGCTTCCCAAAATCCAGGATCAGCAGACGCCCCCTAGGCTTCAGGACACGGGTGATCTCGCGCAGGCCGGCCTCTAGATTGGCAAGGTTCCTCAGCCCGTAACCGATCGTGACCAGATCGACGGTGCCATCCCCAAGCGGAAGGTTCAGGGCATCCGCCTGAGCGAGACGAATCCTGTCTTCGCCCCGCTTGGCCAAGCGGACGGCGGCTTGCCGCAGCATGGGCCGGTTCAGGTCCATCCCCAGCAGCAAACCGCCCCGCTTTACCAAGCCGATCGCGAGGTCGCCCGTACCGCAGCACAAGTCGAGGCCCATCTCCCCCTCCCTGAAATTGGACAAAGCCACCACCCGGCGTTTCCAGAGCCGGTGCAAACCAAGACTCTGGATGTCATTGACAAGATCGTATCGCCTGGCGATCGCGCCAAACATTTGATCGACCTTTTCTGTGTGGCAGACTGTCTCTGTTCCGGTTCCCACGGGGTGGCTACCATTACCATCCGCCCCCCATACAAACCAGAACATCGTGCGCGTAAGTTTGATTCTCAGGGTATTAACAGCGACACTCCCGACCACATGTTGTCGCTGGAAGAAGCTGTTGGCCGGTCGCTTTTGGCTGTGCCGTTGCTCGGCACCGAGACTGTCCCCCTGGCCGACACCGCGGGGCGGTTTGCCGCCGTCGACGCGAACGCCAACGTGGCGCTGCCGGGTTTTGACAACTCCGCAATGGATGGCTACGCGGTCCGAAGCCGCGATCTGCATGGTGCCACTACTAAATCGCCGGTCGCGTTGAGTTGCATTGGCGTGATCCCGGCCGGAACCGAATCGGCCGGCACGGTCGATGAAGGCACCTGCATGAGGATTTTCACCGGATCACCCATCCCAGCCGGCGCCGATACCGTGATCATGCAGGAGGATTGCCGTGCAGATCCCGGCGATGAACGCACAGTTCGTTGCAACGACTCGGTCAGGCCGTGGGAGAATGTCCGGCTCAAGGGCGAGGACATCCGCGAAGGCGACACGGTAGTTGCCGCGGGCACTCGCCTGACGGCTGGAACGATTGGGCTACTGGCCGCAACCGGGCACGGTTCGCTTGAAGTGGGGCTCCAGCCGAAGGTCGGCCTTGTGGCCACCGGCAGCGAACTGATCGAGCCGCCCGACGACCTTCAACCCGGCGAGATTTACGAGAGCAATCGCACCATGCTGGCCTCGCTCGTTGCCCGGGCAAACGGGCTGCCAACCCGGTACCCCATCGTGCCGGACTCGCTTGAGGCAACAGTGGATGCACTGGAGCGGGCATTCGCGGAAAATGACGCGGTGGTGACCTCCGGCGGGGTGTCGGTGGGCGACCATGACCATGTGAGGCCAGCAATCGAGCAGCTCGGCGGAGCGCTCGATTTCTGGCAGGTCGCCGTCAAGCCAGGCAAGCCGTTTGTGCTAGGCCAAGCCGGCGGCAAGCCGCTGTTCGGCCTGCCGGGAAACCCGGTCTCGGCACTCGTCACGTTTCTACTTCTGGTTCGGCCCGCCCTGTTGAAAATGCAGGGCGCCACCGAGTGGGGCTTGGCCAAGCGGCCGGGGCTGCTGGCGGAGGCATTGGCCAACCGGGGCGACCGGCGGCATTTCGTGCGGGTGACGCACGATGCAGATGGGCTGGTTCGGAGCGCCGGCGGGCAGCGTTCGCACATGCTGCGCAGCTTGGCCAAAGCGAACGGCTTTGTCGATCTGCCCCCTGATTCCCGCCTGGCCAAAGGCGACCCGGTGGAGGTGCTGCTGATTGACGACTAATCAGTCGGCGTCTTGCCGAAGTTGATCGAGCTTGGACTTGGCGGCGGCGCGCTTGGCCTCCTCGTCGCGGATCACGTCTTCGAGGGACCGGGAAACACAGTCTGCCATTAGCTGTGCCGGGGTTTTGCCGGTCGCCTCCGAAGCGGCCTCAATTAGTTCAGTCAACCGCGGAGGCAGCACCCAGTCGATGGAACCAGCCGATTTCTCTGCCTCGCCCTCGGCCGACGACTCCTCGTCCGGATTCACCACGTTGCGAATGGCGCTCCGCATGAAGCCAACCATTTGTTTGCCTTCTTTGTCAGCAAATGACTTCATTTCCCGTAGGAGATTCTTTGGCACCCATGTGTCTTTCTCCTTGATTTCGTCTGGTTTTGGATCTTCCGCCATGGTGCTGCTGTTAAGATTTGGGCGAGGCCATGGTCGCAATCAACCGGTCGTTCAGCTCGCGAGCGGGGTTGTACCCGGCGGCGCTCAACTTCGCGTTGAGGGCGGCCACCTCAATCAGTCGGGCCAGATTTCGCCCGGTGCGAACCGGGATGCTCACGTGCCGCACCTTAATACCCATGATTTTCATGTAATCCTCATCCATCCCGAGGCGGTCGATGTTCTTGACCTCCTTCCACGCCTTAAGGGTGACCACCAAGTCGAGGCGCTTCTCAATGCGAATGCTCTTCGCGCCGAACATGGCCGCGACGTTGATGATCCCGATGCCGCGCACCTCCATGTGGTAGCGGGACAGTTCGGAACTGGTGCCGATGATTTCCCGGCCGTCCAGCAGGGTGATCCGGGTGATATCGTCCGCGACCAGGCTATACCCCCGCTCAATCAACTCGAGCACGGTCTCGCTTTTACCGATGCCGCTTTCGCCACGAATGAGCACCCCGATCCCGTGGACGTCCACCATACTCCCGATGAGCGTGTCCCGCGGCGCGAACAGCAGGTCGAGCTCGATCGTGGCCACGCTCACGAACCGCATTGTCACCATCGGGGTCTGGAGAATGGGCACACTCAGCTCGTTGGCGATCGATTTCAACTCCCGGTCGATCGGTAAATTTCGCGTGTACACGATGCACGGAATCTTGTACGAACACAGTTTCCGGTAGCTCTTGATGCGATCCCGTATCAGCAGCGAATTAAGATAGTACGCCTCCGCGTTGCCGATCACCTGGATGCGCTTGTAGGCGATGTACTTGGTGAACCCGGCCAGCGCGAGACTCGGGCGGTTGACCGTCGGCTCGATGATAGTCCGACCGAGGCCACTCTCCCCGGCGATCAGTTTGAGCCTCAGGTGCTCGGCCTGCTCGGTGAAAAAGCGCTCGGTCGTGATCTTTTCCCGCTTCCGTTTTTTCTTCGTTGCCATGCTAAAGATTGAAATCGGGGCCGAGGTAAATCTCCCGCGCGGTGGGGTCGTTCACGAGAAACTCCGCCTCACCCTCGCAACGGACCTCCCCCTTGTGGATGATATAGGCGCGATCCACCAACTTGAGCGTCTCGCGGACGTTGTGGTCGGTGATCAGGATGCCCATCCGCCGCTCCTTAAGCTTTCGCAAAATCTTCTGCACCTCATACACGGCGATCGGGTCGATCCCGCTGAAAGGCTCGTCGAGCAGCAGCATCCGCGGGCTGGTCACCAGCGCCCGCGTAATCTCCAATCGCCGTTTCTCCCCACCGCTCAGGGTGTATGCCTTGTTCCGGGCGAGGGTGGTCAAGTCGAGTTCCTCGAGCAGCGACTTGAGCCTAGCCTTCTGCTCCAGCTTGTCTGAGGTGCAGGTCTCGAGGATGGCAAGGATGTTTTGCTCAACGGTCAGCTTGCGGAACACGGACGGTTCCTGTGTCAGGTAGCCGATGCCCCGCCTCGCCCGCTGATGCATCGGCAGAGCACCGATCGACTTTCCCTCGAACAGCACCTCTCCCTCATCCGGCCGCACCAGCCCGACAATCATGTTGAACGAGGTCGTCTTGCCCGCGCCGTTCGGGCCGAGCAGGCCGACAATTTCCCCGGGCGAAACAGAGATAGTTACGCCGTTGACCACGCGCCGTTTCTTGTACTCCTTAGCCAAGCCGTTCGCCTCGAGCAGGCTCATGGTTTCGTTGCGTCCTGTTTTTCGGTTCGGCCGCGCATTCTGGCGACCATCTTCGGGTTCAGCGTCATCTTCCAAAGGCCGGTGGCCTTGAGTCGCTTGGTTTGCGGGCTGAACACGATCTCCCGACCGCGCAACTCGCCCTCAGCGGTTTTCAACACCGGGTCGCCGTTCAGGCGCAGCCACCCGGTACGAAGGTTGTAAATCGCCGCTTGGCCAAGCGCAACCCACTCCACACCGTCGCGCTGTGCCCGAATCTCCAGGCTTGGCCTGCCAGTCAGCCGTACGGTCTCGTCCGACGTGGAGTGGACAAGCCGGTCGCCAGCATACCGTATGACATTTGTGCCGGTCGTTGCAGCGACCAGTCCGCCGGTTGCATCGAGCGACACCATGCCGGCCGTGCTTGGGTCGATCCCCGCCTCCACCCGTTGCGCCTCCACCCGCAACCCGTCGTCACCGGTCAACACGACGTTCCCGGCAAACACCGCTGAGTCCAGCCCCTTGGCCTCTACCGCACGCCGGTACTCGAATGAATTGCAAACAACCCACAGCGGATCGCCGCCGGGTTCCGCCTTCGCCGCCGGATCGCTCTCGGCGGGCAACAGGAACCGCCCACCTCCCTTGGGACGGGGCAAATGCATCCCCACTTTTCGGCTCGCGCGAAACACGCCATCGGCCGGGGACAACTCAACCAAGCGCGCCTGACCACGTTGCGTGCCCCAGTTCCACCTTGGCTCGCCCCGAAACCGGATTGTGTCCTGCGCCATGTCGTAAGCGGCCGTCTGTGCCGTGAGCTGATCATCCCCATGCTCCAGCCGGACGCCAACGGCTGCGTTGACAGATTCCACGACACCACCGGTGCCTTTGGCCAAACGGACGTTCAGGAAACTGCACCGCAGCCGGCCTTCGCCGCGGGCCAGCCGTACCGCGCCAATGTATCGCGCAAAGCCGGTTTGATCCGAAGTCGCGGCCTGGAACAAAAACACGTTGGATCGAATCTCAAGCGGGTGACCATCAACCGTCCCGTCTCCTGACGCGGTAAAGTCCAGCAGCTCACCTTCCCCCGCGGAATCCGCCGGGAGCTTCATGGCGACCTCCCCCTCAGCGTTCACAGACTGCGACTCGCGGTGGATCATAAGGAGGTTGGACCGGCCGGAACGCTCACCCATCGTCCAGCTTGAGTTGCCCTTCAGCACAATCAACCCGGCGGCCAGGTCGTACTCGGCCTGCTCGCTGGTGGTCTTGATTTGTTCAGACTGCAACACCACGCTGCCATCCGCGCGGATCGTCTGCACCTCCCAGTCGTCCTCCCTCATGCCAACCGCAATCGAGTCACTGCCCAAGTTGCCGTCGGTGTCCTTGACCAAAACCGTGCCTCGAAATAGCGCTTGGCCCGGCTCGAGATCGAACTGGTCGGACGTGATTCGGAGTGGCTCCGAGACCGGGGTTTCCCTCTTTTTTTGCGCTTGGCCAGGTGGCCGTCGGCTGAATCGTTTGTCCAGTTTGGCCTCGATGTTGCTCGACACGGACAGGGTTGGCCCGACCAGATTACCGGAAAACCCGACGCCTTTGAGCTGCATCTGGCCGTCACCCGTAGCGAGCGAAAGTTCGCCGGGCGATCGGATCGTTTTTTTGTCCTGATCGAAAAGGCACTCGTTGGAGGTAAACACGAGGTTGGTTTTCCCCCCAGCCGTTACGGTAACCAGCCTCGGATCGGTCAAGGCCATCGTGTCGTCAGCCTGAAACACCGCCTCGGCGCCGGTGAGGATGGAGATGCGTTGGCCGTCAGCCGATTTTTGCGTGATGCGGAACCGGCCCGTGCTGGCGCCTTCCTGGCCAAACACGCGGCCTGGCTTGGCGGCCAGAAGACACGCCGCGACAACCGGGATCACCCATGGCGCCTTCGTCAACACGACTGCGGCGAGTGTGAAATCGGAGCGCGCACTTGCAAAGGTTTTACTGCGCACCATCAAAAAAACTCAGTCTTTGGGCGGCAACTGAAACTCGTCCGCGTGGTACGAACTGCGCACCATCGGCCCGCTGACCACGTACCGGAAGCCCATCTCCCGCGCCTTGGCCCCGTACTCCTCGAACTTGACTGGCAACACGTACTCCGCCACCGGCAAGTGGCACGAACTCGGCTGCAGATATTGGCCCAGCGTCAGGATGTCGCACTTTGCTAGGCGTAAATCCTCCATCGCCCCGAGCAACTCCTCCTCCGTTTCGCCGAGGCCAAGCATCAGGCCGGACTTGGTGTAAACGGTGCCGCCGCCCCCCTCCCTAGCCTTGCGCAACACCGAGAGTGACCGGTCGTAAAGAGCACGGGAACGCACGGACAGCGTCAAACGGCGCACCGTCTCGAGGTTGTGATTGAAAATCTCCGGCTTGGCATCGAGCACTCGTTGCAGCGCCTCCTCCTTTTCGAGAAAATCCGGCACGAGCACCTCGATCGCGATGCCGGGATTGCGTCTGCGAACGGCCTTGATGGTGGCTTGAAAATGGCCTGCACCGCCGTCAGTGAGGTCATCCCGGGCAACGGCAGTAATTACGACGTGCCGTAGCTTCATCCGGAATATCGCCTCGGCGACACGCTCCGGCTCGTCGCCCTCTAGCGGAAGCGGCTTGGCGGTGTTCACCGCGCAAAAGCCACAAGCACGCGTGCAGCGGTCGCCGCCAATCATGAATGTCGCCGTGCCCTTGCTCCAACATTCCCAATGATTAGGGCACTTGGCACTTTCGCAGACGGTATGCAGATTCAACTCCTCCAGCAAACTACGCGTCCGCGTGAAAGCACTGCTACTCGGCAGTTTCATCCGGAGCCACTTGGGGATACGTTTTCGCTGCTGGATACGAATTGCGTCAGGCATGCCCTACTAAATCGTTAACCGAGTTCATTCCAAAACCGGGCTAACTCGTCTGCTCCGAAGTCAGCAAGCATCTTTCCGTCGACCTCGATCACTGGAGCACAAGTTTGACCGCTCAGTCGAACCATCTCGTCCCAGGCGACTAAGTCGGAGGTGACGTCAACCGTGTTGTATTTGATTCGGTTTCGGTCGAGCCACTCGATTGCCTCAGAGCACCAGCCGCAAAACGGCTTGATATAAAGTCGGGCAGTCGTGGGTTGGTACATCACCTTGGCCTTGGCCAAGCGCACTGTGCGGCCAAAATCCAGCAGGCGCAATCTTTCAAACTTCAGACGACTCGGTTAGAACCGTGTCGTCGTGCTCGTAGCCCGGCGCGCAGCAACAGAGCAGGTGCAACGGCTCGTCGCAGGTGTTCCAGAGCTTGTGCGTTTGGCCAGGCGGAATCGCGATGGCGTCCCCGGGCCGCACCTCACGCTCTACTTGCCCAAGCTTCATCCGCCCCGTACCGTGGGTGATGAAGTAAATCTCCTCCGCTCGTCGGTGGTAATGCTCCATCGTCGCGCCACCAACCGGGATGCGCGCCTCGGCCAAGCTTTGCTTCCGAATAGCGGAATTCCGGTGTGCCAGCAACTCCCGAATCTCCGAGCCGTCCTTGGTTCGGAACGGCTCCGCTTGGTGAAGGTTGACGATCTCCATCAGATTACAGGGTTGGGCCAAGCATCCACGGGGCGAACTCCTCATCGCCCATGCCAGCCAATTCACTCTTGGTTTTTTCACCGCCGGCAACGGCGAGGATCTTGTCGTAAATCCGCCGGCCGACCTCTGCAATCGTCTCGGTGCCATCCAGGATCGTGCCCGCATTGATGTCCATGTCCTCCTTCATCCAGTTGTACATCGGCGTATTGGTGGCAACCTTGATGCACGGCGACGGCTTGCAACCGTAGACGCTGCCGCGGCCGGTGGTGAATACGCCAACGTTGCAGCCACCGCTAACGAGCCCTGTCATGCTTACCGGGTCGTTTCCGGGCGTGTCCATGAAACACAAGCCTCTGGCCTCAATCGGCTCGGCATAGTCGTAAACGGCGGACAGCGGTGCCTGACCCGCCTTGGCCACCGCGCCGAGGCTCTTCTCGAATATCGTCGTCAGGCCACCCTCCTTGTTTCCTGGAGAGGGATTGTTATCGATGGTCGAGCCGAACATTGCGGTGTGCTCCTCCCACCAGCGGATTCGGGAGACGAGTTTCTCGCCGACTTCACGCGTCACCGCGCGCCGGGTGAGCAGATGTTCCGCGCCGTAAATCTCGGTAGTCTCGCCAAAGACGGAAGCCGCGCCCTGCCTCACGAGTTCGTCGGAGGCGACGCCGAGCGCGGGGTTGGCCGAGATGCCGCTGTTTGCATCCGAGCCACCGCAGTTCATTGCAAGCGTGATTTTGGAAACCGGTTGCCTTGTTCGCTGCTGGGCATTGACACTAGGCAGCATTTTTTCGACCGCTTTGACCGCTGACTCGACGGTTTTTCGTACCCCGCCAGTTTGCTGTATGGTTAAGAACGCCGGTGCCTGCTCCCCCTCCTGCAAGCGATCAAGGTGATACTTCTCCACCAGACTCGGAACTTGGTTGACTTCGCACCCCAGTCCGACCAGTACATACCCCCCAATGTTCGGGTGACGCGCCATTCCCGCAATGACACGCTGTAATACCTCATGACCATGGTTTGGATCATAACTGCAGCCACCCTTGTGGGTAAACGCAACCACGCCATCCACTTTGGGAAAATCACCCTTCAGGTCGCTGGACCGGAAATGGTCGGCCACATACCGAGCCACCGAAGCGGAACAGTTCACGCTTGATATAACGCCTATATAATTGCGGGTGCC
>JASMKO010000026.1 GCA_030749225.1 Verrucomicrobiota bacterium
CATAAAGCGGTTGTTCATCACGAACAGCTTTTGCATCGCAGTCGTTGTTGCGGAGCGCTTGGCCGCATGGACGTTGGGGTCCGGGTAGTCGAACTGCATCAACATGTCGTTCAGTTTCTTTCGACTGACGCGGGCGTAGACAGTTCGGCGAACGTTCTTTTTGTCGGTCAACTCGAGTGACTTTCCGCCGGTCCGCTCAAGGTTATCACCCGCGGCAAGGATTGAGTCGCGCCATTGCTCGATGCTCAATCGTCGCCTGTTCATCCGCCACAGGTGAGTGTTGCCTGGGTCTATGGCCCGGTTGGATTCCGATTCGTCGGAACGCTGGCGGTAGGTTGAGGAGAGAACCATCTCGCGAATCAGCCGTTTCATCGACCAGCCGTTTTCCATGAACCGAACGGCGAGGTCGTCCAGCAGGGCGGGGTGGCTTGGCTTGGTGCCGAGCAGACCGAAGTTGCTCGCTGTGGTGACGAGGCCGCGGCCGAAAAACATTGACCAGACCCGATTGACGATCACGCGTGCGGTGAGGGGGTTGTCGGGCGAGACGATTGACTCGGCCAGTTCCAGCCGGCCAGTACCCTGGGTGAATGGCTTGGGCTCGCCTTCCGACAGTACGCGAAGAAATCGGCGCGGCACGATTTCGCCCTTTGTCTCGGGGTTTCCCCGAAGGAACACGTGCAGGTTTTCCGGTTTCTTGTCGTGCACCATGTGAATGGTGTCGATGCGTTTCTTCGCCGCCTCAGTGTCCTTCTTGATTTTGCTGCCGTCAGCCATGCGGTCGACGAGGTCGGTGCTCGCGAAGACGCCGGCCAGGGCGTAGTAGTCCTTTTGTGTGAAGGCATCGTATTTGTGATCGTGGCACTGGGCGCAGGCCACGGTCAGCCCAAGCAGCGATCGCGTCAGCGTATCGACCTGCTCAGCCCACTCCTCCGCCTTCACATCGAGGCGGCCACGATTGTAATATTTATGGCCAAGCCCGATGAAACCAAGCGCCGACAAATCCCCGGCTGGGGTGTCCTTGATCAGGTCGGCTGCGAGTTGCTTGCGAATGAACTTGTCGTAAGGGACATCGTTGTTGAACGCATCGATCACCCACTCGCGATAACGATATGCGTTTGGATAAAAGAATGCAGTATTGGCGCCGACCTGATGTGCCTGATCCTCGGCGTAGCGGACGTTGTTCAGCCACATGCTTGCTAGGCGTTCGCCAAACGCGTGGCGCTGCATGAGTTCCTCAACCAGTTGCTCACAGGCATCACCGGTTTCATCGCTGAGAAACGCAGTCATCTCGGCTGGAGTGGGTGGCAGGCCGGTCAGGTCGAGATACAGCCGTCTAGCAAGTGTGCGTTTCGTGGTCTCGGGGGAGGGGATGAGTTGTTTCGAATCCAGCTTGGCCAGAATGAAATGATCGAGCCGCTGGCTTGGCCAGGCGCTGTTTGAAACTGTGGGTATATCCGTTTTTTGCGGTGCCTGATAGGCCCACCATTTGCGGGCCTTGTCCCAGTCGATTGGAGTAGCTTTTTCACCATCGGCCGCTGCAACGCTTGGCCAAATGATAACAAGCCAGGCGGTCAACCAAGCCAAGCGGCCAAAACCAAGCGGAATTCCGGATATTTTCCAGCTAAAAACCATTCTCAAAACGTTGGCGAAGGCTATGAATCTTGCGAATTGGTTACAATACAAAAGGTCGCTGATGTTGATGATTGACCGCCAGTACTTTTGGCCTTTCTCTTTTGGCGAATTCATATGAGGAAATTGAATCTGTTTTTGGTGTTGTTTTTATTCGTTTTGTCTGTGTCTGCAGCAAAACGGCCGAATGTGGTTTTAGTGATTACTGATGACCAGGGTTATGGCGACTTGTCGTGTCATGGTAACCCGGTCCTCAAGACGCCGCACCTAGACAACCTGCATGCGGAGAGTGTGCGGTTGACGGATTATCATGTGGCACCGACGTGTTCGCCGACGCGGGCGGCGTTGATCACCGGGCATTGGACCAATCGTACCGGTGTTTGGCACACGATCATGGGCCGATCGATGCTGCGGCATAACGAGGTGACGATCGGAAAGATTCTGGGCGATGGCGGTTATCACACCGGCATGTTCGGCAAATGGCATCTTGGCGATAATTATCCGTACCGCCCCGAGGATCGCGGTTTTCAGGAAGTGCTGCGACATGGCGGAGGCGGGGTGGGGCAGACGCCCGACTTCTGGGACAACGCCTACTTCGGCGGCTCCTATTTTCACAACGGTAAGGCAGTGCCGGCCAAGGGCTTTTGTACTGACGTGTTTTTTGATTATGCCAAGCGGTTCATCACCAAGGTAAAGGACAGCGACAAACCGTTCTTTGTGTACCTCTGCACCAACGCGCCGCACGGGCCGATGCACGCGCCGGAGAAATACAGCAAGCCGTACGAGAAACAGGGCATCAACATAGCTAACTTTCTCGGCATGATTGCGAATATCGACGACAACGTTGGTGCTATGCGTGCGTTTCTGAAAAAAGAAGGCCTTGCCGAGGACACCATTTTCATTTTCACCACCGACAACGGTACTTCCAGTGGCGCGAACATCCACAACAACGGCATGCGCGGTCGCAAGGGCAGCGAGTACGACGGCGGTCATCGCGTGCCCCTCTTCATCCACTGGCCTAAGGGTGGCCTCACCGGCGGGCGCGACGTGGAAACCATCACCTCCTACGTCGACGTAGTCCCCACGCTCATTGACTATTGTCAGGTGCCCGCTCCGAAAGGCGTGAAGTTTGATGGAGTGAACATTCGGCCGCTTATCGAGGGTAAGTCGAAGAACTGGCCTGACCGCATCTTGGTAACCGACAGTCAGCGCGTGCGTGATCCCATCAAGTGGCGCAAGAGTTCGGTCATGACTGACCAGTGGCGGTTGGTGAATGGCAAGGAACTTTACGACATCAATGCCGATCCCGGCCAAAAGAAGAACATAGCCGACACCAACCCGAAAGTTGTTGCGCGCCTCACCAAGTTTTACGATGCGTGGTGGGAGGAGATCGTGCCTACTTTCGGTCAACCCACCGCCATTTATCTTGGCGCCAACGCGCCGCTCGCCAATCCTGTCACACTCACTTGCCACGATTGGATTGCTGATGGCAGTACTCCATGGAACCAGCGCCATATCCGAAATGCCGAGAAGCGACCAAGCAACACCGGCTTCTGGGCGGTGGACGTAAAGAGTGCGGGTACCTACACCGTGGAATTGCGCCGCTGGCCCAGGGAATCGGACAGCGCCATAACTGCTGAATTAAAAGCGGGTGCGGATGTACCAGGAGTGAAGGCATTCAGGGCGCAACCGGGAAAACCTTTTGAGGCTGTCAAGGCACACTTAAAACTGGGAGGGCAGAAACTGATCCAGCCTTTGAAAGAAGGAGCCAAGGGCGCTACCTTTAAGTTAAAGCTTAAGCCCGGTCGGGATGAGTTGTGGGCCAAGTTCACAAATGCAGCCGGCACGCCAATGGGCGCATTTTACGCCTACGTGACCCGTTTGCAGTGACTGACGGATTTTTCGATAAGAACGATCATGAAGTTTAGATTAGTTACGTTGCTGTGTCTTATGGCGTTTGTTGTCGTTGTGGCGGCGGATGGGAAACCGAACATCGTCATTATTTACGCGGATGATCTTGGCTATGGGGATGTCGGCTGTTACGGCGCGACGCGCGTCCGTACCCCCAACATCAATCGATTGGCCAGGCAGGGCCGGCGGTTTACGGATGCCCACACGGCATCGGCGGTTTGCACGCCGTCACGCTACACGCTGCTGACCGGGCGTTACCCTGTTCGGCTCGGTAACTTGTGGTCGCCCGTTTTTCTCAAGACGCCGCTGGTGATCGATCCGGATCGCACAACGATTGCAGACGTGGCAAAAAGCGCGGGCTACGACACGGCGTGCATCGGCAAATGGCATCTCGGTTTTGGAACCCAATCGCCAACGGACTGGAATGGACTGCTCAAGCCCGGCCCGCTGGAGCTCGGTTTTGATTCCTATTTCGGCCTGCCGGTGGTGAACAGTCATCCGCCGTTTGTTTATGTCGAAAACCACCGGGTCGTCGGCCTTGATAAAGCGGATCCGTTTGTCTACGGCAAAACAGCGGAGACCCGTGCGTTCGACGAGAAATTTAAAACCGACGCCATTGGCGGCGCAAAAAAAGCGCACAAGATGTTCGACGACGAACAAGTGGGCACCACATTCGCCGGCAGGGTGACCGACTGGATTCGAGCCAAGGTGAAGTCCAGCAACCCGTTTTTCCTCTATTTCGCGACGAGCAATATTCACCATCCATTCACACCGGCCAAACGCTTCCGAGGCACGAGCCAAGCGGGACGGTACGGCGATTTTATTCATGAGTTGGACTGGATCGTTGGCGAGGTGATGGACACGTTGAGCGAAGCCAAGGTTGCCGACAACACGCTGTTGATATTTACCAGCGACAATGGCGGAATGCTCAACCGCGGCGGACAGGAGGCATGGCGCAGCGGCCACCGGCTGAATGGCGATCTGCTCGGCTTCAAGTTCGACGCATGGGAGGGTGGTCACCGTGTGCCGTTCATCGCCCGTTGGCCCGGGAAGATAGAGGCCGGCAGCGTGTCGGGTTCATTGGTCAGCAACGTTGATCTGTTTGCCACCGTGGCGGCGATCACCGGGCACAAGCTTGGTCAAGCGGAGGGAGAGGACAGCTTCAACATCCTGCCTGCATTGATCGGCAAACTGGATGCCAAGGTGCGCGATTCCCTGTTAATTGCGCCTCTCCGGAGAACCCATTTATCGCTGAGAAAGAGTGACTGGATCTACATTGGTGCTAGAGGACACGGCGGATTTGGTGCAAAAAAAATCGGCGAACACGCATTCGGCGGTCCCGATGCCCATCCGTTCACCGGTCATATCAACAGCGACATCGAGAATGGCAAAATCAAGCCAGATGCGCCCGGGGCACAGCTCTACAACTTGGCCAAAGACCCTTATCAAAAACAGAACGTTATCCTGAATTACCCAAAAATCGCGGAGCAGATGAAGGCAGAAATGCAACACATCCGCACAAACCCAACCGCTCCCCACATCACCCTTGGCCTTTAGCGGATTGTTTCTCAAAGTCACCCAAGTTTCGTGAAGCTATTCATAACAATCTTTTTTGGCAGCTTTCTTCACCTGTTTGCGCAGGCCGCGCAGTCGAACATCGTGCTCGTGTTCATTGATGACATGGGCTGGGGGGATTTTTCATGCTTCGGAAACCAGGCAGCACAAACGCCCCACATCGATCGTTTGGCCAAGGAGGGAATTCGATTTGAGCAATTTTATGTGAATTCGCCGATCTGCTCACCCTCACGCACAGCGATCTCCACCGGTCATTATCCCCAGCGCTGGCGCATCACCTCTTATCTGGCGCATCGCGACATGAACATACGGCGTGGCATGGCGCAGTGGTTGGATCCCAAGGCACCGATGCTTGCACGTTCACTGCAGGAGGCGGGGTATGCCACCGGTCATTTCGGGAAATGGCATATGGGTGGGCAGCGCAATGTCGACGATGCCCCACCAATCACCGCTTACGGGTTTGATGCCTCTTTGACCAATTTTGAGGGTATGGGGCCGAAGCTACTGCCCCTGACCCTCAAGCCCGGGCAGGATCCGGCCAAACCAGGTCGTATCTGGGCTGATGCCGAGCGGCTTGGCCAAGGGGTGCGCTGGATGCAACGCTCGGAGATCACCCGTGGTTTCGTTGATGAGGCCATTCCTTTCATCGATCGCGCCGTGAAGGGTGGAAAGCCGTTCTACATCAACCTTTGGCCGGACGATGTGCACAGCCCGTTCTGGCCGCCGGTGGCCAAGTGGGGCAACAACAAGCGCGATTTGTACCTATCCGTCCTGGAGACGATGGACGAGCAGTTGGGAAAACTGTTCAGCCACATTCGTGACAACGAATCGCTGCGTGACAACACGCTGGTTTTGGTGTGCTCTGACAACGGCCCGGAACTTGATGCCGGCGTGGCCGGGCCCTTTCGAGGTTATAAAACTCACCTGTACGAGGGCGGCATCCGCTCGTCGCTGGTTGCCTGGGGACCGGGCTTGGTGAAGGCGAAAAACAGGGTGAACCGTAAGTCGGTTTTCTCTGCGATTGACCTTGTGCCGACGCTGTTGGACATCACCGGCACACCGCGCACCAAGGGTGCGAAGTATGATGGTGAGTCGGTTCCTGAAGTATTGCTCGGGAAGGACGACGCGTCCCGCAAGTCGCCGATATTTTTTCGACGCCCACCTGATCGCGATGCCTTTTACGGGGACAACAACCTGCCCGACCTCGCTGTGCGGGATGGCAAATGGAAGTTCCTCTGCGAGTTCGACGGCTCAGAACCTGAGTTGTACGACATGACCGATGATCGTGGCGAAAAAACCAATGTTGCAGACAGTCACCTCAAGCTAGTGACCCGTTTCACGAAGGCATGCATTGTCTGGCACAACTCCCTTCCCCCGGACAACGGCCCCAATCTGGTAGGCAATTTTCGGCGTAACCCGCCGAAAAAACTGAAAAAGAATTGAGGGTTGAGGTAGTCGGATTGAGATGAGCAAAAAACGAATCGCGGTTATTCGCGGGGACGGTATCGGGGGTGAGGTCATTGAGGAGGGGTTGAAGGTGCTGTGTGCGGTGGGTGACCGCGCGAGGCTCGGCTTTGAGTTTACCGAATTTCCATGGGGATCGGAATACTATTTTGAGCATGGCGCGATGATGCCGGCCTCCGCGCTGGAAACCTTGGCTGGATTCGATGCAATCTATCTCGGGGCAGTAGGGCATCCGGAGATTCACGACCACGTCACCCTGAACGAACTACTGCTGCCAATCCGGCGTCGGTTTGACCAGTATGTCTGCCTGCGGCCCAACACGCTTTTTCCCGGGATGGATTCTCCACTCAAGAATGCAGCGCCATGGGATGTCGACATCACGATTGTGCGCGAGAATACCGAGGGTGAATACGCTGATGTCGGTGGCATTCAGTTCAAAAACCAGCCCAACGAGATGGGAGTGCAGACCGGCGTGTTTACGCGCCGCGGTTGTGAGCGCGTGATTCGTTACGCCTTCGAACTCGCTCGTAAGCGAGGCAGTCAAAAGCCGGTTGCATCCATCACCAAGTCCAACGCGCAGGGCTATGGCATGGTGGTATGGGATCAGGCGTTCGAACGCGTGGCGGCCGATTACCCGGAGTTGTTGAACAGGTCACTGCTTGTCGATGCAGCCGCAATGGAGTTCGTGCGACGCCCTGAGGCGTTTGACGTGGTGGTGGGGAGCAACCTGTTCGGCGACATCCTCTCCGACTTGGCGGCGATCATTACGGGCAGCATCGGCTTGGCAGCCAGCGGTAATATCAACCCGGAGGGCGAGTACCCGTCGATGTTCGAGCCGGTGCATGGCAGCGCTCCGAGCATCGCGGGCAGGGGTGCGGCCAACCCGTTGGCTGCGATCTTGTCGGCTGCGATGATGCTGGAACATCTTGGCCAAGTTGCCGAGGCGGAGGCGATCCAGAAGGCGGTACTGTTGGTTATTGAGAGGAGAGAAATGCTGCCATCCGACATCGGCGGCACCGCAAATACACACCAGGTTGGCGACGCCGTGTTATCCGCCCTAGAATCGGTGTGACGTTCGCCGCTGGGCCAAGCGTTTGGCTCAGCGGGGGCGTTGACGGCGAAGAGGGGTGGCTCTAGGCTTCGCGCATGACCGTGCGTTTATCGTATCGTTTCCTCTTCATCGCGGCATTTGGTCTTTTTGTCTCGTCTGTTCAGGCGGAGAATATACCAAAATCGATCCGTGCACTGCTCGTCACGGGCGGTTGTTGTCACAATTACAAGTACCAATCCAAGGCGCTTATCGCGGGCGTGGCCAAGGAGGCCAAGGTGGATTGGAAGGTGGTCAACGAGGGCGGCACCGGTACGCGGGCGCAGATTGCGCTGTATGATGATCCCAACTGGGCCAAGGCATACGATGTCGTGGTGCATAACGAGTGTTTTGCGAACACGGCGGACGAGGCGTATATCCACAAGATCACCAAGGTCCACAAGGCCGGGGTGCCATCGGTGGTGATTCACTGCGCAATGCATACATACCGCGCCGCGAAGATCGATGAGTGGCGGAAGTTTCTCGGAGTGACGAGCCGTCGGCACGATCACCAGAGCCGTTACCCGGTGAAGAAGGTCGCTCCAAAGCATCCGATCCTGAAAGGTATTCCGGACAACTGGGTGACACCGAAGGATGAGTTGTACATCATCGACAAGATTTGGCCCTCAGCCAAGGCGCTGGCGGCGTCCAAGAGCGAGCGCGATGGCAAAAACCATGCTGTGGCATGGACGAACCAGTACGGCAAGGCGAAGGTGTTCGGGACCACCTACGGCCACTCCGACGCGACCTTTGACGATCCGGTTTTCCAGAAGATGGTTGCCCGGGGTCTTCTCTGGGTCACCGGGAAACTGAAGGATTAATCTTCGTTATTCAGCAACAAATACTGCGTCTCCCAGGGCTTGCATCTTTGGGGTGATGCCGAGGCCGGGTGCAGTGGATGCGGCTAATTTTCCGTCATCTCGTTGTGGCGCACCATCAGCGATGGAGACGGTCACGTAACTATTGAAGTCGGTGGACGAAAAAAGCAGCTCGGTCGGTGTGCTGTGGGCCAGGTGCGAAATGGCTGCGGTGATGATGTCGCCGCCCCAGCTGTCTTCGATGGTCATCGCAATGCCCAGTGAAACGCAAAGGTCGCGCGCTTGTCGTGCCTTGGTGAGCCCACCGAACTTGCTGATCTTGATGTTCACGACGTCCATTGCCTGCATGCTGTTGGCACGGAGCAGAATCGGCAGTCCGTCGATGTTCTCGTCAAGCACGAACGGATGGTCGGTCAGCTTACGGATCGAGTAGCATTCCTCGAAGGTCTCGCACGGTTGTTCGATGTACACATCGACATCCTTGACGGCGCGGACGACGCGCGCAGCTTGGTGCATCAGCCAGCCGGTGTTGGCGTCGGCCACGAGCACGTCGCCGCGTTGCAGTTCAGCCGAGACGGCACGGATGCGTTCGATATCAGTCTCCGGATCGCCGCCGACCTTGAGCTGGAATTTGCGATAACCCTCGGTGCGGTAACCGGCGACTTTGCCGGCCATCGCCTCTGGGGCTTCCTGTGAGATGGCGCGGTACAGCAGGAAGTCGTCGCCATAGCGGCCGCCGAGCAGGTTGCAAACCGGTTGCACGGTCGCTTGGCCAAGGATATCCCAGCAGGCCATGTCGATGGCCGACTTGACGTAGGGATGGCCCTTGAGCGTGGCGTCCATGTAGTGGTTGAGCTTCGCCAATTGTGTTGGGTCCTCGCCGATCAGTGCTGGGGCAAGGACTTGGATGCCGGCACGGGAGCCCTCCGCATAGGCTGGCAAGTAGAGCGGGCCAAGCGGGCAGACCTCACCGTGGCCGGTGATGCCCTCGTCGGTCTCGATCCGCACGACCGTGCTGTCGAACACCTGCACGGATTTGCCGCCGGACCAGTTGTAGCTGCCCTCGTGAAGCGGTAGGTCAACCTGATAAACGCCGATTTTGCTGATCTTCATGAACGCGGACGCGGATGGTTGGGGTTTGTGCAGGCGAAATCAACCCGGAATGCATTTGGCCAAGCGGCGACAAAAACATTGCCCGAACCGATGCTTTGCTCTAGCGAAACGGGCGACCGGAGAGGAACCGGGGGGAATGACACTGGAAATTGCCATCGTGCTGGGATTACTCGCGGCCGCCGTGGGGCTGTTTACCACGCGGGTGTTGCCGGTGGATTTGGTCACGATTTTCCTACTGCTGGCGCTGGTACTGACCGGGATTCTCGAGCCGTCGGAGGCGTTCGCTGGCTTCAGTTCGCAGATCATTATCATCCTTGGCTCGATATTCGTGATCAACGGCGCGCTGCTCGAGGGGCGTGTACTCGATACGGTCACCGCCTGGCTGTTGAGAGTTGCGGGGAGGAGTGTCAGCAAGCTGCAGTTGACAACCATGTCGGTCGTCGGCGGCCTGTCTGGGTTCATGAACAACACGGCGGTCACGTCGCTATTCATCGGCCCGACGATGTCCATAGCCCGTAAGCTGAAAGCCAGCCCGTCGAAGCTGCTGATGCCGGTTTGCTTTGCATCGATTCTCGGCGGCACCTGCACGCTCATTGGCACCTCGACCAATGTGGCCGTCAGCGGTGAGATCGCCAAACAGCACGAGGCCGGTTTGGCCAAGTGGGTGGCCGATGGGGGTACGGATCTGACCGGCGACGGTACAGTTGATGCCGATGACTATCTGCAACACGCCGAAGCAAACAAGCTCAAGATTTACCAGCCGCTTCACTTGTTCGAGATCACGCCGGTTGGCCTGCTGATCATGGCCGTGGGCATCGCCTACCTGATGCTGTTCGGGCGCCGACTACTTCCGGACTATCCCGACGAGAGCCTTGCGGAGGGGTTCAGTATTCGCGAATACCTCTCCGAGATCGTTGTGATGCCGGGTTCAAGGCTGATTGGCCAGCGCGTGTTTAAGTCGTCGCTGGCGGAAATGGAGTTTCGCATCGTCAAGATCCTTCGCAAGAGACGCAGCTTTGTTCCAAACATACGGTCCGTCATTGAGGAGGGCGATGTGTTGCTGGTCTCCGGTAGCATAGAGGATTTGATGGCGGTCAAGGACGCCAGCGGCATCGAGATTCATGCCGAGATCAAGCTGGAGGACGAGGTGTTGCAGGCCGAGGAGGTGAAGATTGCCGAGTTGTTGATCACGCCCAAGTCGACGCTCATCCGCCGCACACTCAAGGAGACTGAGTTCCGGCAGCGGTTTGGATTGGCGGTGCTGGCGATTTATCGGCACGGCCAGTCGCTCGGCCGCAAGTTGGGGATCATCCGGCTGCGTGCCGGGGATCTGTTGCTCGTGCAGGGATCGGAGGAGCGGCTGCAGTCTCTCGAGCATGACACGAACCTCGTGCGGCTTGACGCCACCGAGGCGCCGAGCATGGACCGTCGGCAAAAGGGCCATTGGGCGTTTGGCTTTTTCGTCCTCGCGGTGCTTGCCGGGGGGCTGGGGTTGGCGTCGCTTCCGGTCTGCTTTTTGAGTGCCGCCGCGCTGACGGTGGCCACCGGCTGCATCACCATGCAAAAAGCGTACGAGATGGTGGACTGGCGGGTGCTCATCGTCATCGGCGGCATGACCGCGTTCGGGGCTGCGATGCGCGACTCCGGCACGGCCGACTGGCTGGCCGGTGGTATCCAAAGCGCCTTCGACAGTCCGCGCACCGTGCTTGCAGGGTTTATCCTGCTCACGATGTTGCTGACGCAGACGATGTCCAACGCCGCGGCCGCGCTGGTGGTGCTGCCGGTGGCGATGCAGACCGCTGGCACGATTGGCGTCAGTGGTCAAACGTACGCGATTGCCGTGATGCTGACCGCGTCGTCCTCCTTTATCGCGCCGTTCGAGCCGGCCTGCATCCTGGTTTCCGGCCCGGGTAAATATCGGTTCACCGACTATCTTCGGGCTGGGCTTGGACTGACGCTGCTGGTCGGATTTCTGGTTTGGCTGATGGTGCCGATCGTGTGGGGTTTATGATGGGGATCAACCTTCGATGAAATGTTCCGCCAGCTTGGCCAGGGCGCGGGCGCGGTGGCTAATTTCGTTTTTCACCACGGAGCCAAGTTCGGCAAAACTTTCAGTGTGGCCTTCCGGGATGAAGAGGGGATCGTAGCCGAAGCCGCCTTTGCCTGTTTGCGCCCGTGCGATTGTACCCCGGCAGATGCCGTCGAACATCGTGGCTTGCGCCGCCTGGCCAAGCGCGATCAACGCAAGCACGCATTGGAACTGCGCGCCCCGTTGTCTTTCAGGAATGCCGTCCATCTTGTGGAGCAGCTTGGCGTTGTTCGCGGTGTCGGGCGCGTTCCCTTCGTCGCCGGCGTACCGGGCGGAGCGGACGCCCGGTTCACCGCCAAGCGCATCGACCGCGAGGCCGGAGTCGTCCGCCAGCACGAGATCGGGCCGTGCTTGGCCAAGTGCCTGGCCGTTCAGCCAGGCGGCAATCTCGACTGCCTTCTTGACGGCGTTCGCGGCGAAGGTTTCGCCGTCCTCCACCACCTCCGGCGCGGCGGGAAAATTCGCCAGCGTTTGCACGGTAAATTGATTGCCCAGGATGGTGGCGATCTCTTTGGCCTTGTGCACGTTGCGGCTGGCGAGGATCAGGCGGGGCATCCGTTCAGGTGGCGGTCTCGAGCTTGGCGAAACCCTCCTCGATGAAGGTGGTGTTCTGGATGCGGGCCAGCCGCGCGTAGAGGCCGTCTTGCGCGGTCAATTCCTCGTGGGTTCCGCGCTCGATGATTCGGCCCTGCTTCAGCACGAGAATTTGATCGGCGTTACGGATGGTGCTGAGCCGGTGAGCAATGACGAAGCTAGTTCGGCCGGCCATGAGCCGCTCGAGCGCCTGCTGTATGAGCCGCTCGGTGGCGGTGTCGACGCTGGCGGTGGCCTCGTCGAGGATCAGGATCGGGGCGTCCTTGAGCAGGGCGCGGGCGATGCTGATGCGCTGCTTCTCGCCGACGCTCAGGCGTACTCCGCGTTCGCCGACGCGGGTGTCGAAGGCGTCGGTCAGTTCGCTGATGAACCCGAAACAATTGGCGGCCCGGGCGGCATCGGCGATCTGCCCGGCGCTGGCGTTGAGGTTGCCGTAGGCGATATTCTCGCCGACGGTGCCGTTGAACAGGAACGGTTCCTGGCTGACGACGGAGATGTGCTTGCGCAGCGACTCGAGCGAGGTGGCGGCGATGTCCTGACTGTCTATGGTGATCGAGCCGCCGTTGGCCTCGTAAAACGCCGGGAGCAGGTTGACGAGCGTCGATTTGCCGGCACCGGTTGGGCCAACCAGCGCGGTCATCTGCCCCGGTTCGGCCACAAGCGAGACGTCGTGCAGCGCCGGTTTGTCCTCGGTGTACTCGAAGTCCACGCTGCAGTACGCGACCCGCCCGCGCACCGGTTCAGGCAGCGGCGTTGCGTCAGCGGCGTCCCTGCGTTCCTCGGCGGCGTCGAGGATGTCAAACACCCGCTCGCCACCGGCCCGGGCGGCCTGGAGCATTTGGTTGAGCCCGTGCAGCTTGCTGATCGGCTCGTAGAAGAGCGCGAGATAAAACAGGAAGGCCACCAACTCGCCGACGCTCATCTGGCTGTTCATCACCTGTCCGCCGCCGATCCACAACACGAGGCCGGTGCCGGTTGCAGCGATAAAACTCATCGCCGGGTTGTATAGCGCCCAGGCGCGCATGATGGTGAGCGTGCCCTGCCGCATCGCCTCGGCGCGGTCTGCGAAGCGGCCGTCCTCGTGCCGCTCGCGGCCGAACGCCTTGATCTCGCGCACGCCCTGCAGATTGTCCATCAGCAGGGCATTCATGGCACTCGAAGCCTGACGCTGTTTACGGTAACGCCGGTGTGCGGTCAGCGTGTACCACATCGCGCCGATCGCCAGCAGAGGGATCGGGATCATTGCCACCGCAGCCAGCACCGGTTGGGTGGCGAACAAAATCGCCAGTACGCCGACGATGCTGACGATGGCGACGGTGCCCTGCTCGGTGCCGTCGATGAGCAGCCGCTCGACGGCGTTGACGTCCTCAATCACGCGTGTCATGAGGTCACCCGACGCGCGCTTGTCGTAGTAGCGCACAGGCAGCCGCTGGAGGCGGCCGTAGACGTCGCGGCGCATGTCGTATACCACATGCTGCTCGAAATGATTGTTCACTTGGATGCGGACGCTGTTGAAAAAGTCGCGCAGGAAAAACGCCCCGATCAGCAGCAGCACGGCCGGGGTGAGCCGGTCGATCTGGTCGGCCCAGATGACATCGTCGATGATGTATTGTGTGAGCCGAGGGAAGGCAAACGCGCAAAGCAGAGACAGCACAGCGCAGCCGACTGTGGCCAGTGCCAGCCCCTTGTATGGCCATAGGTAGGCGCTCACGCGCCGGATGATCTCCGTGGTGGAGCGCTTTTTCGCCGTGAAAGTTGGGTCGTTTTCCGTGAGGTGTCGGTGTCCGTGGGACATGAGCGTTGTCGCTGGTCAAGCGCTTGGCTAGCCAAAAAGCGGCACGGGTTCATGGGGCCTGAAGCTGGAAGTTTCAAGTATTCAGTTCCAGGAAATTAACAAGTCATGGACAGGAGGAACAGAATTTGAGAGACGGGAGTCGCTTGGCCAAGCGGCAAGTCCCGGCGGCGCGGCAGGATTAAAAACGGAAATCTGGAAATTGAAAACTTGCAACTCACTCGCGAAAACCCCTCCAATCCCGGCATGCAGCGCAGACAATTCATTCAGGCCTCAGCTGGTGCGGCGTTGGCGGCGCCGTACGTTGCTAGAGGTGCCAAGCCAATGATCAAGATCGGCCAGATTGGCAGCGGTCACTCCCACGCCTCTGGTAAACTGGCCGCCATACGCAAGTTGTCGGACGACTTTGAACTGGTCGGCGTGGCGCAGCCTCGTGAAGTGCCAGGAGTGCCGATCCCTACTGGAGGTGCCTATCGGGGTGTAAAACAGATGACTGAGGAACAATTGCTCGCGATCCCCGGCCTGCAGGCGGTCGCCATCGAGACCGAGGTGCCGCACCTAGTTGCGGCGGCCAAGCGCGCGGTGGGTGCCGGCCTGCACATTCACCACGACAAGCCGGGCGGCACGACGCTGGGCGATTTTCGCGAGTTGCTCCACTTGGCCAAGCGCAAGGGCGTCACGGTGCAAATGGGTTACATGCTCCGCTACAATCCGGCGTTTCAGTTCATGTACCGGGCGGTGCGTGAAGGTTGGCTGGGTGAGATCACGGAGGTCGACGCGATGATGGGCAAGATGGCGTCGGCGTCCCTGCGGCGTGAGTTGGGCCGTTACGACGGGGGCGGGATGTTCGAGTTAGCCTGCCACCTAGTCGACTCGGTGGTGCATCTGCTCGGCAAGCCGGAGCGAGTGCACGCGTTCTCCCGGCGCACGCAGGAGGATGGCGTGGCTGACAACCAGTTGGCGGTGCTCGAGTACGCGAAGGCGACGGCGACGGTACGCTGCAACCACCGCGATGTGTTCGGCTTTTCGCGCCGTCGGTTTCAGATTGCTGGGGATCGTGGCGTGATCGAAATCCGCCCGCTTGAGCCGGGGAACCAGCTCGAATTGAGCCTTGCCGGTGCCCAAGGCGGCTACGATCGGGGTGTGCAAACAGTGACGCTCTCCAACAAACGCGGCGGGCGTTACGACGGTGAGTTTGCCGATCTGGCCAAGGTCATTCGAGACGAGGCCAAACTGGCGTGGTCGTACGAGCACGACTTGGCCGTGCAGGAAACGGTGCTTCGCGCCGCCGGGATGCCGGTCACGTGACGCTGTTTCCGGGCATCATTGCGGCGGTGCTGCTGGTTTTGTCTTTCGGATGCCAGTCGCGGCCAAGCGGGGTGGATTACGACCAGTGGAAGGAGGCGCTCAAGGTTCAACGCGCCACCGCTGCGAGGCATGTCACCGCCTTGCCCGGCTTCGAGGTGGACCTGCTCCGCACGGCATCCAAGGCAGAGGGGTCGTGGGTCAGCCTGGAGTTTGATGGCAAGGGCCGCCTGCTGATCGGCCGAGAGGGGCCGGGAATCCTGCGACTGACGCTGCCCCGGTGGCAGCTGGGCCGCACAAAGGTCGAGGTTATCAACGACGTACTGGAGGAATGCCGTGGGCTGCTCTGGGCGCACGGCAGCCTGTACGCCAACGCCAACAATTCAAAGGGCTTTTACCGACTGCGCGATACCACCAACGACGACCAGTTTGACGAGGTGACGTTGCTGCGAAAAACCGGTGGCGGTGTCGGGCATGGCCGTAATTCCATCGCGTTTGGTCCGGACGGGTTCATTTACCTCACACACGGCAATGACGTGCTGTTGCCGGACGGTTTTAAGCCGTCATCGGCTTCCACCTATCGCCGCTACGAGCCGGATCAGTTGCTGCCGTGCGACTGGAATCGCTTGCTGTTCAACAAGGGCGTCCAGCCGCCGGCCGGACATATCATCCGCACGGACAGCGACGGCAAACGGTGGGAGATGATAGCGGGCGGCTTCCGCAACCCATACGGTCTTGCCTTCAATCCCGATGGCGAATTGTTCGTTTACGATGCTGACATGGAGTGGGACGAGGGCACACCGTGGTACCGGCCGACGCGCGTTAACCACGTCGTTTCCGGCGCAGACTATGGCTGGCGGCAGGGCACCGACAAATGGCCGGCCTACTTCCCGGACAGCCTTCCGAGCAATGGCGACATCGGCCTTGGCTCACCAACGGCGATTGCTTTCGGTTCTGGCAGTCATTTCCCTGTGCCGTACCGCGACGCGCTGTTCATTCTGGACTGGGCCTACGGCAAAATAATTGCCGTGCACCTTTCATCGGAGGGAGCCAGTTATCGCGGCCGGGCGGAGGAGTTCGTCACCGGCCGGCCGCTGAACGTCACCGGGATGGACTTCGGACCGGACGGCGCGATGTATTTCGTGACCGGCGGCCGCCGCACCCGTTCCGGCCTGTACCGTGTTCGGTACACCGGCAGCGAGTCGTCGCCGCTTGGCCAAGCGACTGACGTCGGGGCCAAGCGGGCGCGCGCATTGCGAAGGCAGCTCGAGCGGTTTCACAGCCATCAATCGATCGAGGGCGTAGGTTTGGCCTGGGAACACCTGGGCAGCGATGACCCCTGGATTCAGCACGCCGCCCGTGTGGCGCTCGAGAATCAGCCGCTTGCGCAGTGGCAACTCCCGGCGCTCACTGAGTCAGACACGAGGAAAGCACTCCCGGCGCTGCTGGCGCTGGCGAGGGTGGGCGAGGCCGGTGTGCAGTCTCAGCTTTTTGCGCGGCTTAACGATTTGCCGTGGGAGGGGCTTACGGCGCGGTGGCAGTTATTGGCGTTGCGGGCGTATCAGCTTGGCTTCACGCGAATGGGAGTCGGTCAGGCGGACGACCGCAAGACGATCATCAAAAAAATCGTCGCCGCCTCGGAGGAGTCGGCGGAATTACGGATGGAGGTCTCGCGGCTGCTTATTTTCCTGAAGGCCCCCGGGATCATTCCCGGCTTGCTCAACTACGTCGTCGATGCGAAGTCGCCGGAGGAGAGGCTGTTTTACTTGTTCCACATGCGGCATATCGCCGAAGGGTGGACGCTGGCGCATCGGCGTGCCTACTTTGCTTGGCTGAAAAAGATGACTGAATCGGGAGGTGTCCCTCAGCTTCAGTTGTCGTACAAGCACATCGTGGCGGACGCCTTGGCCAAGGTGCCGCCGGGCGATCGGGAACAGATCGCGGCCATGTTCGAGCCGGAGACGAAACCGGTGTCGTCCGAGTCGGGCGCCTTGGCCAAGCGCAAGCTGGTGGCGGAGTGGACGATGGCGGATTTTACCAATCTCGAGGGCGGCTTGGCCAAGCGCGACCTTGCCAACGGCCGGCGGGTGCTCAAGGCGGCGGCCTGCCTGGCATGTCATAGGTTTGGCGAAGAGGGGTTGTTCCTTGGGCCGGACCTGACGGCGATTGGGGCGCGGTTCGATGTCCGGGCGATGCTCGAGTCGATCCTCGAGCCGTCGAGGGTGATCGATGACAAGTACCGCAACGTGGCCCTGACCACCCGGGCGGGTGAATTGATCGAGGGCCGCCTGGTCGCGGAGCGGGCCAAGTCGCTGCTGGTCGCGCCCAACCCGTATCAGCCGACAGTCACGCGCGAAATCCAGCGCAGCGCCATCGCGACGCGACGTGACTCCGCTTTTTCACCGATGCCGGTTGGCCTGCTTGATCGCTTTAGTTGGGAGGAGGTGCTGGACTTGCTGGCTGCGCTACAGGCCGGCCTGGCCAAGTGAAACCACTCTTGATGCCGTGATCGTTCGTGCTACGTTGCGGCGAGTGATGTTGCGTCTGTCGCTTGGCCAAGGAGGCCGAATGATTTCAGTCACCGCCCTGTTGGCTTATCTGCTGTTGGCCGCCGGTTGTGGCACGATTGCCCGGAAAACAGCCAGCGGCGTGACATCGCTGGCCACGGGCACGGTCAAGGTTGCTGGCAAGGCCACTGGCAAGGTCGCTGTGGCCACGATCAAAGCCGGCGGCGATGTGGCGGTCTCGGTTGGGAAAGCATCCGGCAAGGCGCTACTTGATTTGGCCAAGGCCGGTGCGGTGACGTTTGTTGATGCCGCCACCGGCGTGGTTTCCACCATCCCGTTTGTCGACGGCATGAGCCTGAACGCTGCGCTTTCCGCGGCCAAGCTGGATCCGCGACTCAAGGTTTTTGAAATCATCCGGCCGGCCGAAGTGCTCAAGATCGGCTGGCAGCAGTTGGCCAAGCTGGGCCGGGCCAAGCTCCGCTCGGGCGATGTCATCCGGGTGATCCAGTTGGCGAGCCGGTAGAACGTGAAGGGGTTGGTCGATATCATCAACCGGGAGACCGAGCGGGTCTTCATTGTCGGTGTGCAACTCAAGGGCCACGACACGTGGCGCATCGATGAGTCGCTCGACGAGCTTGAGGAACTGGTAGGCACGGCCGGTGGTGAGGTCACCGGGCGCGGCACGCAGCGGCTCGATCGGGTCAACGCCGCGACGTTCATCGGCCCCGGCAAGGCGCGAGAGTTCGCGGAGCAATGCGAGGAGGCCGGGGTGGATACGGTGGTTTTTGACGAGGAACTCACCCCGGCGCAGGGCCGCAATCTCGAGAAGGTGTTTGAGTGCAAGATTCTCGATCGCACGGCGCTGATTCTCGACATCTTTTCGCAGCGCGCCCGTACGCGCGAAGGCAAGCTGCAGGTGGAACTGGCGCAGTTGAATCACCTGCTGCCGAGGCTGACGCGGTTCTGGACGCACCTGTCGCGTCAGAAGGGTGGTATCGGCATGCGCGGTGGCGAAGGCGAAAGCCAACTCGAGGTGGACCGCCGCAAGGTGCGAGAGCGGATCGACAAGATTCAGCGCGACCTTGAGATGGTCATGCGCCATCGCACCATCCAGCGGACAGGGCGCAAGCGCAACCAGTGGCCGTTGGGCTCGCTGGTCGGCTACACCAACGCCGGCAAGTCGACGCTGTTCAACGCCATCACAGGCGCCTCCGCGCTCTCCGAGGACAAGCTGTTCGCAACTCTCGACCCGACCACGAGGCGGCTGCGCCTGCCGACCAACCAAAACGTGCTGCTCTCCGACACGGTCGGGTTCATCCGCAAACTGCCGCACGACCTGGTCGACGCATTCAAAGCGACACTCGAGGAGGTGATCGAGGCGGACCTTCTGCTGCATGTCGTGGACATCAGTTCACCCCAGGCGGAGGAACAGATCGAGGCGGTGAACGTCGTGCTCGATGAACTGGGCGTGGCTGATAAGCCGATGCTGATGGTGTTCAACAAGATCGACCGTGTCACTGCGCCCGGCCTGGCCAGGCGCTTGACCGACGAATACCCGAATTCCATTGTCGTGTCGGCCCGGAGTGGGGAGGGCTTCGAGGCGTTCATGGCGGAACTGGGCAAGCAGCTTCGGCCGGTGCGTGATCTCCTGGTGTTAAGCGTCCCACACTCGCAGTCGGAGGTGATCGCCCGCCTGCACGAGGTGGGGCAGGTGCTGGAGCGCGACTACAACGGCAACAAGGCAGTGCTCAAGGTGCTTGTGCCGCCGGATCACCGGGCCGCCTTCGAGCCGTTCATCATCCGCGAGGACGGCTTGGCCAAGGCGTAAGCGTCAGTACATCGGGACGTTCGAATCGATCTCCTCGGACCAGGCGGTGATGCCGCCCTTGACGCTTTTAAGGTACTTGAACCCTTGCTCGCGCAGGAAGCCCAGCGCCTTGAGCGAGCGCACTCCGGCCTTGCAGTGCAGGTAAATGGTCTGGTTCGGGTCCAGTTCCGTGAAGCGCTGCTCGATCTTGCTGAGCGGGACCAATGTGGTGCCATCAACCTTCGCAATTTCGTACTCGTCCTGTTCGCGGACGTCGACCACTGCGATGCCGAGGTCGGGGTCGTCGAGAGCGCGTTTCATCTCCTGCACGTCGACTTCGTCCGGGTTTTCCTCCGGTTCGGCCGATTGGTCGGGGATGCCGCAGAACTCGTTGTAATCGATCAACTTGCTGATGGTCGGGTTGTCGCCGCAAATAGGACACTTGGGATCGCGCCGCAGCTTGACCTCGCGGAATTTCATCTCGAGCGCGTTAAAAATCAACAGGCGGCCGACGAGTGAGTCGCCTTGGCCAAGCGCGAGTTTGATGATCTCGGTGGCCTGGATGCAGCCGACGATGCCGGGCAGCACTCCCAGTACACCGCCCTCGGCGCAGCTTGGAACCATGCCCGGCGGCGGCGGCTCCGGGTAGAGGCATCGGTAGCACGGCCCGCCAAGGCTCGGGGCAAACACACTCGCTTGGCCGTCGAACCGGAAGATCGAGCCGTAGACATTGGGCTTGCTCTTTAGCACGCAGGCGTCGTTGGTGAGGTAGCGTGTCGGGAAGTTGTCGGTGCCATCGACCACGACATCGTAGTCGGCGACGAGTGCCATGGCGTTCTCGCTGGTGAACGCCGCCTCATGTTTGTCCACGACGACGTTCGGGTTGATGCTGTTGATGGTTTCCGTTGCGGAATCGACCTTTGAGCGGTCGACATCCTCGGTGCCGTGGGCGATCTGGCGTTGCAGGTTCGAGAAGTCCACGACGTCAAAGTCTACCAGCCCGATCCGCCCGATGCCGGCGGCGGCGAGGTACATGCTGATGGGCGACCCCAGTCCGCCCGTGCCGATGCACAGCACGCTAGCTCCCTTAAGCTTTTTCTGGCCGGACATGCCGACTTCCGGGAGAATGAGATGGCGCGAGTAGCGCCGGATTTCGTCGTTGCTTAAATCCATTTTCAGGGGTGGGGAGCGTACCGCAAGGCCTGGCGCTTGGCCAAGCGTTGATTACTTGGCAATGAAACCCTGCTCCTTGAGCCAGAAAACGAGTTCATTCGCCCACGGGTGGACGTTCCTGAACGGCGGCTTGTCGGCGAGGCCGATCCCGTGGCGGCCCTTTTGGTAAATGTGCAGCGCAAACGGCACCCCGGATTCACGAAGAGCGGAGGCAAAAAGCAGGCTGTTTTCCACTGGCACAGGCCGATCCTCCATCGTGTGCCAGACAAAGGTGGGTGGTGTGTTTTTGCGGACCTGTTTTTCGCTGGAAAGCAGCGTGACAAGTTCCTCCGGCGGGCTGTTCCCGAGCAGGTTTCGTTTCGAGCCCTGATGGGTGAACTTCCCCATGGTGATCACCGGGTAGCATAGGATGCCGACGTTTGGGCGTGAACTGGCGCGGTCGATTGGATCACGCGCCTTCGGGTCGCCATTGTCAAAGTGGGTAATTGCTGTGGAGGCGAGGTGTCCCCCGGCAGACGAGCCCATGATGCCAACTTTCTCTGGGTCGATCTTCCATTTTTTGGCATTGGTGCGGACGGTGCGGATGGCCCGGGCGGCGTCACCGAGCATGATTGGGTGCCGGTAACCGGCGGAGCCAAGGCGGTACTTGAGCACGAACGCGTTGATGCCGTGCTTCTGCAAAAACTGGGCGTAGGTGGGGCCTTCGTGCGATGCGAGTCCGCCGTAGCCGCCACCGGGGCAGACCACGATTGCGGAGCCGGAGTTGTTGCTTGCCTGCGCGAGGAACGGTGTGAGGGTCGGGATGTCGCGCGGGTTTTTTCCCAGCGCACCCGGGGCTCCGTTCGGCCAGAGTGGCATTTCCCTGCCTTGTGACATCGCCCCGGTTGCCAAGCCAAGCGCCATGAGAATTGTTGCGGGAGTTTTCATGAGATCACTTTTGTCGGTAGCGGGTGAGTTTGTTGTTCGTCCCGCATCCTGAAGAGAGTTAGATGTTCGCATTCAGGTGTATGCTCGCAAGTAATTTTTTTCGTGTTTTCACCGTCACTCCCGTTTTTTGGTGTCGATGGTGAGGGTGACGGGACCGTCGTTGATGAGGGACACTTTCATGTCCGCGCCGAACTCGCCGACCTGCACCGCTTGGCCAAGCGCGCGCTCCAGCGTGGCGATGAACTGCTCGTAAAGAGGTATGGCGACATCCGGGCTGGCGGCGCGGGTGAAGGAGGGCCGGTTGCCTTTCCGGGTGCTGGCATGGAGGGTGAACTGGCTGATGAGCAGCACGCCGCCGTTGACCTCGGTGAGGGAGCGGTTCATCAGGCCGTTGTCGTCGTTGAAGATGCGCAGGCGGGCGATTTTGCCGCAGAGCCAGTCGATGTCTGTGGCATCGTCGGCCTCCTCGATGCCGAGCAGCACAACGAGGCCCAGGCCGACGCGGCCGTGCACCTGGCCATCGATGGTGACGGATGCTTCGCTCGCCCGCTGGATGACAGCCCGCATGACGGGCGGCAAAGTATCCCAACGACCGTGACGGTGCGAGGTGTTCTCGTTTGGCCAAGCGGACTGCCGCAAGGATAGCAAGAACAAAGTGGCCGTGGCCAAAAACTTTTTCTCTGGCGGCGCTGGAACGGTTCGTCGTAGCGTGACAACGCAGATGCGCGACACGCCATCCAACAACGCAGCTCAGCTGCCGTTCGACATTGAGGCGGTGGTCGACCTGCGTGGCCTGCGGCTTTTCCTCGACCGGTACGAGCGGGAGATTCTGAGGCCGATCGAATTGCCGGCCGTGCTGTCGGCCTATTGGTTCGCCAACCGTGGCCAGTTCCGGGAGTTGCTGGAGCTGGATGCCGGGTTGTCGGCCAGCGCCTCGCTGATGCCGTTTGCCGCGGCTAGCCTGTCGGTCGGGCGTGAGCAGTTGCGGTTGCTCAAGCCGATGTACGACCAGCGGATGGTGCAACGTTTCCGCAAGTGTGTCGTGGCCGGTGAGGCAAGGGGATGGAACCCGGTTGTGTTTGGTATTTTCCTGTCGATTCACTCGGTGCCGGTGCGGGAGGGGCTGGTGCAGTACGGGACGAGGCTCTGGAGCGGACTGGTCAACGGGGCGAAGGAAAGCGGTCGCCTGCCGGATGGGGAATGCACGGAACTGCTCGGCGAATATCTTGATCGGCTGCCCGGTTGGATCGAAGAGGTCGTCATCCAATCGATGGGTGAAGAGTCCGCGCGCCTGGCGGCTGTGAGTTAGTCATGATGTGCTCAGGCGGGCCGCTTGTCCAAGCGGGCCGTTGCGACTGATGAAATCGATCCTGCCATTGACGCTTGCCGCCGCTTGGCTCGCCGGCTGTGCCACCGCACCGCCGCTCACGCTCACACCCACGCTCACGCTTTGGGACGCCGCCGAGCTGGGCAGGGTCGAAGTTATCCGGCAGCACTTGGACGCCGGGACGGACGTGAATGCTCGGGGTGGCATCACCGGGTTGACCGCGCTGCACCAGGCGTCGTTCCATGGAAGGGAGGAAATCGCCGCGCTTCTTATCGAGGCTGGGGCAAACGTGAACGCCGCCAGCCGCCGCGGGGAAACACCGTTGCACTCGACCGTTTACTGGGAGCACAGGATGATTGCCCAACTGCTGCTCGCCAACGGCGCGGCGTTGGACGCGAAACTGGAAAATGGCCAGACCCCCCTTGACTGGGCCGAGCAACTTGGCGCGTCCAGCATGACAGATCTCTTCCGCAGTCATGGCGCGAACGGGGGGAACAGCCGGGGAGGCCAAGCGGATTGAATGAACGGTACGCCGAACGAGTCTCTATTATGGGCGGTGCCGCTCGGAGCTTGACAGCCAAGCGACCGCTGAACGAACATGGCCGGGAGCCGTGCATTTTTTTGCGGGTCGAACTCCAGAAAAACAAGATGGTAAAAACCGATTTAAGAAAGAAGGCGCAGGGTTGCTGCGTGTTGATGTTGTTCCTCTTGATGAGTTTCGCGTCCAACTCGGCGGCGGACTCTGCGGTCAAGGCACCGGCTGGCATGGCTGCGCTGCCGCTCAAGCTGCCCAAGCCAATGTTCGTCGGCACGCCGCAGAACATCAAGGGGGTGAAGCAGCTCGAGAAGCCGCTTGGCAAGCCGCGCCCGGCGTTTTTCGCGCCTAAAGGCGTGAAGAATCTCGCGCTGGGCAAGAAGATCAGCGGCAGCGACGAGGAGCCGATCATGGGCGAGTTGAAAATGATCACTGACGGCGATAAAGAGGCGGCCGACGGCAGCTACGTCGAGTTGGGGCCGTTCACGCAGCAGATTACCATCGACCTCGAGGCCACGCACGACATCTACGCGATGGTGTTCTGGCATTTTCACAAGCAGGCGCGGGTTTACTTTGATGTCGTGGTGCAGATTTCCGACGATCCGGATTTCAAGAAGTCCACGACGGTTTACAACAACGACCACGACAACTCCGCCGAGCAGGGTGTCGGCAAGGACAACCACTACGTGGAGACCTCCGAGGGCCGGTTGATCGATACCAAGGGGGTTCGTGGTCGTTACGTGCGCCTATACAGCGGCGGCAACAACGCGAGCGATCTCAACCACTACATCGAGGTGGAAGTGTACGGCAAGTAGGCCGGTTATACGTTCACCATATGAAAACCGCCCACCGGGCCGTGTCCCCGGGTTTGAGCGGTTGCCGACGGGCGGGAATGCGGGATGGTTTTGAATTAGTTCAATCCAGTGAGTCGCTCCATATTCATCGCGCTTGTCCTGATTATTGCGGCGGCGGTTACGGCGTTTCGTCTGTCGCAACTGTCGGAGCGCCCCATGCACGGTGACGAGGCCGTGAACGCATTCAAGCTCGGTGAGACGATCGAGGGCAGGGGCTACATATACGACCCCCACGAATACCACGGCCCGACGCTCAATTACGTGTCCATGATACCAGCCTGGGTGGGAGGAGTCGGAAGTCATGCCGGGTTGAACGAATTCCTCCTCCGGGTGGTGCCGGTTTTCTTCGGGACTCTGCTGGTGCTGCTGTTGCTGCCGGTCGGGGATGGCTTGGGGCGAATGGCGGCGGTTTTTGCCGCGCTGTTCATGGGTATGTCGCCGGCGATGAGTTTTTACAGCCGCTATTACATCCACGAGATGCTGCTGGTCGTCTTCACCGCTGGCGTCATTATCTGCGTTTATCGATACCTGAAAAAGCCGTCTGCATCGTGGGCCTTGCTGGCGGGGGGGTGCCTCGGGTTGATGCATGCCACCAAGGAGACGTTTGTCATTGCCCTGGGCGCGATGGCCGGCGCGCTGCTGGTGCTGCTGTACATCCGGCGGCGGGCGGGGCAACAGCTTTGGAATCTCAATTGGGTCAGACCTTCACACGGCGTGGTGCTGTTGCTGGCGGCGGCGGCGGTTTCTGTGACGCTTTTTTCCTCGTTTTTCAGCAACGCCAAGGGTGTCACCGATTCGATCCTAACCTACGCGACCTATCTGGACCGCGCCGGCCAGGCGAATGTACACGAATATCCGTGGCATTATTATCTCGGTCTGCTCAGTTATTATCAGTTTGCGGATGGGCCGGTGTTCAGTGAGTTGATGATTCTATTTTTGGCGTTGATTGGTCTGGGATTCATGGTGAGGGGGGCGGTTCCTGAAGGCAGCGCCATGTTGCTTCGCTTTGTCGCATTATACACGGTGTTCATGACGCTCATTTACTCGCTGATCCCGTACAAGACGCCGTGGTGCCTGTTGAGTTTTTACCATGGGATCATCCTGTTGGCCGGGGTGGGGGCCGCCTGTTTGTTCCAATTGAAACCGGTGTTGCTTCGATGCGCTGTGGGCGGGATGCTGTTCGTCGGTAGTTGGCATCTGGCGTATCAGTCGGTCATCGCCAACAACAGATACAGCGCCGACAGCCGCAACCCCCATGTATACGGGCACACCGGGTCGGATGTTTTTGATATAGCCGCCCGCGTCAAGGAAATGGTGCAGGCTCATGAGGCGCGCTTGGCCACGCCGATCCAGGTTTATTGCCCGGGCGACGACTATTGGCCGCTTCCGTGGTATCTGCGTGACCTTGCGGTGGAGTATGGCAGCGAAGTGAGGGATGAGTCTAAGTCTGCCCCTGTCATCCTGATCCAGCCACCGCTGGAGGAGGCGCTCATGCGAAAGTTGTTCGAATTGCCGCCACCGGGGCAGAAGGAACTGTACATGCATCTGTTCGACCAGCATGGCAGGGAGACCAAGATGGAATTGCGCCCCGGGGTTGAAATTCGGGGGTTCGTGGCCAAGTCGCTGTGGGACCGGTACGAGCGCTCGGCTGAGGCCAAGGCAGAAGGGCAGCCGGATTGAGGGCACGGGGAAAGGGAACACGGATGAACAGGATGAACGAAGTTCCCGTTCGGCCAAGCGCGATCTTTTTAATTCCTTATCTGGAGAAGGTAGTCGAAGGACGGATGAGGGGAAAATCGTATTTATCGTTAGGGTGGAGTAGTGCTTGAGAAACGGATCAGAAGGGTCATGAAGCCGCAGGGGGATCGTGTTGTTGATACGGGTGCACGATCCATCGCGGATGCCCATCATTTTTCGCATGAAGCGATGGCCACTGTGTTTGAACTGTTCATTGTTGAGGAGGACGAGAGCTATGCTCGGGGTGGGGCTCAGGCGGCTTTTGCAGAGGTCGACCGGCTTGAGATGGAGATGAGTCGGTTTATCGAGAACAGCGACATCGCCCGGCTCAACAGCGCTTTTTCCAGCGAGATCGTGGAAGTGGGAATGGAGGTGTTCGACTGTTTGAGCCGCGCCGTGGAGATGTGCGAGCAAACAGGCGGCGCGTTCGACATCAGCATTGGGGCACTCTACGAATGCTGGCTGAATGAGGACAAGACCGTGCGTCAGCCAAGCGAGGAGGAGGTCGCGCGAGCCTGTCAGTTGACCGGCATGAATCATCTGAAGTTGGACACCGAATCGTTTGGAGTAGAGGTGTTGTCGGAGGGGCTGCAGCTGGACCTTGGTGGTATCGGCAAGGGATTCGCCGCAGAGAAGGTGGCCGAAATACTCCGCGAATGGAGCCTAGGCCAAGCGCTGGTGTTGGCTGGGGCTAGTTCGGTGCTTTCAGTCTCTGTGCCGGATGGAATGAGCGGTTGGCCTATCCGGCTCCGAAACCCGTCTTGTCCAAGTGAAATCTTGGCACGGTTCGAACTGACCAAGGGGGCGCTCAGCGGCTCGGGCCGACAGAAGGGCCAGCATATCATCGATCCGAGAGAGGCCGGGATCGGTCCGGTGGAGGGTCGCTTGGCGGCTTGGTCGATGGCGGACGACGCAGTAACCGCGGATGCGCTTTCGACTGCCTTCATGGTACTGGAACCAGCTGAAATCGACGATTATTGCTTGGCTAACCCGCAAACTGCCGCGATAATCATTCCCGACGACGCCAGTGGGAAATCCCAGCGCACACAGGCCATGTGTTTTGGTCAATGGCGCGGGATCAACTGGGAAAGCGATTGATTAGACCCAAAAAACATGAGTAACGGAATCGACAGACGGAAATTTATGCGGTCATCGGCAGCAGCAGGTGCCGGCTTGGTGCTGGCCAATAGGGCGCTTGGCCAAGCGGATGCAAAGAAGGATATCAACGTCGCGCTGCTTGGTGCTGGCGCTCAGGGGCAGGTGCTCATGAACGCGATTTTCAAGCTGGGCCGAGATTCAGGTATCAAGTTCCGTGCCGTTTGTGATATCTGGGAAAAGGGCAACCTGAGCCGCGTGTCACGCACACTGAAGGCCTACGGGCGCTATGGCCATGCCGGGACGGCCTATGTCGATTATCAGGAGATGCTCGAGAAGGAAAAGGAGCTGGACGCGGTACTGGTTGCCACCCCGGATTTCTGGCATGCCGAACACACCATCGCATGCTTCGATAAAGGCTTACACGTTTATTGTGAAAAGGAAATGTCCAATAGTATCGAGTCGGCAAAGAACATGGTCTTGGCTGGGCGCAAGGCTGAAAAGTTGCTTCAAATTGGCCATCAACGTCGCAGTAACCCACGTTATATTTATTGTCATGACAAGGTTATCAACGAGGCAAACCTGCTGAACCGCATCACTAACATCTCTGGCCAGTGGCACCGAAGCCGTGAAGCTTGCGTCGATCTCAAATGGCCGAACGGTAAGGAAATTCCGAAGGAAACACTCAAAAAATTCGGTTATGATAGCATGTCCCAGTTTCGCAACTGGCGATGGTACAAGGGCCTCGGCGGCGGCCCGATCGTCGATCTCGGTTCGCACCAAATCGACGTGTACAGTTGGTTTCTAGACAACGCCGTACCTTCCTCGGTGATGGCCAGTGGTGGGGTGGATTACTGGAAAGACCATGAGTGGTATGACAATGCGATTGCCATCTTCGAATTTCCCACCAAGAAGGGACTTGTCCGCGCCACTTATGAAACTCTGACTACCAACAGTAGCAACGGCTACTACGAACTATTCATGGGAGATCAAGGGACCCTGCTGATTTCTGAATCCGCAGGGCGTGGTGAGTTGTACCGTGAAAGCTGGGTGGAGGAAGCGAAGTGGGATCCTTGGGTGCAGAAGGGCGTGGTGAAGCTTGAAAAGGCCAGCGTCAAGCCGGAAGCCAAGGCGGGGGATGACGAGGTGGACGTCCGCGAGTCGGCCACGCCGGCGTTGTACCGCATGCCGATCGAGATGAAGGTGCCGTACCATCAGCCGCATCTGGTCAACTTCTTCGAGTCGATCCGGGGTAATCAGACCCTCAATTGCCCGGGCGAGATTGGCTACGAGACCGCGGTCATGGTCCTGAAGGTGAATGAGGCAATCGCCGCCGGTCGCAAGATCGAACTGAAGCCGGAAGATTTCAAGGTCTGACCGGCCTTTCCGCGCGGGTGCCAATTTGATGAGTTCAGTCATCCGGACATCGCTGCTATCGGCGCTTCTGTTCGGAGCGGTCGCGTTTGGCCAAGCGGCGGAAGAGGGAAAGGGGCTTGGCGATGGCCACGATGGCAACCGCGCCTCGATCACGCACCTCATCGAGTTATTCGATGAAAACGACGTTCAGATCAAGGAGACCGACCGCCAGCCGCGCCCCGTCTCCATGCGTGTCACCTGTGGCAAGTGCCATGATTACGACACCATCGCCACCGGGTGGCATTTCCACTCAGGCAGCACCAACGTCCTGAGCGGCCGGGTGGGAGAACCGTGGATGCTGACCGACAACCGTATTCGCACACAGATTCCCATTTCCGACCGGGGCTGGAAGGGCACCTACAAGCCGAGTGACATTGACCTGACCGCATGGAAATTCCTTAAAAAATTCAGCAGCCATCACCCTGGTGGTGGGTATGGTGAAGTGGAACCGTCTGATGAAGAGGAGGATGGCGAGTCACCGGTTTTCTTGCGTTCCCAGATTTCCGGGAAATACGAAATCAACTGTCTGGCCTGCCATCATGCCGACCGCAAACATAACCAGAGTGACGCCGCTCTTGAGGCCGCCAAGCAGAACTACCGTTGGGCTGCGACGGTTTCGAGCGGATTGGCCACTGTGAATGGAAATGCATCCGAGTTGGAGGATATATATGACCCCGAATTTGACGGGCAAAAAATAATCACCCATTACGACAAGAGTCGGTTCAATTCCGAGAACAAGGTGTTTCTCGACATCGTTCGGAAGCCGCCCTCCAACCGATGTTACTTCTGCCACTCCACTCAAGACCTGCAGACCCCCGGAAAGGATGAGTGGGTGCATAACGAGGACATTCACATAACGTCGGGGATGAGCTGCGCCGACTGCCACCGTAATGGCGCGGATCACATGATCAGCCGTGGTGACATTGAGCCGTCAACAAAGCCACACGGCTCGGAAGAGTATCTCAAGGCTTACGATCCGAAAAAAGTTGCCTCTTATTCGTGCCAGGGCTGCCACATGGGCAACGCCAATGCTGATGATCGGGCTACTAGAATGGGGGGGCACCTTGGTGCGCCGGTTCCGGAGCACAAGGGCATTCCGCCTGTGCACTTCGAGAAACTTTCCTGTACCGCCTGCCACTCCGGACGGTTGCCCGCAACAAAAACGGGCCGTGTTCGGACTGCCCGAATGCACAAGCTGGGTCGGCACGGGCCGCACGGCAGAGTGCAACCTCAGTTGCCTCACGTGGTCACCCCGGTGTTTGCCCGCATGGCCAACGGCAAGATCGGGCCTCACAACATGATCTGGCCCTCGTTTTGGGGCACTCAAACCAACGGGGTCGTCAGGCCGCTTGCGTCTGAACTGGTAAGGGAATTGGCTCCGGAGGAGTTGGGGCTGGATATTGAGGAACCGGATCGGGTGAACGATTGGATCGAGTTGAAAGAGGAACAAATCGGCGGCGTTCTCAAAGCCATCGCTAAACTCAATGAGAAACGTGAGGAGGGCCAACCGGAGTTGGCTCCAGTTTACGTTGCTGGGGGGCAATTGTATCGACTGAGCAGCAACGGAGTCGTGGTTTCAGAAACGCACGAAGTAGGAGAGCCGTACAAGTGGCCGATCGCGCACGACGTCCGACCTGCTGCCCAGTCACTCGGCTCCAACGGCAGATGCGCCGATTGCCACGATAAAAATGCGCCATTGATCTTTGGTCAAGTGGAGGTCGACACCCCGTTAAATCCGGCCGAGATTCAAACCGTGGCCATGACCCGGTTCGGGGGGCTAGATGAGGGCTATTACCAGATGTTCGCTTTCACCTTCTTGTTCCGCCCTTGGCTAAAAGGCGTCGTCATCGTAGCCAGCGTCCTGCTCGGCTTGGTACTGCTTCTCTTTGCCCTGAAAGGCTTGGACGTTGTTGTCAGGGCAGCTGCAAATAAAGCCGCCGACGAGGAGTGAACCATGAACCCTGTGTCCCACTTTTAAATCCTAGCTCATGTTTCAAACCATTTCATGGGTAAGCTTGAGCCTCGTGCTGGTGGTGGTACTTTTGCATTGGCTCGTCTCACCCCTGCGCTTGCCCAAGCGGGAAGCCGCTGGCCAATTTTGCTGGGGTTGCATAGGGGAAGCCGATTCCTCCTTGGGCAAGCTCAACCGCCTGGCCTGTGTGGTGGCCTTGGGCAGCTTGGCCGTCCTGTTCGTCACCGGGTTCGGTGGCAGACTACTACTGGGCGAGGCAATCCATGGCTACACCCAGATGGTGCATGTCTGCCTCGCCCCGGTGTTCGTCATCAGCTCCGGCGTGGTCCTGGTCGGCTGGGGGCATCGATGCCGCCTCAACGGAGATGACCGCCAGGACTTGGCTGACTTGCTGCGATTGAGGGGAGCCAACCCGGCCGACCTCGGATGGAAGCTGACCTTCTGGTTGGCGATGTTCCTTGTGGTGCCGGTCAGCCTGTCGATGGTGCTGTGCATGTTCCCGATCTTCGGTACGCACGGCCAGGAAAGCCTCCTGGCCCTGCATCAATACACCGCCCTTGCCCTGGTGTTGGTGGTTTTGATCCACATGCACCTCCTCCTCCGCCGCTGCTGCAAATAGCGGCCCGCTTGGCCAAGCACGAAAAAACCGGCTGCGTTTGGCAGCTGGTGGGATTAAATCGGATGTGGCAGTGAGGCGATGGGCCTACACCTTGTCGGGGATGATGTAGGGGGCGCGGTAACTGTTTTTGACGTAGGCGTTGGCTTTTTCGGCGTGCAATCCGACGAAGCGTTCCTTCTTGTTGCTGTAGGTCAACCACGGGCTCAGGACCGGCTTGTCCTTTTTCAGATCGACCTCATTGGCGTGGAGGTGCTTGATCATTTGGTTCAGCGTCTCGACGCCCTCCTCGGAGTGGCTTTTGACACGTTCTCGGATTTGATCAACGGTCGAGCCCCTACCGACGCGGTGGGCGACATTGGCTTGGTGGATCATGACGGCGCCGAGGTGGCCGTCGAGGATGTCTGCGTTCAAGTCGGTGTGTTTTCGGGAGCGCACGGCCTTCAGGAAGTTGGCGACATGGTTGCGGCCGCCGTCGCCCTTGAACTGGCGGATCTTTTTGCCGTCGTTGTCGTAGGAGAAGCCGCCACCGCGGGTGACGTTGTAGAACCCGTTCTCACACTTGACGATATTGGTGAACTTGACGCCCTTGCCGAAGCGCCGGTAGACGGAGACGCCGCGGCGGCTCCTGTTGTCCTTATCGTGCGGCATGTCGCGAATCTCAAGCACAAGTGGCACCTTGTATTCAAATAGCGCAAAATGGGTGTTGGGGGTTTCGCCATCGTCGTCCCATGCGAAGCGGCCGCCGACGCTCATGACGCGTTCCGGGACATCGGTCATGCCGAGTAGGTGGCGGATGTCGTCGGAGTTATGTGGGGCGATGTTGCCCATGTCGCCATTGCCGTAAGCCCAGATCCAGTGCCAGTCGTAGTGCAGTCTCTTGCGCATGAGCGGGCCCATCGGGCCGGGGCCGCACCACAGGTCGTAATCAATGCCTTCGGGGATCGGGGTTGGACCGGTGACTTTGCCGATCGGTTCGCGGTGTCGGTACCACAGTGAGTGAATCCACTGGACAGCACCGAGGGTGCCTTTGCGGATGTCTTCGGCAGCGTGGATGAGGGCAGGATCGGAGCGCTGCTGGGTGCCTGCCTGAACGATGCGTTCGTATTTCCGGGCGGCCTCAATCGATTTTCGGCCCTCCCAGATGCAGTGACTGACCGGTTTTTCAACGTAGACATCCTTGCCGGCTTGACAGGCCATGACGGTAAGGAGCGCATGCCAATGGTTGGGAGTGGCGACAACGACGGCATCCACATCGTTGCGATCCAGGATATGGCGGAAGTCTTGGTGTTGCCTATATTGGGTATCGACGTCGGCATTCTTCTTCTCCAGCGTGTTTCTCAACTGATTCTCGGCGCTGTTCATGCGCGCCTTGTCAGGGTCGCTGATGCCCACGATCCGGACGCCCGGCTTGGTGGCAAAATCGCGCAGGTGGCTGCTGCCCTTGCCACCGCAGCCGATGATGGCCACACGAACGTCGGAATTGGCGCCCAACACGCGGTGGGTGGGCAGGGTCAACGCGGCACCCGCGGCCAGGGAGCGTTCCACAAAACTCCGCCGGGTGATTTTGTTTTTGGTCATGATTGTTGTCGTCCTTGTTTGATTAATTAAACTTTTGCGTCCGGACGCGGATGCTACCGGCCGGTATTCAAAAAACAAACCATTTGTGCCTTGGCCAAGCGATGGGCAGATCGGCTCACGCACTTGCTTCTTTTGGCTTGATGGCATCTGCCGGGTTGGATAAGTTCGTTCGGGTTCACCCATTTTCACTTAATTAAAACAAACATGAAACGTCGCACTTTTCTACTCAAGTCAGCATCGACTGCCTTTGGATTTCAGGTGGTGTCCAGCCATGTGCTGCGAGCGGCCGAAGGCCAAAACACCCCCAACAACAAGATTCGCATCGCTGCCATAGGGGTTGGCGGCCGGGGCGGCGCCAACCTCGGCGCGATGGCAGGGGAGGACATCGTTGCGCTGTGCGACGTGGACGACCGGAGCGCCGCCCATTCGTTCAACAAATTCCCGAAAGCCAAGCGCTTCAAGGATTTTCGAAAAATGTACGACGCGATGGGCGACCAGATCGACGCCGTGCTGGTGGCTACCCCGGACCACACGCACGCGGCGGCTATCATGGGCGCGATCGGGCGCGGAAAGCACGTCTATTCGGAGAAGCCGTTGACGCATTCCATTGCCGAGGTCCGCACGCTACGGAAGGCGGCCTTGGACAAAAAAGTCATCACGCAGGTCGGCAACCAGGGGCATTCCTCGGACCACATACGCTTCTTCTGTGAACTGGTCTGGGCTGGGGCCATCGGGAACGTCACCGAGGTGCACTCTGGATGCGATGCCTTCAAGCATGTCTACTGCCAGATCAACAAACAGCATGCCCTGAAAACCGAGGAGCATGAGGTGCCTAAGGGGCTGGACTGGGACCTGTGGCTTGGTCCCGCCGCCGAGCGGGCCTACAACCCGGCGTACCTGCCGTTCAACTGGCGCGGCTACTCAGCCTTCGGCAGCGGGTGCATCGGCGACTGGGTTTGCCATGTGCTGGACCCCTCCTTCTGGGCACTGAACCTGGGCATACCGACGGTGATCACGGCGGAAACCAAGGGCTACGATCCGGTCAAGCACAAGGAGTTCTACCCCAAGGGGGCCAAGATTACCTTCGAGTTTCCGGCCAAGGGCGAGCGAGGCCCGGTGAAGGTGGTCTGGTACGACGGGGATTACTCCATCCCGAGGCCGGATGAACTCAAGAAGGAGAATCGCAAGGTGGTCGGCACCGGCGCCGTCGTGGTCGGAGACAAGGGGAAGATCATGCATGGCTCACATGGAGCCGGTGGTGCCCGGATTATTCCGGAGGCGAAGATGAAGGAATTCGGCAAGCCGGATCAGAAGATCCCGCGCGTGCGTGGCAGCCACCAGAAAGACTGGCTCGATGCCGTCCGGAACAATCAGCAAGCCGGGTCACCTTTCGAGTATGGAGGGGCGCTGACCGAGATCGGCCTGCTGGGCATGATCGCCATCCAGCGCAGCGGCGTGCGGCTGGAGTGGGATGCCAAGGCGATGAAATTCACCAACGACGAGAAAGCCAACCAACTCGTGAACCCGCCGTACCGCACCGGTTGGACGCTATGAGGCCAAGTGCGTTCGGGAGTTGGCGGTGAGTGTGGAGCCGCAAAAAACCCGGCGCAGCTTGGCTGGCCGGGTTTTTGTGAATTGAGTGGTTGAACTTAGATCGTGTAGCCGTTGAGGTACTCGCGTTTCACATAATTGGCGGCTTCCGGAATGTTGGGTGAGTTCATGTTTGGGCCGTCCCATTCCATCTTGCGCTTTTTGCCAACCTGCAACGCGATGCAGCCAAGCAGGATGATCTCGGTGAGGTATGCGGCGTTATCGAAGTTTGAGTACGCGGCGCGGCCGCCTTTCATCATGTCGAACCATTCTTGATTATGGCCGGGGGATTTCCAGAAATCATCCGCTATGGCCTGATCTGCACCATGTTTTCTGCTGTCTTTGAATTTTTTCTCGTCGTTCAGCGAGACGTAGTAGCGTGAGCCGTAGTCGTCCGGTGTGTAGATTTGCCCTTTGCTGCCGATCAACAGGCATCCACTGCCTCGGATGTTACCGAAGGTGTTTCTTATTTTTGATGCTATGTCCTTGTTGGGCTGGTTCTGAGCGCCCTCCTTCTTGCCGTCGTACCACCAGAACTTGAGTGGCACCATGCCTTCGCGCTCGGGGAATTCAAAACGAATCCGTGAGTTCAGCGGATAGGTTTCCTTGTTTATACCGGAGTGATCCTCGGCCTCGACAACGGTTGGATAACCCAGCTTGAGCGCGCGGAACGGCATGTTGACGGTGTGGCAGGCCATGTCGCCCAAAGCCCCGGTGCCGTAATCAAGCCATCCGCGCCATTTGAAAGTGTGGTACACGCCACTCTTGTACGGGCGATGCTTGACGGGACCCTGCCAAATGTTCCAGTCAAGGTGTTCCGGGATTGGGTCTGCACCTTTTGGTCTATCAATGCCTTGCGGCCAGACGGGGCGGTTTGACCAAACATGTAACTCTGTGACATCTCCGATGATTCCGGACTGAATCACCTGCACGGCACGGCGCAGTCCGCTACCGGCGCTGCCTTGGTTGCCCATCTGCGTGGCCACCTTTTGTTCCTTGGCCACCTTAGCCATGAGGCGCGCCTCGTAGACCGATTGGGTGAGCGGCTTCTGGACGTAGACGTGTTTACCCATCTTCATCGCCATGACGGCGGCGACGGCGTGCATGTGGTCTGGGGTGGACACCGAGACGGCATCGATGGACTTCTCCTTCTCGAGCATCTTACGGAAATCCTGGTAGAGTGCTGCGCCGGGGTATTTTTGGCCGCGCGAGCGGAGGGTGTTCAGATCCACGTCGCACAGCGCGACGATGTTGGCGCCACAGCGGGCGTTGTTGTCCGTGTCGCTGCTACCCTTGCCGCCGGCGCCGATGGCGGCCGCGTTGATTTTGCTGTTCAGGTTTTGGCCCCGAAGGATGAAAGGGCCAAAGGCCGCGGCCCCCATGGCTGCCGAGGAGTGTGAGATGAACTTGCGGCGTGTCAGATTGTTTGATGGAGTCTTTGTCATTTTAAGTGTATTTTGGATAAACGGAAACACCGGAAAACATCACCTTGATATCGCCGGACGGGGGGAAAATACCAGTGAGCCGCCGAAAAAAACAGAAAAAACTTGGCCAAGCGGCGGGTTCCGGCCGCATCTGGGAAAAGGCCCCGACAAAAGTCGGAGCCTTGGTAATTCGCTTGGGAGCAGCAGGTTATGCCGGATAATTGAGAGGTTGCACTTCCTGCCCTGTTCCAGTGGTGATTTTCCGGGTCTTCTCGTCAAACAACAGCGTGAGGCTCATCCGCTCGGACATCTCAGCCAGCGAGATGACCACCTGGGCGCGCATCGAGAGGTCGATATTCCCCTTGGTCTCGCCGCCGTTACGAATGACGTTGAACCAGTCGGCGTGCTCGGCGAAGAAGTCCGCCCCGCTTGGCTTGAGGCCGCTGAAGCTCTCCGGGGCGATCTCATCGCCGAACGGCGTCTCCGGCTTCAGGTCGACCTTGTCGCCGCCGAAGTAGAGTGTACCGTGGTGCCCTCGCAGCATCTCCGGCAGTCCCTGCTGGTTCACCGTGCTGCCGACGACCATCAGCGTGTACCCGCTGGGGAAATTGGCGAGCACCTGCGTGTTGTCCGGAACGTCTCGGTCGGTGGTGATCTCCTTCGTGCCAAGGCAGGCCACGCGGTTCGGGAATTCCGGATTGCCGCTGGCGATCATCAGCGGATGAATTTTGTGCGCGAGTAAATCGGCGAGGATGCCGCAGCAGTACGAGTTGTATTTGCGCCAGCGGAAAAAATGGTCGGCGTTGAATGGGCGCATGCCGGTTTGGCCAAGCCATCGCGTCCAGTCGATGCTCTTGTCGGTGAGCTTTGGGTTGATCGTGTAGTTCCACTCGCCCTTCGGGCTGTTACGGCAGTAGGAGGATTGCCCGAGGACGAGCGGGCCGATCATCCCGTCGCGCACAAGCTGCGCTGCTTGGTGCCATTTTTTTTCGATGCAGAACACCGCGCCGATCTGCATCACGCGCTTGGTGCGCTTGCAGGCGTCGTACACATCGAACCCCTCGTTCAGGTAGCGGGTCATCGGCTTCTCGATCAGCACGTGCTTGCCGGCGTTCATCGAGTCGATGGCGACCGGTGCGTGCCAGTGGTCCACCGTGGCGATGATCACCGCGTCGATGTCCTTGCGCTCGAGCAGCCGCCGGTGATCGTTGTAAACGTCGCCCGATCCAATGCCCATGAACTGCTGCGCGCGGTCGCGGTACTCCGAGAACACATCGCACGCGGCGGCGGCCTGTACGTTGTGCCTGTCGGCATTGTTTTTGATCTGGTGAATGTGCGTGTTGAATCCTTGGCTGCCCACGCCGACGAACCCGACGTTGATACGGTCGTTCGCGCCAATCACCCGGCCGGTCGAGGGGGCCTGGTTCTGTCCGTAAACCGGCCTCTTGATGAGACTGCCGGCCCCGGCCCCGGCGGTGACGGCGGCGGTCTGCTTGAGGAAGGTCCTGCGGTTGCCGGAAGTCGAGGGCTTGTCTTGCTTTTGGCTCATCGTTTCTACCTTCTGTCTTTGAGCAGGGTAGACTTTTTTTTCGCAGAGTCAAAGTCTCATGTGAATTAAGGTTCCGTTTTTTTCGTCGGTGACGGACGGGATAGCTTCCCCGACATCCTGTCATGCTGGCAGCGATTCGGCTTTCATTACGGCCGGCAACAGGGGAGACTCCTGCAGCCTGTTATGAAGCACCGGATCCTGAGCGCGATGATGGCGGGGAGCCTGGCCCAAGTGGCGCCGTCCCTCCTCGCGGCCGAACCGCCGCCTGGGCTGGCAGTCGCCGCATTGAGCCGCGACAAGCCGGTCGACTACACCGCCGAGATTCTCCCGATTCTGCGCAAAAACTGCCTCGCTTGCCACAACGCCCGGGACACCGACGGTGAGCTGAATCTCGAGACACCCGCGACCATTGCCAAGGGCGGCGAGAGCGGGGCGGCGGTTGTGCCGGGAGACGCTGACAACAGTCGGTTGATGGCGCACATTCGGCAGATCGAGAAACCGTTCATGCCGCCCCGCCGCAACAGGGTCAGCGCCAAGAAGCTCACGCCCCGCCAGCTAGGCCTAATCCGGCTCTGGATAAACGAAGGTGCGAAGGGGGAGGTGCCGCTGGTGGCGCACACGTTGAACTGGCGTCCGCTTCCGTTCGCCCTCAAGCCGATTTACACCGCGGCCATCTCGCCGGACGGCCAATTCGCGGCCTGTGGGCGGGGTAATCAGATTTTTGTTTACCATCTGCCAACCGGCCGCCTGGCGGCGCGGCTGGCCGATCCCGGTCTGCTCAACGGCGACCTTGCTACGCCCGTGGCGCATCGAGACATTGTGCAATCGCTTGCCTTCAGCCCCGACAGCCGGACGCTGGCCTCCGGGGGCTTCCGCTTGGCCAAGCTTTGGCGGCTGCAATCGGCGGCACCGAGCGGCCCGCTCAATCTGCTGCCCGGCGGTGAACCGGTCACGACGATTGGCACCGCGCTTGGCCAGGCGGTTGTAGTTGCTGCCGGTGCTGCGGGAACGGTGCAGGCGATCGACCGGCAACGCCGGCTGCCGTTGTGGCGGGACGGGTCGCAGGGCCAAGCCGCTGAACAACTGGCCGTGTCGCCCGGCGGTGAAAGAGTCGCCGTGCTGTTCGCCGACGGCCGGGTGCGCTCTTGGGAAACCGCGACCGGCGAGCGCGTCACCCGCGAGGCATCGCCGCCGGACGCGCAAGCCGTCGCTTGGCTGAACGATCGGCAACTCGTCACAGCGCACCCCGACGGCTTGATCCAGGTCTGGGCTGCGATCAACCCCGGCCGCGCCGTGAACGCATGGAAACCAGGCGGCGACTTCACCGCGCTGGCCGTGCTGCCGGGCGGCGAGAGCATCCTGGCAGGCCGCGCCGACAATAAGGTGCTCATTCTCACTGCCAAGGACGGAACCGTTCAGAAGGAAATCGACCATGGCGCGCCGGTCGCCGGGCTGCGCGTTCGAGTTGACGGCAAGCAATTCACGACGCTTGGCGGGCCAACGGCGAAACTGTGGGAGACAGCCCTCGGGACAATGACGGCGCAGTTACAAGGCAACCCGCTCGCCGCCGAGTCGGTCGCCCTCGCTGGGCAGGCATTGGCCTTTGTGAAGGCCGAGCTCGGCCACCATAAGGCCGCCGTCGAGAGTAAGGAAAAGGCACTCAAAAATGACCGCGAGGCCGCGAAAAAAGCGACGGACGCCTTGACCAAGCACGAAAAAACATTGGCCGACAAGACAAAGGAAAAGAGTGAAGCAGAGGCCTCCCTGAAAAAACTCAACGACGAAATTGCCGCACTGCCGAAAAACATCGATGCTGCGAAGAAGGGCCGAGCGGATGCGGATGCTGCGTTGAAGGCGGCACAGTCACATGCGGCCGCTGCGAAAGCCGCCTTGGCCAAGGCCAGCGAAGCCAAGGCCCAAGCCGTTGATGCGAAAGTCAAGCTATCCACCTTGTTGATGGAGATTGGCTCCGCCGCCCAAGCCGCCCGCCAAGTTGCCGCAGAGGCCCGGGCCACGGCCGAGGCGGCGAAGGGCGACAACGACTTGGCGACGCAGGCCGATGTTGCTGCCGCCTTGGCCAGGCGCAAGGCGGGCGAGTTTGATTCCGCACTCGACCGGCACGCGCCGACCAAGCAGCAACGGGTCAAGGCGGCAGCCGAGTTGAAAGCGGCAACCCAATCCCTCGCCGACGCCGAAGCGAAACTAAAACCGGCGCAGGCCGAACTCGACGGTAAGGCCAAGCGCTTGGCCGCGCTGGAGGATCGCCAAAGGAAATCGCCGGAGGAGAAAAAGAACCTCGAGAAAAAAATCGCCGACGCCGGCAACGCCATCCCCAACGCCCAGCGTGAGATCGACTTGGCCAAGTCGGAGATTGGCTTCACCGCCCGGAACGTGAAGACGGCTGAGGCCAGCCTGGAGCAGGCCAAGGCTGAACAGGCCGAGGCTGGCGAGCGACCCGCTCGGCATGAGGCGGCGCTCGCTTTGGCCAAGGCGCGGGCGGCTGTCGGGATGCAGGACTGGATCGACGCCGCGTACTTGGGAGACGGATCACAGATTGCAACGCTGTCCATCGATGGGCGTGTGCAGCTATGGGCCACGGAAGGCGGGGCGCGCTCGCACCGCTGCAACGTGGTGGGCGGCGTGCAGTTTATTCGCCGGTTAGATGGTGATCGGCTGGCTTTGGCAGGCGGCTCGCCCGAGATGACTGGCTTGGCTGCTGAGCCGCGATGGGCGTTGGCCCGGGTGATCGGTGGTGGCGACGACTCGCCGCTGGAGGATCGCGTGACCGCGCTCGACTTTAGCCCGGACGGCCAACAGCTAGCCACCGGCGGCGGCTTCCCGTCCCGTGGTGGCGAGATTTACATTTGGAATGTAGATGACGGCTCGGAGGCATTGCGCATCCCGCAGGCGCACAGTGACACGGTCAGCGCGCTGGCCTTCTCGCCGGACGGCACCCGGTTGGCCACCGGGGGCACCGACCGGTTCGCGCGCGTCTTTGAGACCGGCCGGGGCGGGGAACTGCGTGCGCTGGAGGGCCACACCGGCCACGTGCTGGGCGTAAGTTGGCAGCGCAACGGCCGCGTGCTGGCCACCGTTGGCGCCGACAAGGCGGTGAAAATCTGGAATCTGCTCAATGGCGATCAAAAGAAATCATTCAGCGGATTCAATAAGGAGGTGACTTCGGTGCATTTCCTCGGTATCGGGACACAGGCCGTGGTGTCGGCCGGGGACAATGTGGTGAAGGTTGTCAAGGAGGACGGGGGCGAAGTGCGCCGGCTACCGGACACCGGCGCTTACATGCACGCCAGTGATGTGACGCCGGACGGCAGGCTGGCCGTCGCCGGCGGCTTCGACGGCATCCTCCGCGTCTGGGACGTTAACGCCGGCAAACTCCTCCACAAATTCACCCCGCCAAAAACATCCCCTAAAGTGGCTGCGACAAAGTGAGACATACTCAACGGAAGCGGCAATCGTGGCGCAGCTTCGCTACCACTACGATGGACTACGACGCCTGATTACGAACAGTGCGTTACACCGTCAGGATTTCCTTTTCCTTGTCGGCGAGGTGGGCGTCGAGTTTCTTGATAAAGTCGTCGGTGAGTTTTTGCACCTGTTTTTCCGCGCCCTTGATTTCGTCCTCAGAGACGCCGGCTTCCTTGCCTGATTTTTTCAAGCCGTCCATCGCGTCGCGTCGGACGTGACGCACGGCAACCCGGCCGTCCTCGGTTATTTTTTTGGCCACCTTGACGAGTTCCTCCCGGCGTTCCTGACTGAGTTCCGGCAGGACTAGGCGGATGACCTTGCCGTCGATGGCCGGGTTGAGGCCCAGATTGGCAGCTTGGATGGCTTTGGAGATGGCTTCCACCGTGCCGGCGTCCCATGGCTGGATCAGGATCATCCGCGTCTCGGGTGCGGTGATGCCGGCCATGTCGCGCAGGCGCATGGTTGAACCGTAAGCTTCCACCATAAGGTTTTCCACCAGCGCTGGGTTGGCCTTGCCGGTGCGGACTCCCTCGAACTCGTGCATCATGGCCGCCTCGGACTTGGCCATCTTCTCCTCGGTTTCCTTGAGTACTTGGTCGATTGGCATGGCGGAAATCTACCATGGAACAGACCGGCTAGGCCAGTTTTTCGTGCGTTTGGTCAAGCACCGCTCACAAGTGCCATCCGGCGCGGTAGATATGCTGTATGTATTCATCGGCTTCGGGGTGGCCGGTGAGCTTCATATTACCATGCTTCCACTCGAGGCGCGCGCCGGTGCGGTGGGCGATGTTGCCGAGCAGTACCACCTCGGTGAGCGGTCCGGCATAGTCAAAGTTGCAGGTGGTGGTGCCGCCGGTCTTGATGGCGTGGATCCATTCCCGGTGATGGCCCAGCGAACGGGGGATACTCGGCTTGGGTCGCTCGTAATCCGTGAAGTCATTCTTCGGCAACAGCATATGCTTGTCGTAGCCGGCAAGCAGCATACCTTTGTCGCCAACGAACAGGCTGCCGTTGCCCCACTGGGGTAGCAGCCCCTCGGCAAAGTGCGGCGGTCGGGGCTCGCCGTGATACCACCGCAGCTTGGTGGCGGGTTGTTTGCCGTGGGCCTCGTAATGAAAATCGACCACAAGCGAGTACGGCGTGGCTTCGGCGTCTGGCTTGGGGCCGTGGACAACCTCGATTCGGTTGGGGTGCCTCAGGCCCAGCGCCCAGTGGCTCAGGTCAATGTGGTGGCAGCCCAAGTCGGCGAGCGTGCCCCCGGCAAAGTCCCACCACTGCCTCCAATAGAACGGGTGATGCGTCGGGTGATACGGGATCTGAAAACGGGTCGGTCCGAGCCAAAGATCGTAATCTAGGTTGGCGGGGATCTTGTGCTTGGCGCTTCCGCGTGAGCTGCCGCCGAACGTCCCGCCGACCCAGACGTGCACTTCCTTCACCTTGCCGATCGACCCGGTGCGCAGTAGCTCGACGACGCGCCGGTAATTCTCCCCGGCGTGTATCTGTGTGCCCATTTGCGTGACAAGTTTCTTGCGGCGAGCCAACTCGGTGACAGCGCGGCACTCGGTGACGGTGCGCGTCAGCGGTTTTTCGCAGTAAACATGCAGCCCATTGTGTAGGCCGGCGGCGGTGGCGACGGCGTGCGTGTGATCCGGCGTGCTGACGACGAGCGCATCGAGTTTTTCGCGTCCGATCATCCGGCGAAAATCGGCGTAGTGTCTGGCTCTGGGGAATCGCCCGGACTCGTGCGCGAGGAAGTTGCTGTCCACGTCACACAACGCGACGATGTTTTCGGAGGCGACCCCGTTGAGGTTGGCCTTCCCCCGGTTGGCCACGCCGATGATGCCGATGTCGAGTTTCTCGTTGGCGGCATAGGCGCGCGCGCTCCCGGCGGCAAGGATTGTGAAAGCGCTTTGCAGGGCGAACTGGCGTCGGGTGATTCGGTTGCTCATTGTGCTCCGGAAACGCTACGCGCTTGGCCAAGCGAGGCAAGCCTCGGTTGACCCGGACAGCCGGTGGCCGTAATGTTTCTCCGGTGATCGACACGACCGAAATTCAGCCAAACGCCGCCGCCGGGTTCCGCGTAGAGCACCGTACGCCGCCGGAGCGACTCGACGTGCTGTCACGCGAGATTCTCCAACTCAAGGAGGAACTCAACGCCGTGATCCTCGCTCACAATTACCAGGTGCCGGAGATTCAGGACCTGGCCGACTACGTCGGCGACTCACTGGGCCTCTCGCGGCAGGCGGCCGAGACAGATGCGGCCGTCATCGTGTTTTGCGGCGTTCATTTTATGGCCGAGACGGCGAAGATTCTGTCTCCGAAAAAAACCGTGCTGCTGCCGGACCGCGACGCTGGCTGCTCGCTCGAGGAGAGCTGCCCGCCGGACAAACTGCGTGCGCTTCAGGCCACCAACCCCAACTTTTACACCATCGCCTATGTCAACTGCAGCGCCGAGGTCAAGGCGCTCAGCGACGTGATCTGCACCAGCGGCAACGCCAAAAAAATCGTTGAGGCTGCCCCGGCGGACCGGGACCTGTTGTTCGTGCCAGACGAAAACCTTGGGGCGTGGGTGACCGAACAGACCGCCCGCCCGATGACGCTTTGGCAGGGCGACTGTTATGTGCACGTCGAGTGGACGCACGAGAACGTCACGCGGATTCGTCGCGAGCACCCCGACGCGCCGCTGGTCGCGCACCCCGAGTGCACCAAGGCTGTCCGCATGCTCGCCGACGAGGTGTGCTCCACCGAGAAGATGGTCAACTTCTGTCGCGACTCGCGGGCCAAGGCGGTGATCATCGCCACCGAAGTCGGCATGCTCCACCGACTGCAAAAGGAGTGCCCCGACAAGCAGTTCATCCCTGCTCCTACCGAGAAATGCGTCTGCAACGAGTGCCGCTTCATGAAAATGAACACGCTTGAGAAGCTTCACGACTGCATGGCCAACCGCACGCCGGAGGTGACCCTCGACGACACCATCATAGAGCGTGCCCGGCAGCCGATCGAGCGCATGCTCGAAATCTCGGCGAGATGACCTGGTGATTGGCCAAGCGGGTTGTCTTTTTCGGCGAGGTGCGGTTCAATTCCTTCGCACATTCATCGACATGAAAAAACGAATCACAACATGGGCGCTGGCCGCCGGCTTGGCTTGCATCAGCGGACAGGCTGCCGATGACAAAAAAGCCATCAAGTTGTTTAACGGCAAAGACCTGAACAACTGGATGCAGCAAAAGCCGCGCGCTTGGGAGGCGAAGGACGGGGTGCTTGGACCAAGTTCCAGCCCGGGAGGCTACATCTGGGCCAAGGGCAGTTATGAAAACTTTGAATTGGAGTTGGATTTCAAGATGTCCAAGCGTTGCAACAGCGGTGTCTTCTTTCGCACCGACCCGAAAAACGCGGTGCAGGGTGGTTTCGAGATTCAAATTCTTGATTCGAATGGCAAGTCCAGTGTGGGTACGCACGACTGCGGTGCGCTATACGACGCCCTCGCGCCCAGTGCGAACGCAGCTAAGCCGTCTGGCGAGTGGAATCACATGAAACTCACCGTCAACGGCCCGTCGGTGAAAGTAGTGTTGAACGGCAAACAAGTCATTGTTGCTGATCTGGATCAATGGACCAAGGCCCGCAAAAACCCGGATGGCTCCCGCAACAAGTTCCGCACTGCGCTGAAGGATCTGCCTCGTACCGGCAGCATAGGGCTGCAGTACCACGGCCACCCGGTCTGGTTCAAAAATATCTTCCTAAAGCCCCTCTGATTTTTGACTGCATGGCAGACAAAAAAAGGCCAAGCCGGATTGGCTTGGCCTTTTTGCTCTGAAAGCGGATCGTCTCAGTCGTCCCGGCCCGCGAACATGAGGAGTAGGTGAAGGATGGCAACAAAGACATTGAACAGGCCGGCGAACAGCATCAGCGCACCCGCCACCGGTTCATGATATTCGGGGTTGTTCAACACCTGACTCGTGGCGTTAACGAGGACGAACACACCAAAGATGCCAATCGCCCCGGAGATAACCATGCCAAGGAAGCCTATATTCAGGAACATGTTCAAGATGACGACGCCGATGATGGCAAAGAACAGGCCAGCGGCCAGGCCGCGTGGTGCGGAGAACCGCACCTGGGTGATCATCACGGTGGCCGTGACCCCGGCGAACACAATCGCGGTCAGGATCAACGCAGCCGGGACGATGTCGGGCGCGACGACCCTGGCCATGTACAGCACCGGTGCCAGCACTAGGCCCGCGATCAGGCCGTCACCAACCAGCGCCAGTGTGCCCATGAGCGGGTTGTTCCGGCAGGCGATCGCCACGTATGGGATTGCGTTGAGGGCGACCATCGCCACGATCCAGCCGGGAATCGTGGCAAAGAATTGAACCAAGGCTGGCGAGTTCGAGCCGATAAAGCCGCCGATAATGGCGGCCACCACGCTCAACGACAGCAGCGCGTAGGTTTTCTTGATGGCGGCGGAACGAATCTCGTCCAGTTCTGTTGTACCGAACAGTCCCTGTGTCACCGGTATGTTGTTCTGCAACGTACTCATAACGGCCAACAATCTGCCATGCCGCGGGGTGCATGACAACTACAAAAAACGCCCCGGACTGTAGCCGTCTGCAAAGTGGTTGCCCCGTATGCCCGGGCCGGATAGCTTGGCCAAGCGCTTTTTCATCATGCAACTGTCACTCTCCGTTCGGATAGCCGAGGAGTTTCACTCCAAGGAGGAGGCGTCAATGCCTCTCGGCGACCTGGCTCGCTTGGCCAAGCGCTGCGCTTACACGGCGCTCTGTATGCGGGCGTCGCAGGTGGGTGTGCAGTCGCCGCCGGAAGCTATCGAGGCGGCCGCCGGATGTCTGGCTGAAAACGGCTTGGCCGTGAGCATGGTCACCGGCGACTTTGACACGGTTTACAATAACGACAACGGGCCAAGCGCACTCCGGAACATCACGCCGTATATCGACTTGGCCAAGCGGTTGGGTGCTCCGCGGATTCGCGTGGCCGTCAAGCAGGAGTCGGACATCGCCCACGCGCAGCGGGCCGCAGACGAGGCGGCCGAGCACAGCATCCAACTCGTCCACCAATGCCACACGCTGAGTTTGTTCGAGACCGTCGACGGCATCGAGCGGACTTTGATGGCGATCGACCGGCCGAACTTCGGGCTGGTTTACGAACCGGCAAACCTCGAAATCTGTGGGCAGGATTACGGCTTGGACACGATTGAGCGCTTGGCCAAGTGGGTATTTAATGTCTATCTGCAAAACCAACTACTCAAGCCGGACGGCGCCGTGACGCTACCAACATGGTGCGCCGGTGATGTGTCGTTCGACCTGATTTCGGTGCATTCCCCGGCCGGAGTCGATTTTGGGCGTGTGTTCGCGGGGCTGAAAGCAATCGACTACGATGGGACGATCACGGTGCACCAGTCGGCCCAGCCGGGGGAAACCCCGGAGGCGTCCGCTCGCGGCACAGCCGATTTTTTGCGGGCATTAATTTGAAATAAACACGACAATGGCATTCAACACCATGAAACATAGGCGTCACATCTCCTCCGTCATTGCGCTGTTTTTTGCTTTACAACTGGCATTGACGGCCGGTCCGTTGACGCTTGGCCCCGACGGCACGCGGCGGGAGTTGTTCGTTGATGAGTTTCTCATTGCGAATATGACCGGGGATGTGAAACAGCACCTGCACACGCCCGAGGCAAGGGAGGTGGTAATTACCACCGACGCGCCGTGGGAAGGCAACACCAGCGCCTACTACACCGTCTTTCGCGATGGCAACCGCTTTCGCATGTATTACCGGGGATCGCATTGGGGCACTGGAACAAAGAAGGCCACGCACCGAGAGGTGACCTGCTACGCCGAAAGCCGGGATGGCATCCACTGGGTGAAACCAAAACTAGGCCTGTTTGAGTTCAACGGCTCCAAGGAGAACAACATCGTTCTGGATGGCGTGGGAACACATTGTTTCGCTGCGTTTAAGGATGTTAATCTCGATTCGGATTCCGGAACTCGCTACAGGGGTATTTCCCGTGGCTGGCCTGTAGGCAAGAAGGGGTTGTATGTTTTCGAGTCGCCCGACGGCATCCGTTGGAAGCTGACACACGACGAGCCGGTCATCACTGAGGGCGCGTTCGATTCGCAGAACCTTGCCTTTTGGGACGCGCACACGGGGCAGTACCGAGAGTATCACCGTACTTTCGTCAATGGGGTGCGAGCCATCATGACCGGCACATCAGCCGATTTCATCCACTGGACTGAGCCAGTGCTGCTTACTTATCAGGATGGCATTCCGGTGCAGCACCTGTATACCAATGCCGTGCAGCCTTATGCGCGGGCACCGCATTTGCTAATCGGGTTTCCGACACGTTACTTGCCGGAGGAGGGCCAGCGCGTGGAACCGACCCTGATGATTAGCCGGGACGGTATGGCATTTCATCGATGGCTCAAGCCGGTTGTGCCCGAGTCCGCCCCGAAAGACCGTGGCGGCAACCGGAGCAATTACATGGCGTGGGGGATTGTCGAGATTCCCGGCCGCCCCAATCATCTTTCTGTCTATGCGTCGGAGGCGTATTACACTGGCCCGGACAGCCGTCTGCGGCGGTTTGAATATCGCAAGGATGGGTTTGTCTCCGTGCGGGGCGGCACCCAGGGTGGGGTGTTTGTCTCACAACCCATCAAACTCGGCCGCTTGGCGGATCGATTGACGCTCAACTACCGCGCAAACCGGGGCGGGCAGGTTCGCGTCGGTCTGTACCAGCCTGAAGGCACGCCTGTTCCCGGCCACTCGATCTCGGAGTGCCAAGCCTTGACCGGCGATCAACTCAACCAGACCGTCATGTGGAAAAGCGACAACGGGAATACCGTTGATGAAACCAATTCTGATCTAAGACTCCTGCGTGGAAAATACCCGGTGGTGCGGATGCGGGTTGAACTCAGGGATGCGAATCTGTTCTCACTGCAATTCCAGCCGTGGTTCCGGTAGCCCATGCTTTTCTGCGCGAAGCACTGCAATGGGCTACAATCGAAAAAGCAGATTGTAATTGACTTCACCCGGTTTGTTACCCAGTGTCATCTGCTGAAAGCGAAAGGGAATTATTATGACAGCTGTAATAGTGATAATAGCGGTACTGGTTGGATTGGTCGTTCTCGTCGGCCTGTGGGTGATGGGTGTTTACAACGGGTTGATCCGAAAGAGGAACGCCAAGGACAATAACTACTCGCAGATCGGCATCCAGTTGACGCGCAAGTACGAGTTGATTCCGAACTTGGTAAAGATTGCCAAGGGATACATGAAGCACGAGAGGGAGACTCTTGAAGCGGTCATCCAGGCTCGAAACATGGCAGCGGATGCCAATTCGGCTGTCAGCAGCAATCCGAGTGATCCGGAAGCAATGAAGCAGATGATGGCAGCTGAAAACTCATTGGGAGGCGTTATGGGGCGTTTGTTCGCTTTGACTGAGTCATATCCTGACTTGAAGGCAAATGATAACATGATGCAGTTGACCGAGGAACTGACTTCAACGGAAAATAAGGTGACATTCGCGCGCCAGGCGTTCAATGACTCAGTGATGACTTACAACAATACTCTGCAACAATTTCCGAATAATATTGTTGCGGGTATGTTCAAGTTTGACGAAGCAATCTTTTTCGAGGTCGAGGGTTTGGGAGATGTCGGCAAGGCGGTTGTCACTGCTGACCAAAAGAAGGATCTCGACATCTCGTTCGACGAAATGTGATCCCGTTACTTAGCAATTAAGGGATCACTCATATGGACTTCTTTGAGCGCCAACACAAGGCGAAGAAGAAAACTGGTTATTTGGTCTTTCTTTTCTTCCTTGCGGTTGTATTTGTCACTTTTCTTAATCATCTTATCTTTGGTTCAATTTTGGCGTTTTCTCGGGGCCCAAAGGGGGAGCCGGATTTTTCAACCCTATACGACCCGTTTGTTTTATTTTGGGTATTTCTTGGCACCGTGGGGATCATTGGCCTTGCTAGTTTATTCAGGAGTTTTCAACTGAAGGAGGGTGGTTCTGCGATTGCGACCATGATGGGAGGTCAGTTGGTGAACATGGCCACGACGCATCCTGACGAACGCAAGTTGATGAATGTTGTGGAGGAAATGGCGATCGCATCCAGCGTTCCAATGCCGGAGGTTTTTGTGATGCACGGGGAAGAGGCTATCAATGCTTTTGCAGCCGGTTTTACTCCGGATGATGCAGTTATCGGTGTTACGGCTGGGTGTATCCGTCAACTTTCTAGAGATGAATTGCAGGGGGTCATCGCGCACGAGTTCAGTCATGTCCTCAATCAGGACATGCGGCTGAATTTAAAGCTTGTTGCTGTGGTCTTTGGATTGATCGTGCTCACAATGATAGGACGTATCATGATGGAGATCGGTTTTGGGTCTTCGCGCTACAGGCGTCGTGACGGTGAAGGGGGAGGCGCCTTGGCGATAGGCATTGCTGGGCTTGGGATTTTAGCTGCCGGTGGATTGGGGGTTTTTATGGGGAATCTCATTAAGAGCGCTATATCCCGTCAACGTGAATATCTGGCGGACTCGTCCGCCGTACAATTCACGCGAAACCCAGATGGACTGTCGGGAGCGTTAAAAAAGATTGGAGCGCTCAGCGATGGATCTCGACTGTTGACCCCACGCGCTGAAGAGGCCAGTCATATGTTTTTTGGCAATGGTCTTCGCGAATCGTGGTTTAATCTGACATCCACCCACCCGCCTTTACTTGAACGCATTCAGCTAATTGAGCCGAGTTTCGATGGAGACTTTTCTGAGGTTAAACTGACAGAACTTGAAACGGGATCCGATTCATCTCCAGAAATGGAAGGTGCTCAGGCTCAACAGGCAGCCATTCCAATACCTGGGGTTGGTGATGCCCTTGGCCGAACTGGAATTCCAGTCATGGGGTTAGCTGCGGCCAGCGATGCGATCGTACGGGTGCAATCCGTTAAAAGTGTGGCTGATTCGATTGGTAACCCGACTCCGGAGCATGTGGATTTTGCGGTGGTTCTTCTCCGCTCACTCCCCGAGACCGTGCGCGCAGCTGCTCATGATACACACGATGCTTGTGCATTAATGTTTGCACTCTTATTGGATGATATGAATGACGCCATCAGGGAGAGGCAGCTTGAGCAAGTGGAGGAGTTTTTTGGCGAACATATGGTATCTGCCACGGCAAGATTACAGGGACCGGTCATTGAACTAGATCCTCGTGCAAAATTACCGGTCGCTGACCTAGCTATTGGCGCTCTTAAGCAGCTATCGCCTGATCAGTATGATAGTTTTATCCATGTAATGGATGCACTGGCGGCAGCGGACGAACAGCTTGATTTGTTTGAATTTTCTCTTTCGAAACTTGTGGTTCGTCATTTGGAACCACGCTTCATTGATGCGCCGAAGAAAGTTGCCCAGGTTTATTCTTTGAAACGCGTTGGCAGTGAATGTAGCATGCTCATCTCGTCTTTGGCATGCGCAGCGGGCGAGAATGAGGAAACGATCAGGGAAGCCTATGAAGCCGGGGCAGCTCAATTAACATCAGCTACTGAGATAAGACAGGTGCCAGCGAAAGAGTGCGGGCTGGATCAGTTGGAGGGCGCCTTGGAAAAATTAAGCGGTCTGGCACCAAACCTTAAACGACATTTGATTGAGGCCGCGGCTGCAACGGTGTCAGCTGATGGTTTTCTTCAAATTGAGGAAGCGGAATTACTTCGAGCAATCTCGGATTCGCTCGACTGCCCCATGCCGCCGCTGGCCATCGCGCTCGACACGGCCGCCTGAGCGATGCCTGAGCCGATCGACCTTCCCGAACTGACTCCCGCGCCCTTGGAGTCGAGGACGCTGTATCTCGTGGCGACGCCGATCGGCAACTTGGAGGACATTACGCTGCGCGCGATCCGGACGTTGCGCGACTGCGACCTCGTGGCGGCGGAGGACACGCGGCACACCGGGATGCTGCTCAAGCGTCTCGGCCTGACCAAACGGCAGGTCAGCACGCATAAGTTCAATGAGGCCAAGCGCTCCGGAGAAATCGTCGAGTTGCTGCAGGGTGGGGGAACGGTGGCACTCGTCAGCGATGCAGGAAGTCCGGGCATCAGCGATCCGGGTCAGCGGGTGGTGGCGGCCGTGATCGAGGCCGGATGCCGGGTCGAGTCGGTGCCTGGAGCCTGCGCGCTGGTGGCGGCATTGACGGCGAGCGGCCTGGCCACCGATGAGTTCCACTTCGTCGGTTTTTTGCCTGTCAAAAGCGGCCAACGGGCCAAGCGCTTGGCCAAGCTGCTTGAGTTGCCAGGGACGATCGCGGTTTACGAGTCGCCCCACCGCGTGGTCAAGCTCCTGGGCGAACTGAAGGAACTCGCCCCGGACCGACCGGTCGTCTTGGCGCGGGAGTTGACAAAAAAATTCGAGCAAATCCGGTGTGGCTTGCCCGGGGAGTTGTTGGCCGAATACGCGGAGCGAAAGCCTAAGGGCGAGTTCGTCGTCCTCATCGGCCAAGCGGGGTAATACTGGAATTACGGCAGTTCGCGGATGCGGAGGTTACGGAATTCGATCGGCGCGCCCTCCGACTCGAGGCAGAGGTAGCCGGTTGCCGGCTGGCAGTCGGTGCCACCAGAGACCTCGACGCCGTTTACCCACAGGCGTACCTCGCCGTTGATTGCACGGATGTAGTAGTGATTCCACTCGTCGACGCCCTTGGTGGTGTTCTTTGACGGAAAGCTACGCTTGCCATTCGGTGCGACTGGAGGGAAAGGCTTCATCTTGGCGCTTTGCGTGGGGAACACATCACCGTGTGAAGTGAACCAGTCAGACGGTTTCTTGTGACGTTTCTCGTATAATTCGGCATAACCGAGGTCGAGCACTTGCACCTCGATGCCGGCGGGGAGTCGACCCTTGCCTTGTTCGAGCCGTTGGATGCTCTCGGGACTTGCCCAGAGAAACACGCCGGAATTACCGCCGTACTTCTTGTGCTTCCACTCCACGACCAACTCGAGGTTGGTAACCGGATTTTTCGTGCGGATCACGCCGACCGGTTTCCCGGTGCACTTGATGAGGCTGCCCTCGAAAGACCAAGTGTCTTCGGCGCAGTTGACGTCGACGAAGTCCTCCTCCGTCATGGCGCGCCAGCCAGCCTCAGTGCCGGTGATTGACGCTTGGGGCGCGGGCTGTGCCGGTTTGTCCGCAGCAACGGACTCCGCTTGGGCAAGCGCCAGCACGGCCAAAATGTAAAGAGGGTTTGTTCGGTGGATCTTCATGTTGAAACGGACTTTCCACGGGCACGGTAGCTCATCTGCATGGCGGCGTCACCGTTTTTTGGTTGCCGCTGCAGTTCCCTTCGGCCGATGGTTGCCCAAGACGTGAACGAGACACTGCAGGCCATCTGGGACTTCATCGTCAAGCTGTGGAACAAGGAACTGTTCGGGCCGGACACGGTCACCATCGGCGGTATCCTGTTGCTGATACTCCTGTTCGCGTCGGTGGTGATCATTGAGCGCATTCTCCAGCGCTTGCTCATCCGGCGGTTGCTGTCGAAGACCGGGCTTCAGCCTTCTTTGCAGTACGGCTTGAGCCGGATACTCGGCTACACGCTGATAGCCATCGGGTTTTATGTTGCGTTTCAGGTGGTTGGATTGGATCTGAGTTCTCTGGCGATTGTCGCCGCGTCGCTGGGCGTGGGCGTGGGATTTGGCCTTCAGAATATCATCAACAACTTTGTCAGCGGCATCATCATCCTCGCCGAGCGCCCGATCTCGATTGGCGACCGGATTGAGGTCGCCGGCGTGGCCGGGCGCGTGACGAAAATCCAGCTCCGGAGCACAACCGTGGTGACCAACGACAACATCACGATGATCGTTCCCAACGCCGACTTCATCTCCAACACCGTCACGAACTGGAGCCACGGCGACCCGAAGGTGCGCATCCGCGTGCCGGTCGGTGTGGCATATGGCACCGACCTGAAACTGCTGCAGCGACTATTGCTCGAGTCGGCAGCGGAGCATCCCAAGGCACTGAAGGCGCCGACACCGGTGGTGCTGTTTACCGACTTCGGGGATAGTTCGCTCAATTTCGAACTGGCGGTTTGGACACAGGAAATGACCGCGACCCCGATCCATTTCACCAGCGAGATGAATTTTATTATCGAGCAAAAACTGCGTGAGCACGGCATCGAGATACCGTTTCCCCAGCGCGATCTGCACGTCCGTTCCGGACTCCCAGGATCGAAGAGCTCAGTCGCCAAGACCTGATGATTTTATGTTGAAAAACAACAGCTCAGGTACACGGCTAGGCGGTTTCACGCTGATCGAGCTTCTGGTGGTCATCGCGATCATTGCGATCCTGGCCGCGCTGCTGTTGCCGGCCTTGGCCAAGGCGAAGAGCAAGGCGGCTGAAATCAAGTGCCTGAGCAACCTGAAACAGCTCGGCTTGGGTTTCTTCCTCTATTCAAATGAAACAGGCAAGACTCCATCATATACCATGGGTAACGGGAAACTTTGGATGGACTCGATCGGGGAGTATTATTCCAAGACCGATGCGATACGCCTTTGTCCGACTGCGCCGTACAGAAAGGCGAAGGGAGGCAGTTCGACCTCGGCATGGGTTTGGGGCCATGAATTGCGCCCTGGCACGCGCGAGCCAAAGTGGACCGGCAGTTATGCGTTGAACGGGTGGTTTTACTCCGGCGATTGGCCTAATGGCGCCGGTTTGTTCCCACTGGTTCGCAACGCCTTCCGGCTCGACACGGACGTGCGGCACCCGAGTGAAAGCCCGATCTTCTGTGACTCGATGTGGGTGGATGCCTGGCCGCAGGAAAGGGATCGGTGCGCGACCAATCTTGCCGTCGGCAACGCGGGTGAGAATGCGGGGATGGCGCGGATCACGTTGACCCGCCATAAGTATCCAGCTGGAAACCAGAACCTCCCGGCGATTAGATATCGGGACAAGCCGCTGCCCGGCGCCATCAATCTGGTGTTCTACGACGGTCACGCCAGCCTGACGCCAAACGAATCGCTTTGGGAGTATAAGTGGCATAAGAACTGGAAGAATCCGGCCAAGCGCCCGAGGTGATCCGCTTATTCCTTCAGCGTTTCAACGACTTTCTGGCGGGTCAGGAAAATCAGGATGCAGACCGGGTAGATGAAGGCGATGACCATGCCGCACATTGCGCCGGCGATGGAAATGATAACGGTTGATCCCTTAGACAGCATGATGGTGCCGGTGGTGTAGGCGATGTAGTACAGTATCGTGATCACGGCATAGCCCACCGACCCGGTGCGGCCCCATCCCTTCTCCTTTAGCAAGCCCATACCGCAGGCAACCTGCAAGACGCTGAGCAGGAAATAAAAACATGAGCTGGCTAACAACAGCACATCATAGCCCTCGGCGTATTGGGCGTTCATCGAGCGCTCGAATTCATCCGCGAACTCGGGAATGCTAGTTGCGAAGAACCAAAACAGCGCCCCGATTCCACCGCAGAGGAGACCCATCGCGCCGAATACGATATTCAGAATCCCGAAGACCCTTATCGACGCCGGCTTGGGCGTGTCGTGCAGGACATTGTAGGGGTTGGGCGCTTGGGCGTGTGGTTGCTGTTCCATTTCAACGGCTTTCGTGCGGCAGTGAATCTAGCGTGGCCGCCTTGGCGGGTAAAGAGCGGCAAATAATAGTCGCCTGGGACAATATTTGTCCCAGTGGGATCAGTATCGTTTGCGCCATGACGAACGGGGCAATAAACTGTGGCGACTAAGTGCCTGCTACACCGGAGACAACTTTTCTCACTTGGGATAGGCCGTTGCTCACGTCGGGTTCGGAGTGGCTGCTGGCGGGTGAAACCGGCGCCATCGCGGACTTGAGGGGCACGCTCCTGCTGCTGCCGACGCGGCAGGCAGGGCGACGGTTGCGGGAGACGCTGGCGGGCGAGATGGCCAAGCACGGCGGCGGTCTCTTCCCACCGCAAATGGCGACTCCAGCGCTGATGCTCACTGGCGATGAAGTTGATGACTCCGTTGCCGACACGGTGGCCTGCCACTGGCATTGGGTGACCGTGTTGCAGGGCGAGGCATTGGGGCGTTACGCCGCGCTGTTTCCCCGTTTGCCGTCGGAGGTCGACTTCAACTGGTGCCGCCAGATGGCGCGGTCGCTGCATGAATTGCGGGGTATCCTGGTTGATGCTGATTGCGACTGCGCCGCCGTGGCGGCCTCCGGACATGGCGATGCGGAGTGTGCCCGATGGGGTGACTTGGCCATCCTCGAGTCGGCCTACCGCGCCTCGCTGGCCAAGGTGGGTCTGCGCGACACGCATGATGCAAAGCGCGCTGCAGCGGCCAAACCGGTATTACCCGGTGGCGTTCGGCGGATCGTGCTGATGGGCATCACCGACCTCACGCCGCTCGTGCAGTTCGCGCTTTGCCAAGCGGCGGCACATGGGATGATAATCGAGTCTGTGGTGTTCGGCCCAAAGGGCGGCGAGGAGTTATTTGACAACTGGGGCCGACCGGTGCCGGAGCGCTGGGCCAAGCGCGAACTGCCTATGGCCAACGACCAACTTCATCCTTCGCTGGACGAGCGCACCCAGGCCCGCGATGTGGCCAACTGGCTGAAGCGGTACAAAAAAAATGTCTACCAAACGGTCGGCTTTGGCACGAGCGATCCGAAAGTGATCCCGCATCTCGAGCGCGAACTGCGCGGGGCCGGTATCCGGCATTTTGATCCCGCCGGGCAGCCGATCCGGCGTACGTCGCTCCATGCCTTTCTTCAGTCGCTGCTGGCGGTGCTGCAGTACCCGACTTTTATCAACGCGGACGCATTGCTCCGCCTGCCGGACACTTGGTGTTGGTTGGCTCAGCAGGATGACTCGATCCAGCCGACGGATTTATTGCGGGGTCTGGATGAGTTGCGGCTGAAACATATCCCGGTCGACCTGGCAGCAGCGACTCGGCTGGAGTTCGTGAAGAGGCGCGAGGATGAAAAAATCGGCAGCCGCATTACGGCCCGCAATGCGCTGCGGCAGATGCAGCGCGCGTTGGGCAAAATGGCGAAGGAACCGTTGTCGGTTGGCTTGGCCGGTTTTTTGAAAACCACCTTTGATGGCCGCGAGTTTGACAGTGCCGATCCCGCGGACGAAACCTGCATCGCCGCGGTTACCAATCTGAACGAACTCTTGGCCAAGCTGGACGCCGCTGTGCCAGACAGGGCCAAGCGTCACGCGGCACAGGAGTTGGCGCTGGTGCTGGATGACCTTGGTCGGGGTGCGCTGTTCCCGGACCGGCCAGCGGATACGATCGACCTGCAGGGCTGGCTCGAGTTGGCATGGGAGGACGCGCCGCACCTGATCGTTGCCGGTGCTAACGAGGGACTGCTGCCGGAGTCGATCCACGGCGACCGCTTTTTGCCGGAGAGCCTTCGCGCACCGCTTGGCCTGCGGAGCAATGACGATCGCTTTGCCCGCGATGCCTGGTTGTTGGAGCTGTTGGTGAGCAGCCGGGGCCGGGATGGTAGAGTCGATTTTTTCATCGGTCGTCAGCGGCACAACGGTGATCCACTCAAGCCTTCGCGTCTGCTGTTCCGCTGCCCGGACGACCAGCTAGCCAAGCGTGTGGAGCAGTTGTTTGCCGACTTGCCGCCGGGCGGACAGCCACCCGCGTGGACGGCGACTTGGCCGTTGCGCATCGAGTCGCTCAAACCGGTGGAGCACCTCAGTCCCACCTCGATCAAGGCTTACCTTGCCTGTCCGTACCGGTTTTATCTGCGCCATGTGCTGCGAATGGAGTCGCGGGACTTCGATCTGCGCGAACAGGACGCACGCGAATTCGGTTCACTGGTGCATCGGGTGATGGAGTTGTTCGGGAAAGATCAGACGATCCGGAACTCAACCTCGTCCGAAGCGATCTACAATTTTCTGGTTGCCGAATTGAAGCAGCAGGTTGAGGAAGATTTCGGCACTGAACCGCCGCTACCGTTGCGTGTGCAGCAACAGATCATTGAGCGACGACTGCATCACGTGGCGATCGTGCAAACCCGTGAACGGGTGGCGGGCTGGGAGATTGTTGAAGCTGAACGAAAGTTTGAAAAAACGCTGGATGGGATGACGATCCGCGGCACCATCGATCGCGTCGAGAGGAACGTCGACACAGGTGTGGTGCGAGTGCTCGATTACAAGACATCCAGCACTGCCAAGGAGCCGTCCCAGACGCACTGGGGTGTGTACCTCGAGGAACGCGACGCAGAAATTGCGTCCGAGTATGCGCGCCTGGATGGGCGCGACGTGGGAAAACGCGCCCCGCAGCGGTGGCTTGATCTGCAACTGCCGATTTATGCCTGGGCGATTGAGGAGGAACACGGCGCAGAGGTGGAGGTCGGCTATTTCAATATTCCTTCCGTTGGCACGAATACCGGCGTTTCGCTGTTGTTGCCGTTTGATACGGGGATCCAGTCTTCGGCCATGGGGTGCGCATGTGGTGTGGTGAAGGACGTTGCGTCAGAGCGATTTTGGCCAGCGGCAACCAAGCTGAAATACGACGACTACGAGTCTATATTGTTTGACCAGCCGGAGGGCACGGCGGCCAAGCCGGGGGAGGTATTGGTGTGAGCCGAATCCCGAACATGATGATTCGCGCCTCGGCCGGCACGGGGAAAACATTTCAGCTCACCAACCGGTTTATCCGGCTCTTGCTGTGCGGCCAAGCGCCGGAGCGAATCATCGCGCTGACGTTCACCCGCAAGGCAGCCGGCGAGTTTTTCGAGGGCATTCTGGACAAGTTGGCTAAGGCGGCGGACGACCCTTTGAAGGCGACGGAATTGGCCAAGGGTATGGGCCATCCCGGCGCGGGACAGGTGGAGTTTCGGACCGCGTTGCGCCGACTGGTGGACAGCATGGGACACTTGTCGCTAGGCACGATCGACAGTTTTTTTCACCGTGTGCTTGGCTTGTTTTCGACCGAGTTCGGGTTGGGTGGCCAGTTCGAGATGATGGACGAATTTGAAATGGACCAGGCGCGCCTGACGGTGCTCGAGCAGATGTTGGTGGGGCGGCAGGTGAAAAAAAACGAGCAGGACGACCTGATCAAGTCGTACCAATTGGCCACGGCGGGCCGGAACAACCGCGACTTTGTCGGCGCTTTCGCGAAGCACTTGGAGGAGTGCCACGAACTGCTGCTGCGCGTACCCGGCGTGGATTGTTGGGGCGATCCCGTCCGCATCTGGCCGGCCGGCAATCCGTGGGTGCGGGAGAAGGTGGATCTGGCGGAAATGGTGGCCGACTGGCGGGAGTTGCTGGAGACCGAGGAATTTGGGAAGCAGGTGAACGACGCATTCAGCAGCATCGCCGATCATTTGATGAGTTGGGAGCCGGGCAAGGATCTTTTCGAGAAATCCAAGACCATGATGAAACGGGCATTTGAAGGATTGGGGGCTATGCGTCTGGGCGATTGGGAGTTCAAATTCGGGAATACCAAGTCAGTGAACCGGCCCTCGGTTGAATTCAGCCAGAAGCTGGCAGGTATCCTGCGCCATTGCGTTGCTTCGGAACTGGAGACAAGGCTGGCGCGCACGCGGGGGATTCATGGGCTGCTGGACGCGTTCGAGAAGCAGTACGACTCGAGAGTCCGGCGAACCGGCCGGTTAACGTTCAGCGACCTGCCGGTACTGCTTGCACCAGCCGGGGGACGGGGGTTGCTTGGGGGCACCGGACCGGACCGGCTGGCCCTTGAGTACCGTCTCGACGGTGCGTTTGATCACTGGCTGCTCGACGAGTTTCAGGACACTAGCACTGTCCAGTGGCGTGCGGTGGCTAACCTCGTCGACGAGGTGGTGCAGGATGCCAGTGGCGAACGCACCTTCTTTTGCGTCGGCGACCAAAAGCAGTCCGTTTACCAATGGCGCGGCGGCGATCCGAAATTGTTCGACCGGGTGGAGGCGTTTTACAGCCAAGCGGGAGCCGATGAGTTCAGTACCGACTCGCTCAACAAATCATGGCGCTCCTGCCCAGACGTGCTCAAGATGGTCAACCGGGTTTTCGGTGATGCCGCGAAGCTCGCTCCCTTTGATGATAACCGCACCGCTGCTGACCGCTGGGCCGGCATTTGGCAAGAACACGAGTCCGCCGACAACCGGGCCGGGGATAATGGCCACTCGATGTATCTTCAGGTGGATGAGAAGGAAGACCGCTGGCCTGTGGTGGCGCAACTGTTGAAAAAACTCCAGCCCATCAAAAACCGGCTTGAGTGTGCCATCCTCGTGCAGACTAACAAGGCTACCCGCGAACTGGTGAATCACCTTCGCGGCGCTGGGTTGGGGATGCCAATCGTCGGCGAGTCGGCCACTAACCCCGGCGCGGACAACCCGCTTAGTGTTGCGTTGCTATCGCTTTTCCGCGCGGCGGCGCATCCGGAGGATCGATTTGGCATCGGCCACTTGCGGCTCACCCCATTGGCCAAGCTTTTGCCGTCCGACTTCACCGAATGGCCGTCGGCATTGAGGGAGGTTCAACGCGCCGTTTACCGGCACGGCTTCGAGGCAGTCGCCCGCGATTGGATCACCCGGCTCACGCCGGTGCTGGACGAGTTTGGACGCTGGCGCGCCCCGCTGTTCCTCGAGTTGGCTCGGCAATTCGACCAGAGTGGCAGTCGCGATATTGATGCCTTTTTGCGGTTCATTCCCGCGCAGGAAATCACCGAGGCCAGCGGGGCGAGCGTGGTGCAGGTGATGACCATTCACAAGGCCAAGGGGCTGACGTTTGACATCACCATTGTGCCGGATCTGGAGGGCAACCGGCTCGACCAAACGCGCAAAGAGTCACTCCACACCCACCGGGCGAAGGATGGCGAGGTGGACTGGATTTTGGATTTGCCCAGCAAGAATGTCTGCCAGCAGGATGAGCCGTTGGCCGAAGCGGTGGCCGAGGCCCGTTCTGAGGTCTGCTACGAGAGTTTCTGCAAACTGTATGTGGCGCTCACGCGGCCCAGCCACGGGTTATACGTTGTCACCACCAAGCCCGGCAGTTCGCAGAATTACCTGCGGCTGTTGAGCGACACCCTTGCTGGTGGCGAAGACAAGCCATTCGGGGACGGTTCTGCCCGGATCGTTTCTGAGGAAGGCAACTTCGACTGGGTGAAAGCCAAGCAGCCTAAACCTCTCCAGTCGATCCCGGAGCCGCGGCTCGTCGAGGCCAAGCGAGGGCATGCCCGCCTGGTTCGGCGCCGGGCATCGGTCGACGGCTCCGTGATCCGATCTGGGACGCAACTGTTCGCGTCTGGCAGCCCGGATGCCATTTCATTTGGCTTGGCGGTTCACAAGGTCTTTGAACAGATCGACTGGGTGGATGAACAGATCTTGGCCAAGTTGGAGCCGCTCCGGGACACAATGCCGGCGAAGGCGGTCGACGAGGTGGCACGGTGTCTGGCAGACGATGCCTTGGCCAAGCGCTTGGCCAGGCCGGAAGGCGACGCGGAGTTTTGGCGCGAGCGCGCCTTCGATGTGGTCGTGGGCAACGAGATGATCTCCGGCGTGTTCGACCGCGTACATCTTTTTGCAGATCGCGCGGAGATCATCGATTTCAAAACCGACAGGGTGGGGGATGAGGCATCGTTGAAATTTGCCGTCGAAAAATACTCGTCACAGATGACAACTTATCGGCTGGCCTTGGCCAAGTTCACCGGCTTTGGCGAAGCAGCCATCCGTTGCAGCCTCGTCTTCACTCACCCACGCAGCGTGGTGGAAGTGTGAAAACATAATTCCGCGCCAGTTTTGCCTGGCACGGGGTGCAGACTGTTCCGTTTACACATCCTTCCAGGCGCGGTCCTTGGCTGAGGCGAGGACGGCGTCGCAGACCTTGGCGGTTTCGAGGGCGTCGCGGAAAGTCGGGTTGCACGGGGTACCTTCGTCGAGGCTCTTGAGGAAGTCGGCCACCTGATGCACGAAGGTGTGCTCGTAGCCGATGCAGAGGCCGGGCACCCACCACTTGTCCATGTAAGGCATGTCGCCGTCGGTGATGTGCACGCTGCGCCAGCCGCGGGTGGTTGACTCGTCGCGATGATCAAAGTACTCGAGCCGGTTGAGGTCATGCAGATCCCAGCGGATGGAGGCATCGGCACCGTTGATCTCGAAGGTGTACAGCGCCTTGTGGCCGCGGGCATAGCGGGTGGACTCGAAGAGGCCGAGCGAACCGTTATCAAAATGGCAGTGGAAAATGCAGGCGTCGTCGATTGTGACTTCCTGTTTCTCACCGGTGGCAGTGTGCACCCGCTCCTTGATGAAGGTCTCTGTGACAGCAGACACATCGGCGATGCTGCCGTTGAGCCAGATGGCAGTATCGATGCAGTGAGCGAGCAGGTCACCGGTCACACCGCTGCCGGCAGCCGCGGCATCGAGGCGCCACAAGCCTTCGCCTCCTTGCGGGAGATCAGCACTGATCGTCCAGTCTTGCAGAAAGTTTGCGCGGTAATGGAAGATTTTGCCGAGTTTCCCGCTGTCGACAATTTGCTTGGCGAGAGTGACGGCAGGGATGCGGCGGTAGTTGTACCACACGGTATTGGTTACGCCTGCTTTTTCGACAGCGTCGACCATCGGCGCGCTTTCCTCGGCGGTTCGTGCCAGTGGTTTTTCGCACAGGACCATCTTGCCGGCCTCAGCAGCGGCGATAGCGATCTCGGCATGGGAATCGTTCGGAGTGCAAATGTCGATGGCGTCGATATCGTCGCGCTGCATGAGGCCCCGCCAGTCAGCCTCGGTGGACTCAAATCCCCATTGTTCGGCGAACGCGGCACGGCGTTCTTCGTTTCGAGCGCAAATGGCCTTGAGTACCGGTCGATGTCCGAGGTCAGGAAAAAAGTCGCTGACGCGCTTGTAGCCATTCGAGTGGGTGCGGCCCATGAAGCCGTAGCCAACGAGCCCTATGTTGAGAGGTTTCTTTTCGCTCATTGTTTGAATTTAGAAGTCTAGTTTTGGCCGTGGGCGTCGCGGACGTCGATCATGGCCTTGAGGATGGTGTTCCAGGTGTCGGCGTTCTCGAGGGTGGCGTTTGGGAACATGCAGCCGTCCCAGCAGATGTGTTCGATGCCGCGCTCGGCGTAGTCCTTGAGCCAGTAGCCAGCGCAACGGGTGATGTCCAACTTGCCATTGGGATCGTCGGCCGGGCAGTGCTTACCGGTCTTGTCGTGGCTTCCAGCGCCATGCACCTCGCCGTCGTTTTGGGCGACGTGAAAGTCGATAGTCCACGGACGGAGCGCGTCTGTCATCTTCCCGTAGGCCGGCCAGAATTCCTCGTCACTGTAGTCTTCCTGCACGAGCGCGTGTTCGGGGGCGTTGTAACCGAGGGTGTAGAGATAGGTGTGGGCGAGGTCGGCTTGGAAGCCGAGCGCTTCAGGCATGCCGACGCCTTCGAGTATGTCCAGCATGTCCTTCCAACTGTGCATGCCGGCCCAGCAAATTTCGCCTTCTGCAGCAAGACGTTCGCCGTGGTCGGCGGCGATGGTCGCGGCTTCCTTGAACGTGTTGACGATGATGGTGGTGTTGGCTGCTGCATCCTCACGCCATTTTTCCACACCAAACTCCGCCGAGTCGATGCGGATCACACCGCGCTTGCGAGCGCCATGCTCATTAAAAATCTTCGCGATGCGGCAGGCCATCTTGACGGCGTTGAGGAACTTTTCGCGCTGTTCCTCGGTGCCCATGGCCGAATCGCCCACGGTGCCGGGCCACACGGGCGCCACCAGCGAACCAATGTCGAAACCCTTGCCTTGGATGAGGTCGGCGATCTCCTTCAATTCCTCGTCGCTCGCTTCCGGGTTGGTGTGCGGAAGGAACAGAAAATAATCGATGCCATCATATTTCTGGCCGTCCACCTCGGCGGCGGCGGTGAGGTCGAGCATGCGCTCGAGGCTGATGGCCGGTTCCTGGCCTTCCTCGTCGCCCTTACCGACGAGCCCGGGCCACATGGCATTGTGTAGTTTGAGTGCGCTCATGGTCTATCTGGTTGGTTGGTAAATCCGCAAGTATGGGCGAGAATTATGGGAGAGAGCCTGCCACAGGTCAAGCCGCTGATTCATCGCTTGGCCAAGCGTGCGCGAGGTGGAATTGTGCTTGCACGCTGGGCTAGGGATGGGTAGGAACTGCGGCCCCTTTTCAGGGATTTCCACGATGCCCGCGTGGCGGAATTGGTAGACGCGCATGATTCAGGTTCATGTCCCAGCAATGGGGTGCAAGTTCAACTCTTGCCGCGGGCACCATCTTTTTAAGGTAACAAACAAAGCCCAATTTCACTGTTTGAAAATTATTAACAGTGAAAAAGAAAATATCGAAATCTAGTTGTGCCTTTTTTTGTGCCTCTTTTGAGTCTGACACTCGCAAAAAACAACATGTCTTTGAACCCGTACTTGATGAGTCTGACCATCCGGTTCGTGGTCTTTGGAAACGTGGAGATAAGTTCTACGCGAGACTAAATCTACGAGACTCTGTTGGGCAATCCAAGCAGAGGCGCATTCCTTTATCCAGTCAGTCAGTAATTCAAGCTAAGGCCGAGTTGGAACGGCTCAAAACTGAAAGGCATTCACCAAAAACCAAAAAGCAAAAAACCAGTCCACTCTTCTCTGAATACTGGCCTCAATATCTTGCCGAAGTGAGTGGAATAAAAAGAAAGGCAACGCTCAACTCAGAGAAAATGTTTTGTAACCACTGGAATAAGGTGATTGGCCGATGTCGTATCCACCTGATTGAAAAATCACAAATTCTCGAATTTCGATCCAATAAGTTGCAGTTGGGCTGGACAGGCAGAACCGCGAATCTCTCCATCACCATCCTCAACAACCTCCTCAACCATGCCAAAGACAACGGCCTAATAAATACGCTACCAACCGAGGGGATAAAGCCCATCCGTTGGAAGCCAAAAAAACGCCCTCTGTTCGCCCCGGAACAAATCGAGGGCATATGCCATGCCGCACTCCAAAACTGCAAACACGGGCAACTTCT
>JASMKO010000027.1 GCA_030749225.1 Verrucomicrobiota bacterium
GCCTGCCTACCACCATTGCCCGCTGGTAAAGGACGATTCAGGTCAGCGCTTGGCCAAGCGCAATGATGCCCTCAGCCTTCGCGCCATGCGCGAGTCCGGCGCGACACCGGAAGAAATACGGTCAAAACTCATCGAATAACCTGCTTGGCGCCAATCCATGAATTCCTGACTGCAATGGAGGGGTTTTCAACCCTGAAAAACTAAGGTAAAGTGCCTCTTGAGCGTGATTTTGGCAGAGTAATGACAAGGAGAAAGATTACCCGCTTGACATGCAAACTGGCGGTGCTGGCAACCTTTGCCACAACACACATGGCGGCGCAGGCCAATCGCCTTCTGCCCCCCTCGGAGCGGTTTGGCGTCTCTGGTACCGGCGAGGCGCCTAGTTTCCGCAAGCATGTCAGCCCGCTGCTCGGCGTCCGGGGATGCAATGGCCGGGAATGCCACGGTTCCTTTGCCGGCAAGGGAGATTTCCGACTCTCCCTGTTCGGGTACGACTTCGACAAAGACCACAGGGAGATAGTGCGAGACGAGGATGAAATCCGCATTGACCATGAAACCCCAGCCGACAGCCTCATCCTGCTCAAGCCGACGATGCAGGTAAAGCACAAGGGGAAGCTGCGTTTCGAGAAAGGAAGCTGGGAATACCAACTCCTTTTGAGCTGGATTAAAAACGGAGCAAAAAATGATGCCAAGGCAACCCCGGAGTTCGATCGACTCGAGGTGCGCCCCGACTCGATCGAGTTCACAAAGCCAGATCAAACCCGGCAGTTGCAGGTGATCGTCCATTGGCGGGACGGTACGACGGAGGACGTCACGGAGTTGACCCGTTTTCGCAGCAACGACAAGTCGATCGCGGAGGTCGATGAGAACGGGGTCGTCTCCGCCGCCAACCCCGGTGACACGCACGTCATCGCGTTCTACGACAACGGCGTGCAACCGGTGCCGGTGTACCGTCCGGTATCCGACCGATTCAGAGATGCCTACCCGGAGGTTGCCACTCGAACAGGAGTCGATGAACGGATCGTATCCAAGCTGCGGAAGCTTGGGATTGTGCCTTCAGGCCAATGTACCGATGAGGAATTTCTCCGGCGCGTGAGCCTCGACCTGACTGGTTCTCTCCCGTTGCCTCAGGAGATAAAGTCGTTCGTTGCGAGTCGCTCGCCGCTAAAGCGTTCCAAGAAAATTGATGAACTGCTCAACCGGCCTGCATACGCGGCGTGGTGGACCACAAAACTGTGCGACTACACAGGGAACAACCCCCAAAACCAGACCGACCCCGTGTTCCGTAATGAGATGGCACAACATTGGTATGAATGGATTTACCATCGCGTTCGCAACAACGAACCATACGACCGTATCGCGGAGGGCCTCATCATGGCCACTAGCCGTCGTGATGGTGAGTCGTTCATGAAGTTCGCCAAGGGCATGAGCCAGCATTACAAGGCGGATAAACCCGTCCCCTTTCATACGCGTAAAAGCATGCCATACTATTGGGCGCGACGGAATGTTCGCCAACCGGAGGAAAAGGCACTGAGCTTTGCTCACGCCTTCCTCGGTGTGCGCATCCAGTGCGCCCAATGTCACAAGCACCCGTTTGACCAGTGGACCCAGCAGGACTTCAAAAAGTTTCAGGCCTTCTTCGAGCCGATTCAGTACAAGGCAAACACGCCGAAAAGCGATAAGGGGGATGGGGGCAAAAATTACCAGTCGCTGATGAGAGAAATCGAGGAGTCGGTCGGGTATGACAAGAAGAAGAAAACCAACCGAAAGGAATTAAGGTCTGAGATCAAGCGCCGCGCTCAAGCCGGTCAAGCGGTGCCATGGCAGGAGCTTTACATTGCCAACCCAAAAAGCCGGCCTGTGCGGAAAAAGGCGAACAACAAGAAAAAGCGATACAGCGGTAGGGTCATCACTCCCAGCGTCCTCGGCGGCGAGGAGGTGCACCTGACAAATTACGCCGACCCGCGCCAACCATTGATGGATTGGCTTCGATCCGACGACAACCCGTACTTTGCCCGGGCGTTTGTGAACCGGGTTTGGCACAACTATTTCGGCCGCGGTATCGTGGAGCCTGTGGACGACATGAACCTGGCCAATCCGCCATCCAACGCGCCGCTGCTGGACTACTTGGCCAAGGGGCTTGTCGAGAACAGTTACGACATGAAATGGCTGCACCGAACCATTCTCAACAGCGACACCTACCAACGTAGTTGGAAACCAAATGAGACCAACCGCGGAGACGAGCACAATTTCAGCCGCATGGTTGTTCGGCGCCTTCCGGCTGAGGTGGTTGTCGACGCGATCACGCAGGCCACCGCGTCCAATACACGGGTCACAGCGATGACCAAGAGCCCAATCGACCGCACCATTGGTCCCGCCACGTCAGACCGGAACAACAGGAAGTCAAACTCACTCAACTACGCACTGTCCGTTTTCGGCAAGCCTGACCGGACGGAAAACTGCGATTGTGAGCGCTCGAGCGACCCCACCCTGCTGCAGGCGGTGTTCACCCGGAATGACCCGGCGCTGATTTCCATGATCAACGGCAGTGACCGGCGGGCCAAGGGCTGGATCGCCGAGATCACGGAATGGTACTCCGGCAAAACCAAATCCGCGAGCCATGCGAAGGCGGATAAGCGGCTTAAACAGTTGGTTGGCCAGCGGAAAAGACTCCAGGCCAAGCCACCCAAAAAACCGCGAGACGCAAGCAACCCGAAGGCCGCGCAGCAATATCAGGCAGCCCTGAAGAGTCATCGCCAAGCGCTGCAGGGACTCAACCATGCCATCCGCAAGCTCGGCGACGACCCAGCGAAAGGCCGCTTGGCCAAACGACCGATCACGGCGCAGGAAGTGGACAAGCTCATCAACATGACCTTCCTGCGAACGCTCAGCCGCATGCCCTCGGCGATCGAACTGGAGATGGCGCGGGCGGACATTGGCTCCAGCCCAGATAAAATTGGGGCGGTTCGTGATCTGCTCTGGGTTCTGCTCAACACCAAGGAGTTTCTTGTAAACCATTAAACGAACCAAAACATGGCAACTCATCGTTATTGTAACGGAATCGCGCGGCGCGATTTCCTCAAGGTCGGCGCTTTGAGCGGCTTCGGGCTTGCTTTGCCAGACTACCTCGGCTTAGCCAAAGCCAACGCGGAAGCCAGTGCCCGAGCGAAGTCGGCCATTTACATCCGACTGGCCGGCGGCCCAAGCCATATGGACACGTTTGACATGAAACCGGACGCACCTGACACCCATCGTGGCGAGTTCTCCGAGATTGCCACGAATGTCCCCGGCATCCGCATCTCCGAGCATCTCCCGAAATTGGCCAAGTGCGCCGACAAATATGCCATCCTGCGGGGCGTCAGTCACACGTTGGCCGCCCATCGGCTCGGGGCGGAATACTTGATGACCGGCAACCGCCCCCTGCCCTCCCTCAAGTACCCAACCTATGGTGCCGTGGTCAGCAAGGAACTCGGTGCATCGAGGGATATCCCAAGCTCAGTGGCCATCCCCAAAGGCGCCACTGCGCCGACTGGCTTTCTCGGGCTGGAGTATGGACCGTTTGAAACCGGTTCGTCGCCGAAAGCCGGGCAACCAATGAACATCCGCGGCTTATCTCTGTCGAACGGTCTGACTTTGGCCGACATCGACCGTCGCAACGACCTAGTCAAGCGCTATGACACCGCCTTCGGCTCGTTCGCCCGAGAGGACAAAGTGCTAAGCGGCATGGATGAGTTCAGCCAGAAGGCGTACGAAATGATACGCTCGAGTCGGACAGGGGAGGCGTTCGACTTGACTCGCGAATCCCCGGCAATCTCCGGGCTGTTTGGCGAAGGCGCCTTCTCTCAAAGCTGCCTACTGGCCACCCGATTGGTGGAGTCGGGGGTGCGGCTGGTCAGTGTGCAACTTGGCGGCTGGGACACGCATCGCGACAATTTCACCCGCCTCAAGGACAACAACCTGCCCAACCTCGATGACGGGCTGACCGGACTGTTCCGTGCGCTCGATGCCAAGCACCTGCTTGAAACCACAGCGGTGTTCGTGACCGGCGAGTTTGGTCGCACCCCGAAAATCAACCAACGCGGGGGGCGCGACCATTATCCACGGGCGATGTTCTGCCTCCTCGCCGGGGGCGGCATGGAGGGGGGGCAGGTGATCGGCGCGTCCGATGCCAAGGGGGAAGGCCCGCGCGACCGGGTGATCACACCTGACGATGTCGCGGCCACATTCTACCATTCGTTGGGTATTGATCACACAAAGGAGTACCACACCCCAACCGGCCGGCCGGTCATGATCGTCCGGCACGGCAAGCCGATCCCTGAGTTGGTGTAACGGCCAAGTCGACAGGTGCTTTTTTCCACCGCTCGCCCAATCGAAATCGCCTGGGCATGTTTTTTCTCTCGCAAAGTGCTTGGTTTAACGGCTTTATTCCCCCCTTTTCAACCCGATGAACGAGCAGATTGTCATCCTGGATTTTGGTTCGCAATACACGCAGGTCATTGCGAGACGCATTCGAGAGTGCAAGGTTTATTCCACTATCATCCATTACAACACGCCCGCTCCCGACATCGCGAAGATGAGTCCAAGCGGCATCATCCTCTCCGGTGGGCCTTCCAGTGTTTACGCCAAGAATGCCCCCCTGCCGGACAAGGAGATCTTCAAATTAGGCGTGCCGGTGCTCGGCATCTGCTTTGGCCTTCAGGTCATGGCCAGGTTTCTCAAGGGCAAAGTCGAGAGGGGCCGGAAACGGGAGTACGGCAAGGGCACACTACGAGTCAGGGACATACGCTGCCGGTTGTTCGAGGGGTTGGCGCGCGAATTGCAGGTCTGGAACTCACATGGCGACAAGTTGACCCGCCTGCCGGGTGGCTTCAAGGCTGTGGCCACCACGGAAAATTCCGGCTTCGCAGCGATCGAAAATGCGCGGTCGCGCTTTTATGGCCTACAGTTCCACCCGGAAGTCGTCCACACGCCGAAGGGCAAAAAAATCATCTCCAACTTTGTCTATAAAATCTGCGGCTGCGGGCGGAAATGGACCATGCGCAACTACGTTGAACAAGCTGTAGAGGAGATCCGCGCGCAGGCTGGCAAAGAAAAGGTGATCCTCGGCTTGAGCGGCGGCGTGGACTCAAGTGTCGCGGCGGCATTGATCCACAAAGCCATAGGCAAGCAGTTAACGTGCATTTTTGTGAACAACGGCGTGCTTCGAGCCAACGAGGCAGCTGTCGTCAAGGAAGTGTTCGGACGAAACTTCAAGGTGAAGCTCCATTACGAGGATTCCACGGCCCTGTTCATGCGCAAACTCCGGGGCGTAACCGATCCAGAGAAGAAACGGAAGATAATCGGTAATACCTTCATCGACGTGTTCCAAGCAGCAACGCGCAAGGTGGGCAAGGCCAAATTTCTCGCGCAAGGCACCCTGTACCCCGATGTCATCGAGTCTGTGCCGATCGGCGGCAATCCAGCGGCCCTCATCAAGAGCCATCACAACGTCGGCGGCCTACCGGAGAAGATGAAGTTCAACCTGATCGAACCGCTCCGCTGCCTGTTCAAGGACGAGGTCCGCCAACTCGGCACCGAGCTTGGCCTGCCCAGGGAGATCGTCATGCGCCAACCGTTCCCCGGCCCCGGGTTGGCAGTGCGCATCCTTGGTGAGGTTACCCCGGGCCGATGCAAAATTCTCCGCAACGCCGATGCGATCGTCGTCGAGGAAATGAAGGCGAACAAACTGTACTACAAAATATGGCAGAGCTTCGCCGTGCTGCTACCTGTGCGCAGTGTCGGCGTGATGGGCGACGAACGAACCTACGACTACACCATCGCCGTACGCGCGGTGGAGTCGAAAGACGGCATGACGGCCGACTGGGTGAAGTTGCCGTACAAGGTGATCGAGACACTATCAAGCCGGATCATCAACGAGGTCGATGGCGTGAACCGAGTCTGCCTCGACATCTCCAGCAAGCCCCCAGCAACAATCGAGTGGGAGTAATGCTCACGTGCCGACCGGAGTTGGCGGAGACTCGCTGCTCTACTCTACGACTGACTTCGCCTGTAGCCGTTCGGGTGACCAATCTTCCCGGAGCAGATTGACCGTATCGACCCCCCAGCAACCCTGCTCCTGCGCGAGGCTCACCCCGCACGAGAGCCAATGGCCGCCTTCAAAGTAGAGGTAGGTGTCCAACACCGCTCTCACCCCGTCATCCATTACCAAACCGAAGTGGGTCGCCGTCGAGAGCGACAGCAGCGCAAGGTCGTTGCGAATCATCTCACTCAACTCATCCGCTGGCACAACCTGCCATGTCGCGGACATTCGCGACTTCGCCTCAGCAAAATTCCCCAGCCTCACAGCCTTAAAAAAACCGCGTGCCACCTCGTTGAGATGGTGATGCAGAAGAAGCGTCTGCAGTGAATCGCGCATTGTCTTGACCATTGCCAATTCTCTCATGCTTGTTCTGGACGGATGGTGTCCGGAAATAAGATCGACCGCATACTCCGAAACTTTAGTGGTAAGTTTCCGGATCGTTAACCGTGCTACTAATCTCCCCGGCATGTAGGTGCGTACACAGTACCTGGCCGCGCTTAGCTTTCCTCGCATCCCTCAAAACCTCCCCTGTTCTTGCGTCCTGAGTGATTGAGTATCCGCGGGCCAGCACGGCCTTGGGCGACAGCAGATCAAGTTGGCCCATCGCCTGATTCAGCCTTGCCGCACAGTCGCCATGGATGCGGCGTGGCGCGTTGGCCAAGCGGCTTTGCAACCAGGTCAACTGCTCCTCGCGCCGTGCTAACAATGCCGTCGGCCGGAGTGATGCCAGACGCTGCATAGCCAAGCCGAGACGCTCCCGCCGGACCGCCACCACCTGCCTGGCAAGACGCTCTAGGCCCTCGAACTGGCTGTCAAGGCGTTGAAGGCAGTCGTCCAGCAGGCGACGCGGATGCACCCGATCGAGCCGGCCGGCGAGTGATGTCAAGTCGCGCGCAGCCAAACCCACACCCCGATTGGCCAAGCGATCCAATTGTGAAGCTGCCTCCACTAGGAAGCCGCGCGAGGCGAACACGCCTTGTGTGATCAACTCGGCGGCCACGCTTGGGGTTGCCGCCCGGACATCGGCCACGAAGTCGCTTAGCAGGGTGTCGATCTCATGCCCCACGGCGGACACCACCGGCAACCCCGAATCGTGGACGGCTCGGACCAGCGCTTCCTCATTGAACGCCCAAAGATCTTCCAAACTGCCGCCACCCCGAGTCATCAGGATCAAGTCCAGCGGTTCAGCCTGGCGTGCGCTCCATCGGTTGAGGCGCTGGATACCGTTGGCTATCTCTGCCGCGGCATTATCGCCCTGTACGTGGCACGGCTCCAGCACGATTTGCAGCGACGGGTTGCGCTCTTGAACGACATGCAGCACATCCCGGATCGCCGCGCCGCTCGGAGAAGTGAGCAGGCCGATTCTAGCAGGAAACTCTGGCAATAGCCGCTTCCGTCCGGATGCAAACAACCCCTCGCCCTGCAGCTTGCGCTTCAACCTCTCGAACCGGACCTGTAACACCCCCTGCCCCTTCAGTTCCACCTTTCGGACGAGCAACTGATACTGCCCCCTAGCCTCAAACAACGTAATCTCCCCGCACAGGAGCACCTGTGTCCCGTCATTGAGCAAAGGGCGACTCTCCGGGGCGATTCCCCGAAACAACGCGCAGCTTAGTTGGGCGCCTTCATCCTTGATCGCGAAATAAACATGACCGGATGCCTGCTTTCGCAAGCCGGTGATCTCCCCCTCTACCCAGACCGTCCCAATCTTGCCTTCCAGCATCGCCTTCACCTGCCGGTTCAACTCGCTGACACCGTAAACTGTTCGCGGCATCTGTGATTCCGCTGCATCGCCGAAATCCCACTGGCTCTGTTGCAGGCGTCGGCTCATGCTTCGGTCTCTTCCTGTGGCATTTGCTCGGAAACACGTTCGATGGAAACGGCTCTGCCGGTTTCATCGTCGATGTCGATCACGGCGCCATGCAGCATCACGCGCTCGGAAGCGACACCGAAACGTTGCGGTCGGCAAGTGAGGAAGCGCCGCAGAATCGGCTCGATCTCGCGACCCAAAATGCTCTCATGCGGCCCGGTGAACCCGGCATCGGATAGGAATGCCGTTCCGCCCGGGAAGATCTGCTCGTCGGCGGTCTGCACATGCGTGTGCGTCCCCACCACGGCGCTTGCTTTCCCGTCGAGAAAACGCCCCATCGCGATCTTTTCGGAGGTAGCCTCTGCATGCATGTCCACAAAGATCACGCAAGTCTTCTTTCGGAGCATCTCCACGGCATCCTCGGCGGCGAAGAAGGGATTCTCGACCGATCTCATGAACGTCTGCCCCTGCAGGTTGAGCACGCCCAGCGGCGGTAGTCCGTCCTTAAAAAAAACGCGGTAGCCCTGTCCTGGCGTTCCCTCAGGATAATTCTCTGGTCGCAACAACCTCGATTCGCTGAGCAGCATCGACTCCACCTCGCGCTGATCCCACAAATGATCACCGGCGGTCATTACGTCCACGCCCGCCTCGAACACCTCGGTCGCCGTCGCTGCGGTTATACCTGAACCGCCGGCCATATTCTCTCCGTTGGCTACAACGAAGCCAACCCCATGCGACTCCCGGAGGCGGGGCAAAAAATACCGCACCGCCCTGCGGCCTGGTTTCCCGACGATGTCGCCAATGAAAAGCAGCTTCACGGCCGGAACGGTACGCCACTGGCTTGCGATCGCAAAGCTCTCAACTACATGCAGCCAAACTTGAAGCCGAAGCCCCGACACATTATGACTCCGGCGTGCCGTTGAAAATTACCGGGGGCTCCATTCACCAAATCCAACTCAAGACGCGGATGCCGTTCAAGTACGGCATCGCCACGATGACAGAGGTGCCGATGCTGTTTGCCCGACTCGAAACTGAGGTGGACGGCCACCCATCGTGGGGCATTGCCTCAGACCTGCTGCCCCCAAAGTGGTTCACCAAGGTGCCGGACGATCCGATCGACAAAGAGATTGCCGACATGCTGCTGGTGATCCGTCATGCCTTAGCCCACACGATCGGCGTCGAGGCTATGACGGCCTTCGCCGCTTGGCAGACGATCTACAATGCCCAGGCCGATTGGGCGAAAGCGAAAAACATCCCCCCATTGCTTGCCCATTTTGGGACCTCACTGTGGGAGCGGGCATTGATCGAGTCGGTCTGTCGCGCCACGAGTCGCCCGCTTGCCCAAGCGCTGCGCGACCATACGCTGGGGTTTGAACCGGGAGCAATCCACCCGGCCTTGGCCAAGCGCTCTGCGACAGAACTACTGCCGGAACAGCCGTTACCCAAGGTGCTGGCGCGCCACACGGTTGGCTTAGCTGACCCATTATCAAGCTATTCGATCCCCGCCGGCGAACGCCTGAACGACTCGCTGCCGCAATCGCTCGACCAATGTATCCGGGAGTACGGTCTGCAGCATTATAAAATCAAGATCAGCGGTGACACCGAAGCTGACCTCGATCGCTTGCAACGCGTCTCAGCGACAATCACGCAGCATGGGGCGGATGACTTTGCTTTCAGCCTCGACGGCAACGAACAGTTTGCTTCCGTGGAAGCATTCCGCCTTCATTGGGAGAGACTCGCAGGAGACGCGAAACTGTCCACGTTTTTTCAACGCCTTCTTTTCGTCGAACAACCACTACATCGCGACATTGCGTTGGAGGATTCGGTAGGCGAGGAACTCGCTGATTGGCCGCACCGGCCGCCGATAATCATCGACGAGTCTGACGCCACGACCGAAAGTCTGCCCACCGCAGTGGCGCTTGGCTATGCCGGGACGAGCCACAAAAACTGCAAGGGCATCTTCAAAGGAGCCGCTAACGCCTGTTTGCTCGGCGCAAGGCGCGAAACCGGGCAGACGGCGGTCATGAGTGGGGAGGATTTGTGCAACGTCGGTCCCGTGGCCGTGATCCAGGACTTGGCTGTTATGGCGGCGCTCGGCATTGAGAGCGTTGAGCGCAACGGACACCATTACATGGCCGGACTGTCGCAGTTCCCGGTAGCCACGCAGCGCCAGGTGCTCGACGGACATGCGGGACTTTACCGGACGAGTGAAAGGGGCTGGTCTACGCTCGTCATCCGAGACGGCCAAATCGACCTCGGCAGCGTCAACGATCAACCGTTCGGAACCGGTTTTGAACTTGACCTATCCCCTTTCACCCCCATCAGCCTCACCAACGAATGAAAAAGCACGCCCTCGCCAAGCTTGATCAGCAGTATTTGTGGCATCCCTTCACGCAAATGCGTGACTGGCTCAAGCGCGAACCGCTCCTCATCGAACGAGGCGAGGGCGCACGGCTTTGGGACGTGCACGGCCGGGAATACCTCGACGCCAACTCGTCCATCTGGACCAACCTTCACGGGCACAACCACCCGAAAATCAACGCCGCCATTCGCACCCAGTTGGCCAAGGTGGCCCACACTTCCGCGCTGGGCCTGGGCAGCGGCCCGGCGGCGCGGCTTGGCCATGCGCTCGTTAAATTAGCCAGCCTGCGCTCCGGCCTGTCAAAGGGACAGCCGCGCTTGGCCAAGGTGTTTTACTCCGACGACGGTTCCACGGCGATCGAGGTGGCGCTCAAACTGGCCTATGAATTCGCCCGGCGCACCGGTCGCGCCCGCAAACCAAGGTTCCTGTCGCTCAACGGTGCTTACCACGGTGACACGATCGGGGCGGTCAGTGCCGGGCATATCGACCTGTTTCACAAGGCATACTCCGGGATGCTGTTCAAAACGGACAAGGTCATGTCGCCGTATTGCTACCGTTGCCAATTCAACAAAGCCAAGCCGGAACGCAGCGACGCCCGCGACACCCGCAACTGCCGCCTCGAGTGCGTTGACGAAGTTGAGCAGCGGTTTGCCGCCCGCAAAAAACGGGGAAGCAATTATGCTGCATTGCTGATCGAGCCAGGCTTGCAAGGACCGGCCGGGATGATAGTGCAGCCGAAAGGTTGGCTGTGCCGCGTCGCGGAGATCGCCCGAGGCCACGATGCACAACTCATCGCCGACGAGGTGATGACCGGCCTGGGGCGGGCTGCTGATCATCTGTTTGCCAGCCATGACGCGGGCATACAACCGGACTATCTCTGCCTGGCCAAGGGGCTCACCGGCGGTTACCTGCCAATGGCAGCGACACTGACCACGCGCAAGGTGTTCAACGCCTTCATCGGCGACTACTCCGAGTTCAAGACATTTTTCCACGGCCACAGCTACACCGGTAACGCGCTGGGCAGCGCCGCGAGCTTGGCCAGTATTGAACTCCTGCAAGCCAAGGCCACAGCAAATAAACGCAAAAAAATGGCCGCCAATCTCCAGACGGAGGCCAAGCGGCTTTGGCGTCTGCCGCAGGTCGGCGACATCCGGCAGGTCGGTTGCGTGTTGGCGGTGGAACTAGTGCGTGACTGGCGGACGCGCAAACCGTTCGCTTTGGCCGAACAGGCTGGAATCCGCGTCTGCGATGGCTTGGCCAAGCGCGGTGTTTTGACAAGGCCTATCGGCAACGTTATCGTGGTTATGCCGCCGTTCTGCACCACACAGCGGCAGGTCAAAAAAATCTTCGCCGCCCTGCACGACTCAATCGAAGAAACACTTAACAAACCATGACACCGTTCGCCATCATTGTCCTTGGGCTGATTTTGCTCCGCTATTTTTTTGAGCTATGGCTTGACTCCTTGAATTCGGACTATGTACGAAGGCACGCTGATGAGGTGCCGGAGGCTTTCCGGGAAATCATGGACGAAGCGACATACCGCAAATCGGTGCGTTACACACTGGCCAAGGCCCGCTTCGGAACCCTGTCCGATACGTACAGCACTGTACTGCTTTGTGCCCTGTTGTTCACCGGCTGGCTTGCAACGATATTCGAGCAGGTTGCAGCGTGGACCGGGGAATCCGCATGGGGATTCGCGATTGCGTTGTGGATAGTAATCCTGCTGATGTCGACATTAAGCCTGCCATTCTCGTGGTGGTCGCAGTTTCGACTGGAAGCGCGATTTGGTTTCAACAACTCCACCCAGCACACTTGGTGGGCTGACCAAGCTAAGGGCGTTGCGTTGAGCTTCGCCCTCGGTGTGCCATTGCTGTCACTGCTGCTCTGGTTGGTAAACGCCAGCGGTAGCCATTGGTGGCTTTGGGCGTGGGGCACGGTGGTGGTGTTTCAACTTTTGATGAGCGTCTTGGCCCCGATCTTCATTCTCCCATTGTTCAACAAATTCAGTCCGCTGCCGGACGGGGCGCTGCGAGATCGGCTCGACGACTTGGCCAAGCGGACAGGTTTCGTTAACGCCGGCATCCAGTTGATGGACGGCAGCAAGCGCTCGAAACACTCAAACGCCTTTTTCACCGGCTTGGGCAAGGGGCGGAAAATCGCCCTGTTCGACACGCTCGTGGAGCAACTCGACGAGGCCGAATTGGAAGCCGTTCTCGCGCATGAGATTGGCCATTACAAACTCAGGCACGTGCCGAAGCGAATCGCGTGGTCGTTCGTCACGACTCTGATTGGTTTTTGGGTGTTAAGCATCCTTGCGGGGCAGTCTTGGTTTGCCAAATCATTCGGCTTTGAACCCGTGATTGCCGGTGTATTCCTTCTGTTCGGCCTGCTAGCTGGAGCGGTGACGTTTTGGCTCTCGCCGCTCTCGAACTTTTGCTCGCGCAAGTTCGAATACGAGGCGGACGCCTTCGCCTCGGAGGCCATCGGTAGCGGCGGACCGTTGATCACCGCGCTGCGCAAGCTGAACCGGGAAAATCTAAGCAACCTCACGCCGCACCCGTGGTACAGTGGCTTTCACTACGGCCACCCTGCGTTGCTGGAGCGCGAGGCAGCCCTCCAGTACAACCACCTAAGTGGGTAACATTCGGCTTTTGCCGCTGGGTCAAGCGGGTTAGTTTCCCCCTCCGCGTCGCTGGCAAACCTCCTTGTTGCCGGCCCATCAAAATGCAGAACAAATTTTACGTTTCTTTGTTGCCCACACTGTTGGCACTTGGCCAAGCGATGACCGGACTGGGCAGCGAGCCGTTTATCAGCGAAATCGTCGCTGCCAACGACCGCACGTTGAAGGATGATTTCGGGGAAACATCGGACTGGGTTGAACTGTACAACCCGGGAGAAACAGCAGCCAACCTGCTTGGCTGGGGTTTGAGCGACGAACCGGAATCGCCGATGAAATGGGTCTTCCCCGGTGTCTCCATTCCCCCGGGGGAATTCATGGTCATCCACGCCTCCGGCAATAACATCGCCGAACCGGGTAAACCACTGCATACGAGCTTCAGGCTCGCGCGGGCGGGCGAATTCCTCGGCTTGGCCAAGCCGGATGGCACCTTCGCTGACAAGTATGAGCCAGGGTATCCGGCGCTGACCGATAATCAGGCTTTCGGTGTGCCGATGATGGGCAAGGCCGAGCAGATCATCCCGGCGCACGCCACCTTCCAATACCTGACCCCGTCGAGGTCTCACGAAACTCAGGACTGGACCAAGCCTGACTTCAAACCAACCACCAGTTGGAAGAACGGGCAGTCCGGTTTCGGCTTCCAACGCACCGGGTCGAACCTGACTGGCTTGATCAAGACCAAGGTCTCGACCTCCAAGCGCGTGATCTGGACACGAAAAAAATTCACCATCAAAGACCGGCATGCCCTCGGCTACCTTATCCTCCGAATTCAGTTTGACGACGGCTTCATCGCTTACCTGAACGGGGAAAAGATTGCTTCACAAAACGCCCCCGCCAATCCGAAATATAACTCCTACGCCACGTCCAACAACAATAATGACTCCTACATGGACTTCGACCTAGGCGAGTATGTACACCTACTGAAAAACGGAAGCGCCAACGTGCTGGCCGTGCAGGCCTTTGACCACCGGAGCGATCGCAATGAGTTCTTCCTGATGCCGATACTCATCGGAGGTGCCGAGGAAAAAGCGGATCCTAGTAACCACAATTTCCTGACCATCCCGACCCCGGGCCGCCTTAACTCAAGCCCCTCCCCACCCATGCCGGGAACGCCGATCTTCTCGAAAGAAAGCGACAGCTTTACCTCCTCGCTCTCAATCACCCTGAAACCCAGCGTACCAGGGGAAACGATCCGTTACACCTCCAACGGTAAACTGCCCAGTTCCACCTCCAAGAAATATACCGGTGCCATCCGCATCAGTAAATCCTCACTGATTACAGCCCGATGCTTCACTACCGACGGCTTCGGCGGACCGCCTATCACGCATGAATACCTGCAAATTGCCTCCAATGCGCGCAAGTTCACCTCCAACCTGCCAGTCGTTGTGATCGAGAATTTCAAGGGAGGTGGCATCCCGTCAGACCCGTACAAGAACGCGTACATGACGATTTACGAGCCTAGCAGCGACAAGCGTACCAGCTTGATGGACAACCCCACACTGGGAACCCGCGTTGGGATCAAGATTCGCGGTTCCAGCACCCAGAATCGCCCAAAGAAGGCGTTCACCATCGAGGCCCGGGATGACTTCGGCGAGGACCGGGACATCACCCCGCTGGGCCTACCTGAGGAATCGGACTGGATCCTCTACGCCCCGTACAATTTTGACCGGGCGCTTATCCGCAATGCTCTGATTTATGAGTTGAGCAACCAGATCGGCCGATACGCTGTGCGTACCCGGTTTTGCGAAGTATTTGTCAACACCAACGGCGGCGCATTGAGCTACAACGACTACGTCGGCGTTTATGTGTTCATGGAAAAAATCAAGCGAGACAAAAACCGCGTGGACATCACCCGCATCAATCCTGAAGACACTAAGGAACCTGAGTTGACCGGCGGTTATATGTTCAAAATCGACCGCCCTGACCCGGGAGACTCCGGCTTCAGCGCGGGTGGCCAGAGCGTCAAGTGGGTCGATCCTAAGGAGGACGAGGTCACCGCCAAACAAAGCGGCTATGTGCGCAACTACTTCAACAACGCATACAAGAACCTGAACCACAAAACCAAGTACGCCGATTACATCGATCCCCTGTCGTGGATCGATCACCACATGCTCAACGAGTTCACGAAGAACCCGGACGGACTGCGTCTCAGTACCTATTTTTTCAAGGATCGAAACAAACGCATTGAGTATGGGCCGGTGTGGGATTTTGATCGCACCATGGGCTGTGACGATGACGGGCGTGCGGCTAACCCGGTCGGTTGGTCCGGCAGTTACATCTATGGCTGGTGGTCGCGGATCATTCGCAACAAGACGTTCAAGGAACAGTACGCCCAGCGCTGGGGTGAAGTGCGAGGCAATGTGATGAGCGAAAAAAATATCTTCACCATCATTAATGAATGGGAAAACCTACTTAACGAAGCAGCCCAACGCAACTTTACCAAGTGGCGACTGGTCAACTCGAAGACCGGATTCCAGACAGAAATCAAGCAGCTGAAAAACTGGATTTCCCAGCGCCTGAAATGGATGGACACCCAGTTTGACTCGATCCCCTCGCCCCTGTTAAGCATGACCGAAGGGTCCGTCCTGCCCGGTTTCAGCCTAGGAGTGAGTGCGCAAAGCAACGAGGTGTACTACACCGCGGACGGCACCGACCCGCGGATGGCAGACGGCAGCATCAACCCAAGCGCCATCCGGCTGGGCAAAATGCAGGTCGAGCCCTTCATTCAAAAGGGGGCAGAGTGGAAGTATCTCGACACCGGCGTCAGCCTGAACCGAAAACCGTGGACTACGATCGATTATGACGACAACGACTGGAAGGCCGGCAAGGCGGAACTGGGCTATGGGGACGGGGATGAAGCCACCGCCGTGGATCGCGGCCCCGATCCCAGCACGAAATACCACACCACAATTTATTTCCGAAAACCCTTTCAGATCGATGAATTCACCAACAAGGCGCTGCTCATCAACCTGCTGCGGGATGACGGCGCGGTCGTCTACCTGAACGGGGAGGAATTGTTCCGCAGCAACATGAAAGTCGGCACAATTCGCTCATCAAGCTACTCTGAAAAGCGTAATTCATCCCGCGACAGTCGAAAGTTTTTTTCCTACTTCATCGATCTGCCCAATTTCAAGCAAGGAGCGAATATTTTTGCGGTGGAGGTGCACCGCGGCTCCCGGTACGACAAAGACCTTAGCTTCAACTTCGAAGCCACGCTCATGGATGCCGCCGGCATTCCAGTTGCCATTGAAAAAAGCTCCACAATCACCGTTCGCGCAAAAAGCGGCGATATCTGGAGCGCCCCTTCCACGGCCTCTGTTGTCATCTCCCCAGCAGCGGCCCTAAAAATCACGGAACTAATGTACAACCCGATTGACGGAAAAGTTTTCGAGTTTATCGAACTGAAAAACACGGCCGCTGTTCCGCTGAATCTCGCCGGTGTGAGCCTCTCCGGCGTTCAGTTTACATTTGATGACCAGACGCTCGCACCGTGGGAATCCGGCCTACTCATTCCCAACGACGACCCGGCGGCGTTTCTTCTGAAACATCCGGATGCCCCGCTACTGGGCACCTACGGGGGCAGCCTCTCCAACTCTGGCGAGGAAATCAGTCTGCTCGACCCCGACGGCCAGGTTGTCTACACGGTCAACTACTCCACGGAGGACCCTTGGCCAAGCGCAGCCGACGGCGGCGGCTCGTCGCTGGAACTGCTCTCTGGCCGTATTAGCGAGCGCGACCCGGGCAACTGGCGAGCGAGCCTCGTGACAGGCGGCACACCAGGCGACATACTATTCACCGAAATCAACCGCACCGACGACGGCCGCGTGGCCATCCAATTCCTTGCCCTGCCTGGTAACTCCTACTCCCTCCACTCCAGCGACGATGTCGCCTCGGGCGACTGGAAGAAACTTGAGGTAAACGAGTTCGTGACGGACACAAAGGTCGTCAAGTTCGTCGTGTCACCGGAGGAAGGCAGCAGACAGCGATTCTACCGCGTATCAAGCCCATGACATCGAAGCGTACAGCCGATAAGCCACCACCGTTGGCCGGCATTTGCACCTTCGATGAGGCACAACGCCCCGGACTTTCCGTAGACGAATGCGTTTGTCGCCTAAAGCGCTACCATTACTCGCTCAAGCGACTGCATCAGGTTTTCAACGACAGAATCCCTTCCGAACCAGTTTACGAATTAAAAATGGCCTTCAGCCTGCACTCGCATTACTGCGCTGAGCACGTCGCCGCCCTGCGTCAGCGTATCGGCGAGATGCGTGAACCGCCACTTGGGCTAGAGGCTGTACCTGATGAGCACCTTGAGATCCTGTTCGACGAGATCCTTGCCGCTCCAACCACCGCCGAACTGTTGCTTGGGGTTTACGATATTATCTTGCCCTCCCTCCGGGACAGCCTACAACATCACTTAACCGAGACCAACCCGCTGGCCGACCATCCGAGCGTACGGGTAATCCGATTTGCCCTGCTCGAGATTGGAGAGATGATCGCAATTGGCCAAGCGACCCTCGACGCGTTGGTGGACGCCGCCCAGCGCGAGGCAACCGAAGGCTGGCTTGACCTGTTGCGGCACAGTTTGGCCAACGCCGGCAAGCTGGATGGCACGGCCGAACCGACGCAGCACGCCATAAAGCGGCAGCACTCGGCCAATCCGTACCGTTACGACGGCACGCCCAGGCGGGACGAGCGCTTCCCCGACCCGTACAACATGGGAGTCAACGCGGAAGTCTTTCTCTACGACGAACAATTCCCGCCGGACGCCAAGAC
>JASMKO010000028.1 GCA_030749225.1 Verrucomicrobiota bacterium
CGGCTCGACTGGCGCGTCTTCGCACGGACCGACCGCTACTACCTCAAGGAGTTCGAGGCCGAGACCAACCTGCGCTGTTACCTCGTGCTCGACTGCAGCGGCTCGATGGGTTTCGCCGGAGAGCACGGCTCGCGGCTCGACTACGCCAAGCGCCTGGCCGCCACGCTCAGTTATCTAGTCATCAACCAGGGCGACGCCGCCGGGCTAATGCATGTCACGGACAAAAGCACGCCCGAGATCCCGCCGCGCCGCAACGCCTCCCATCTGCAGGTCATCCTCGACGCGCTTGGCCAAGCGCGGCCCACCGGCGGGACGCGTCTCGTCCCGATGCTGCATGAACTGGCCGAGAAGGCCCGCCGCCGCGCGCTTGTTGTGATTTTGTCCGACTGCTTTTGTGACGGCGGCGAGCTGCGAGATGCGCTGCAGCATCTGCGCTATCAGAAACACGACCTCGCCCTGTTTCACCTGCTCGACCCGCTGGAACTGGCCTTCGAGTTCGACCGGCCGGTGCGGTTCGTCGACATGGAGGGGTCGCAGTCGATCGTCACCGAGCCGGCCACCGTCCGCGCCGAGTATCAGGCCCAGCTCCAGCGCTTCCTCGGCAGGCTGCGGGACGACTGCCACGAGTTCAACGCCGACTACCGCCGCGTGACACTCGATCAACCGTACGACCAGGTGCTGGCCGATTTCCTCACCGAGCGCGCCCGTCACGCCACGCGCAGCTGACCCACGGAATGTTCCTCGAGCCGTTCATCTCCAGTTTCCTGGGCAATCTGCTGCTCGGCGGTTTTCTGCTTTCGCTGCCGGTCATCATCCACCTCATCAACCGCATGCGGCACCGGCCGAGGCAGTGGGCGGCGATGCAGTTTCTCCTCGCCGCCACGCGAAGCTCCACCAGCCACGCCAAGCTGCGCAACCTGCTCATCCTGCTGATGCGCATGCTGGCCGTGCTGGCGTTGTTCCTGTTCCTGCAGCGGCCGCTCGTCGGCGGCTGGGTCGGCTGGGCACTCGGCGGCGCGCCGGATGTCATCCTGCTGCTCGTCGACCGCTCCGCCAGCATGGAGTCGCGCGTCGCCGGGACGGACGAGTCGCGCCGCGAGTACGCGCTCCGGATGCTGGCCGACGCCGCCGGGAAATTCGAGAATAGCAGCCACCTTGTCCTGCTCGACAGCGCCACGCGCCAGGCGCGCGAAATCCCGAGCGCCGCGTCGCTGGCCGAGCTGCCCGGCACGAAACCGACGGACACGGCGGCGGACCTCCCCGCCATGATGCAGGCCGCGCTCGACTGGCTGATCGAGAACCAGGCCGGCACCGCTGAGATTTGGATCGCCTCCGACCTGCAGGCCAGCAACTGGCTGCCGGACGATTCGCGCTGGGAAACGCTTGTCACGGCGTTTGACTCGCTGCCGCAGACCGTGCGCGTTCGCCTGCTCGGCACCACGCAGGCCTCGCCCGGCAACACCTCGATCTCCGTCGCCCAGCTTACCCGCCAGCCAGCGGCCGCCGGTGGTGAAGTCCGACTGACCACCGACCTGAAACGAACCGAGGCCACCCCTGGCACTGCGACGATCACCCGCACGCTCAACGGCGTCGACACCGAGCTGGAGGCCAGGGTCAACGGGCAATCGACCCGCTGGCGACATCGCTTTGCCGTCGGCGACCAGGCCGGCGGCTGGGGCAAGCTCGCGCTGCCGGCCGACGGCAACCCGCGCGACAACGTCACCTACTACCGGTACAGCGACGACCACCCGTCGGTCGGCCTGGTCGTCACCGAAAGCGCGCTTGGCCCGTTATGGCAGGCGGCCGCGTCGACCACCGGACGGGACGGCCGCACCCCGGCCAGGCGCCTCCCGCCGGCAAACGCAACCCCGGCCGATCTCCGCGACGCCACGCTTGTCGTCTGGCAGGCGCCGCTGCCGGAGGGCGAAATGGCCAGCTCTCTGAGACAATTCGCCGAGGAGGGCGGCCGCGTCATTTTTTTCCCGCCAGACCAGGCCGGCACGACCCGTTTCAGCGGCTTGGGCTGGGGTGAAAAACAAACCGGCGAGGACGACGGCTTTGCGGTTGGCCGCTGGGACGAAAACCAGGGGCCGCTGGCCAACACTGACGAGGGATTGCTGCTGCCGTTGGCCCAGCTTGGCGTACGGCAGCGGCAACAGGTCGTTGGCCAGGCGGCGGTGTTGGCGGCGTTCGACGACGGCCAAGCGCTGCTCGTCCGCCAGGCGCTTGGCCAAGGTGAGGTTTACTTTTGCGCCACCCTGCCGCTGTTGGCCTGGTCGGAGATGGGCAACGGCCACGTGGTCGTCCCGATGCTGCAGCGCCTGCTGGCCGCCGGGAGCCGCCGACTGCAGCGCGACTCGGTCGCCGAGTGCGGACAGGTCGGCGCGGGTGACATGCAACTCGAGTGGCTGTCTGCCGAGACAGGCCAACGCGGCGACGTGCAGACGCAGGCCGGCGTCTACCAGTCCGGCGACCGCTGGCTGGTCGTCAACCGGCCGGCCGCCGAGGATGCGTTCGAGCGCGTCGAGGACGCGGCCGTCGCCGGGCTGTTCGGCACGATGCCGTTTCAACTGTTCCAGGCGCAGCGCGACGACACGGCGTTGCAGGGCGAACTGTGGCGGCTGATCCTGTTCCTGATGCTGCTCGCGCTGTTGGCCGAGACGTGGCTCATCCGGCCCGGCCGTGCGACGGAGGACGCCCCGCCCAAACCCCAACCCGCCGCCGCATGACACACTGGTCTTTTGCTACTTCGTTTGCGCTTGGCCTCGCCGGGATCGGCGTGGTGGCGCTGGCCGCGTGGCTGGGCTGGGGCAATTGGCAGCGCAACGGCCGCCGCGGCAAAGTCGCCCTGCTCGAGGTGATGAGACTTGTGGCGGTGGCGATGCTGGCGTTCACGCTGCTACGCCCGGAGTTGATCCGGCAGATCGAGCGCACCGACCCACCTCAGGTCATCATTCTCAACGACGCCTCCGGGAGCATGCAGACGCGCGACGTGGTCAGCACCAACAACATCGTCACCCGCGCCGACTGGCTCGCTGCGCAAACCCAGCGCGCCTTCTGGACACCGCTCGAGGCCGGCTCGGAGGTGTTGAGCGGCGCGTTTGCCGCAGAGCCGGGCATGGCCGCCACGAACGCGCTTGGCCAAGCGCACGAGATCGGCACCGACCTGAGCGGCGCGCTTGGCTCCGTGCTGCGGCAGCAGAAAAATCTCAAGGCCGTGCTGTTGCTGAGCGACGGCGACTGGAACCTTGGCCCCTCTCCCATCGGCGTGGCCACGCGCTACCGCGACGAGGGCATCCCGGTGTTCAGCGTCGTCACCGGGCAGGACGAGCCAATCCCCGACCTCGCGATGGAGGAGATCGCGGCGCCGGCGTACGGGCTGTTTGGCGAACAGATCGCCATCCCGTACACGGTGCAAAGCCACCTGCCGCGCGACGTCGCCACCGAGGTGCGGCTGATGAACGGCTCTGAGCGTTTGGCCGCGAAAAAAATCACCCTCCCGGCGAACAACCGGTTCCGCGACTCAATCATGTGGTACCCGCGCGAAGTCGGTGAGTTCGACCTGCGGCTGGAATTCCCGGTCGAGAAGGAGGAACAACTGAGGGACAACAACGCGGCGGAGTTTCACATCGCGGTACGCGTGGTCAAGCTGAGGGTGCTGGTCGTCGACTCGCAGCCGCGCTGGGAATACCGCTTCCTGCGCAACGCCCTCGCCCGCGATCCCGGCGTGGACCTGAGCTGCATGCTGTTCCACCCAAGCCTCGGCCCCGGCGGTGGGCGCGACTACCTCTCCGCCTTCCCCGGCTCGCGTGAGATGCTCACGCGCTACGACGTGGTGTTCCTCGGGGACGTCGGCGTCGGAAAGGGGCAGTTGAGCGAAAAGGACGCTGAGCTGATCAAGGGCCTCGTCGAGCAGCAGGGCAGCGGGCTGGTCTTCATGCCGGGCCGGCGCGGCAACCACCTCTCGCTGATGGACAGCCCGCTCAATGAGCTGATGCCGGTCGAGCTCGACGACGCCAAACCCAACGGCGTCGGTCTGCAGAACGAGTCGGTACTCACGCTCTCGAGCCGGGGCCGTGGTCACCTGCTCACGCGCTTCGATGCCGACGAGATGGTGAACGACCAAATCTGGAAGATGCTCCCCGGTTTTTATTGGTCAGCCGGCGTGACTAGGAGCCGGCCCGGTAGCGAGGTGCTCGCCGTGCACCCGGAGCGGCGCAACCAGTTCGGCCGCATCCCGCTGCTGGCCATCCGGGACGCCGGGCGAGGCAAGGTGCTGTTCATGGGCACCGACAGCGCGTGGCGCTGGCGACGCGGTGTCGAGGACAAGTTTCACTACCGCTTCTGGAGCCAGATCGCCCGCTGGATGGCACACAAGCGGCACCTCGCCGAAAAGGAGGGTATCCGGTTGAGCTACTCGCCTGAAACCCCCAATGTTGGCGACCGCGTGTTCCTGCAGGCAACCGTGCTCGACGAAGCCGGCTTCCCGCTGGAGAACGGCAAGGTCAACGGCATGATCGTCTCACCCACCGGGCGTGATGAACAGCTGGAGCTGACGGAAACCGACGGCGGCTGGGGCGTATACAGTGCGGAGTTGTTGCCACAGGAAGGCGGCCCGTTCAAGATTACCATCGAAGCCTCCGAACACGATCGCAAGCTCGAGACCAAGCTGACCGTGTCCCTGCCCAAGCGTGAAAAACTGGGCCGCCCGGTGAACCGCGCGGTACTCGCGGAGATCGCCTCAATTACTGGCGGAGAAAGCGTCAACACCGACGACCTTGACGAGGTGATCAAACGGATTTCCGTCCTCCCCGAGCCCAGATCAGCCGAAATCCGTACCCGCCTCTGGAGCCACCCGGGATGGGGCGCCGCCATCCTCCTGCTGCTGCTCGTCTACTGGACCGGGCGCAAACTTGTCGGCTTGGTTTAAACCAAGCCCTTGGCCAAGCGGTTAAACCTCATCCGGCCTTCGGCCGCCTTCTCACATGAGTAGCAAGGAAGCGGACATCTCAGTCCTCCGCGTCAGTATCGGCGGCGTCTTCGCTAATAACCGGAGCGATGGCCTGAAGCTGGTCCTTGCCGTGGAGGTTGATGAGCTTGACACCCTGCGCATTGCGGCCAGTCATCCGGATGTGCTCGACACCAGTACGCACCATCTGCCCACCGACGGTGATCAACATGATCTCGTCCGTGTCGCGCACGGCCAGCGCGCCGCAGACCCCGCCGGTCTTGGCGGTGGTCTTCATGGTGATGATGCCCTTGCCGCCGCGTGACTGCACCCGGTACTCGTCAAACCCAGTGCGCTTGCCAATCCCATTCTCGCCGGCAACGAGCAGCGTGGCGTCCTTGGCCACGATGGCTGCGGCGACAAGCCGATCCTTCGTGCCGAGGCGGATGCCGCGCACGCCGGCCGCAGTGCGGCCCATCGATCGGACGTTCTCCTCATTGAAGCGGATGCTCTTGCCATCGCTGGTGATCAGCACGACCTCGTCGTGGCCGGTAGTCAGCTTGACGGTGATGAGCCTGTCGCCCTCGTTGATTCCGATGGCGTTGATGCCGGTGCGGCGGACGTTCGCGTAGGCACTGAGCGCGGTCTTCTTCACGGTACCGCTCTCGGTGGCAAAGAACAGGAACCGTTCCTGCTGCCATGTGAGGTCCTTCTTGTTATTGTCCTGCTGCGACTCGACGCGGATCAGCGCCGCGATCTTTTCGCCAGACTGAAGCTCAAGCAGGTTGGCAATGTTGCGTCCCTTGGCCGAGCGACCCATGTCGGGAATCTCATGCACGCGCCGGACGTACACCCGTCCGCTGTTGGTGAAGAACATGAGGTAGTCGTGCGTGCTGGCGGTGAACAGGTGCTCGATGAAGTCCTCGCCCTCGCCCTGCACGACCGATTCCTTGCGGGTGCCCATGCCGATGACGCCCTTGCCGCCTCGGCGCTGGGCGCGGTAGGAACTGACGTTGGTGCGCTTGATGAGGCCGTTGTGCGTGAGCGTAATGATGACACCCTCGTTGGCGATGAGATCCTCAATCGCCATGTCGCCCTCGTCCGGGACGATGTCGGTGCGGCGCGGCGTGGCGTACTTCTCCTTGATGTCATTGAGGTCGGCCTTGATGATGCCCAGCACACGATCCTCCCGGGCCAGGATGTCCATCAAGTCCTCGATCTTGACGAGCAACTCGTCGTACTCGGCCTTGATCTTGTCCTGCTCCAGTCCAGTCAACTGGTATAGGCGCAGGTCGAGGATGGAGTTCACCTGGGCCTCGCTGAGCAGGTAAAATCCTCCCTTGATGCGCTCCTTTTTGCGGGCCTTGATGCCCCATTTGTTGAGCACCTTCTCCGGGAACTCGAAGGCGAGCAGCTTGACGCGCGCCTCCTCGCGATTCTTCGAGTTGCGAATGATGCGAATGAACTCGTCGAGGTTGGCCAGCGCGCAGAGGTATCCCTCGAGCGTCTCGGCGCGGGCCTCGGCCTTGTCCAGCTCAAAACGCGTGCGGCGCAGGATGACCTCGCGGCGGTGTTCAATGTAGGCATTGATCAACTCCTTGAGGTTCATCGTCTTGGGCCGGCCATGGTCGATCGCCAGTATGTTCACGCTGAACGACGTGGCCAGTTGCGTGAACTTGTACAGCTTGTTGATGACCACCTTCGGCACCGCATCGCGCTTGAGTTCGACGACCACACGCGTGTTTTCGTCCGACTCGTCGCGCACAGCCGAGATGTCGGTGATCGTCTTGTCGTTGGCCAGCCCGGCGATCTTCTCGACCATCGTGGCGCGGTTGACCATGTAGGGGATCTGCGTGATGACAATCTGCTCGCGGTTGCCCTTCAACTGCTCAACGCCAACGCGGCCGCGCTGCTTAATGCTGCCCCGGCCGGTCTTGAAATAGTCGCGGATCGGGTCCAGCCCGACGGCGAGGCAGCCGGTTGGGAAGTCCGGCCCCTTGATGTGCTTCATCAGCCCCTCGATCGTGATATCCGGGTCATCGACCTGTGCGCAGATGCCGTCGACAATCTCGCCGAGGTTGTGTGGCGGGATGCTGGTCGCCATGCCGACCGCAATGCCGGTGCCCCCGTTGATGAGCAGGTTCGGGAACGCCGCAGGGAACACCGTCGGCTCCTGCCGGGTCTCATCGTAGTTGGGCACCCAGTCGACCGTGGCCTTGTCCATGTCGGTCATTAGCGCATGGCCGAGGTGCGTGAGGCGTGCCTCGGTGTAACGCATGGCGGCCGGTGGGTCACCCTCGACGGAGCCGAAGTTCCCCTGCCCGTCGACGAGCGTGCCGCGCATTGACCACGGCTGGGCCATGTTCACGAGGGTCGGGTAGATCGTCGCTTCGCCGTGCGGGTGATAGTTGCCGCTGGTGTCACCGCAGATCTTGGCACACTTGCGGTACTGCCGCCCGGGCGAAAGGTTCAGGTCGTGCATCGCGAGCAGGATACGGCGCTGCGACGGCTTGAGCCCATCCCGCGCATCCGGCAGCGCACGCGAAATGATCACCGACATCGAGTAGTCGAGGAACGAGTTCTTGATCTCGTCGGCGACGTTGATCTTCTGAATTTTTTCGCTTGCGGCAAACAGCGGCGTGTTGGTTGCAGGTAAGGGGTCGTTATCCTTGGATTTGGCCATGTGTCTCTAAAAAGTTTCCTGCGGGTTGCGCCCGGATCAGATGTCGAGGTTGCGGACGTTGAGCGCGTTTTCCTGAATGAAATGCCGACGTGGCTCGACCTCCTCGCCCATCAGCTTGGTGAACATCTCGTCCGCCTCGACGGCGTCTGACTCCTCCACACGCAGCAGCTTGCGCGTCTCCGGCGCCATGGTCGTCTCGAACAGTTCCTTCGCATTCATTTCGCCCAGGCCCTTGAATCGCTGAATCTGCAGGCCCTTGCGACCGATATCCATGACCGCCTCCAAAATTTCCGAGATGGAAAACAGCCTGCGCACGTCACCGTTACCGTTGTCGCCGTGGTGGATCTCGAAAAGCGGTTCGTCCTGCGCAGAGTAATGCTCGACGCTCAACCCCTTGCGGTTGAGCTTTGCCAGGATTTCCTCAACCGCAGTGTGCTCATGAAGCTCCACATGGCGTACACGGCGCCGCGGACCCTCCTTCTTATTCGGCTTGCGGCCGCGCTTGACCGGCGCGGCCTCCTCGGTGGCGGCTTCCTCCTCCGCCTGGTCAAGCGCTTCGCCGTTCTCATCCTCGTCGTCACCAAACAGCCCAAGGTCCGGGTTGGCCTTGCCGAACTTGGCCAAGGCCGCCTCGCTGTGAAAATAGTGCACCGTCTCGTCGTTGCCCTCCCAGATCTTCACCAGGTGACTCGGAAGCAACTTCTTTTTGGCATCACGCTGTTCCAGATAGTCGGAGAAGTCGCCGCCGTGCCGGTGGATCGCCCGCGCGTACTTGTCGAGCGACTGCAGTAATTCGAGAATCTCGCCCAGTTGCTTCTTCGCCACCTCCTTATCGTTCTCCAGGCTGAGCAGGCGCACGTCCTCCGATCCGAGGCCAAGCAGCATTTTCGTCATCTGCGCGTCATCGTCGATGTACTCTACCCGCTTCTTTCGCGTGACCTTATAGAGCGGCGGCTGGGCAATGTAGACGTAGCCCTGCTTCACCAGGTCCGGCATCTGCCGGTATAGGAACGTCAGCAGCAGCGTGCGGATGTGCGAACCGTCCACGTCGGCGTCCGTCATGATGATGATCTTGTGGTAGCGCAGCTTCTCGATGTTGAATGCCCCCTCGCCCTCGCCGGAACCGATGCCGGTGCCGACCGCCGTGATCATCGTGCGGATCTCCCTGTTCTCGAGCACCTTGTCGAGCCGGGCCTTCTCCACGTTGATCAGCTTGCCACGGATCGGCAGGATCGCCTGGAACTTACGGTCGCGCCCCTGCTTGGCAGAGCCACCGGCGGAGTCGCCCTCCACGATGTACAACTCCGTGTTGACTGGGTCGCGGTCGGAGCAGTCGGCCAGCTTGCCCGGCAGCCCGCCGCCGGTCATCGCCGTCTTGCGCACTGTGTCGCGGGCCTTGCGGGCTGCCTCGCGGGCGCGGGCCGCAGTCAGACACTTGTCGACAATCTTCTTTCCAAGCGATGGGGTGCTGTCGAAATAGCCCATCAACCCCTCGTAAACAATCGACGACACGATGCCCTCCACCTCGGTGTTGACCAGTTTGACCTTGGTCTGCGACTCGAACCGGGGGTTCGGCAGCTTGACGCTCAGGATGCAGATCAACCCCTCACGCACGTCGTCGCCGGAGAGGCTCGGATCCTTTTCCTTGAGCAACTTGTTCGCCTTTGCGTACTGGTTGATCGCCCGCGTGAGCGCGGTCCGGAAACCGGTCAAATGCGTGCCACCGTCAGAGTTGGCGATCGAGTTGGCAAAGCACAAAATCTGGTCGTTGTAGCTCGAGTTGTACTGCATCACGCAGTCCACGATGACTTCATCCTTGGTCGCGTGGAACGAGATCGGCTTGGCGTGGATCACCTGCTTGTTTTCGCCGATTTGCTTGACAAACTGCACGATGCCATCCCTGTAAAAGAACGACTCCGTCTTGCCGTCCTCGCGCTCGTCCGACAGCACAATGGTAATGCCCGGGTTCAGGAACGCCAATTCGCGCAGTCTGTGGTGGAGCAGCTCAAACTTGTACTCGGTGGTGAGCGTGAAAATTTCCGAGTCAGGCAGGAAGGTGATCTTGGTGCCGGTCTTCTTGGTCTTGCCTATTACGTCGAGTTTCTTGGTGGTCTTGCCCTGTGAAAACTCGATGTAATGCACCTTGCCATCGCGATAGATTTCCGCCTTGAACCAGATCGACAGCGCGTTCACGCACTTGGCACCGACCCCGTGCAAACCACCGGAGTACTTGTACGCCCCCTGGCCGAACTTGCCACCGGCGTGCAGGTTCGTGAGCACCAACTCGACCGCCGGCATCTTGAACTTTTTGTGCATATCCACCGGGATACCGCGGCCGTCGTCCTCCACCGACACCGAGCCGTCCACGTGGATGGCGACCTTGATCTTGTCGCAATAGCCGGCCAGATGCTCGTCAATCGAATTGTCGAGCACCTCGTAAACACAGTGATGCAGTCCGTTTTCGTCGGGATCGCCGATATACATTCCGGGCCGCTTGCGCACGGCTTCCAGACCCTCGAGTTTGTCAATTTTTGTGGCGTCGTACCGGTCGGTACTGGCTGTCTTTTTAGGCACTTTTTTCTATCTAACAGGATTTAAAAAAGGGAAGGAAGCATGCTTGAATACAGGCTCAAAACGATCCTCCCCGTAAACGACGGTTTATACCCAATAACACCCCCACTTTTCAACCCCTAAATCCGTTATTCTCAAACAATTAAAATGCAATATATTGTGGTTCCTTATACGCTGTACACACCAGATATTGTGCTTCCCTTGGTTTCGAGTCGCTCCACAATCCAGCACTTGGCCAAGCGACACAAAAACGCCCGTTTTTTGGTGATTTTTCGTCAATCGGGAACCGGAAAAACTACCGCTTCGCCACGGTCTGGATCGAAGCTGAATTACCCGCAGATTTCGCAGATGGGCGCAAATCAACACTCGGCGCGATTATCAGCACCCATCCGCGTCATCTGCGGATCAAGAATTACTTGGACTTGGAAATGACGATGAACCAGGCGGAGTCGGACGCGGTGCTGCCGGCGAGCACCATATGGCTGCTGGGCTTCAGGTCCTGGGTTTTTTGAACCAGCATCTTGCCCTTGCTAAACAGGCTGACGGCCACCTTGCCGTTTTTCCTATTGGTTACCTTGATGGAGGCGGCCCGGCTCAGCTTGGCGGACTTGGTCGCCGCATCGGCAATGTTGATCCGCTTGGAGTTCAGCTCGTAGTAATGCTTCCATTTGAACACCCGGGCCAGTTTCCTCTTGATGGCGGCTGAGACCTCCATCTGGTCTTTCTGCTCCTTGATGGTGCCCAGCACGAGGCGGGCCTCGACAGTGATCGGGTCGGCTTGCGCTGCAAAGTGCGCGCTGGCGGCCAATAGCAGCGCGACGGCCATGGCTGTGAGACGTTTCATTCGGTGGTTGACGATTCGGGGCATTGCAAAGGTGGGCTTAAAGAGCGACGGATGGGACTAATCAAGCCAAATGTGAAGGGTGTCGGGACGGAGGTCGATGGAGAAATCGAGCCAGACAATGCTCATGTTATCGTCCCCGGTGTTGTAGGTCATCACGTCGATTGTGTCGTCGGACAACTCCAGTTCGTGGTCGCTACCCAGCATGATGCCCAGGTCGGGCGGCCCGTCGTGCCGCGAAGGCGAGGTCAGCAGCAGAAGAATGCAGGCCGCCCCGGCCAGCGGGGGTAACCAACTCAGCAGCCAGCCGGCGCGTGTCGAGGGCTTGGCCAAGCGCCTGGCCTGCCGGTCTTCCCGTTCGATAGCCTCGGAAATCTGGCTCCAGTGAAAGTCCCCCGGCTCGGGCAGCGGGCGCGGCAACTCGGCGCCGTCCATCAGCCCGCGCGCGGCGGTGAGCCGCGCGTGCAGTTCCCGCAACGCGTCATCTCCCTGAATGCGCGCACGCAATTCGTCCGCCTCGGTGCCAGCGAGTTCACCGTCCACCAAAGCTTGTACCCTCAATTCTGTCTCGTTCTCGTTCATTCAATTAATCCGTCCCGTTTCAGCGTTTCGTTCAGCAGGCTAGCCATACGTTTCCGGGCGTAAAACAGCCGTGACATGACAGTCCCAATGGAGGTGCCCATCCTATCGGCGATCTGCCGGTACTCGAGTTGCTCGAACTCGTACAGGACGATCACTGTGCGGTGCTTGTCCGAAAGCTTAGCCAAGGCAGCGTCGATTCGTTCCCTCAACTCCTCACGGTCCAGTCCCTCGACCGGATCGACCATCTCCATCTCGAGCCGGTTCTCGACCGGGCCGGTGGATTCCTCCATCGCCTCGATGGAGTCCATCCGCGCCCGCTTCTGCCGCCGCAACTCGTCGAGGCAGAGGTTGGTAACGATCCGGCTCAGCCAGGTCGGAAAACTGGCATCGCCATGGAACTGGTCGAGGCGCTGCCACGCCTTGACCCACGCATTCTGGGAAAGATCCACCGCGAGATCCTCGTTGCGCATGATGCTGTAGGCGCGGACGTAGATGCGGTCGCGATGCCGTGAAACCAGCTCCTCGAATGCCACCATGTCGCCCGCTTTGGCCCACTCGACTAATTGCGGATCTTCTGCCGAGGAATATACTGGTTCTGCCGGCATTTCAGGTGACGAACTCCGTCTCGGGCTTATTCAATGCACCTACAATTTTCCCTTCGTGCTGGGCAGTTGACCGGCAATCCGGGGGTCGTGCTGGCAGGCCACGTCGGCCGCCCGGGCGAACGCCTTGAACAGCGCCTCGACAATGTGGTGCGGCTCGTCGCCGTACATCAGCTCGAGGTGCAGGTTGCACCGGGCATCGTTCGTGAACGCCTGGAAAAACTCCTTCGCCAGCCCAAATCGAAACACCGATGACGTGTCCTGCGACTTGTCGGCACTGGTGATGCCCTTCTGGTGGTGCTGGGCCAGGCCGCGCCAGACGAGGTGCGGCCGGTTGCTGAAATCGATTACGCACCGCGCGAGGCATTCGTCCATCGGCACATACGCCTCACCGGTGAACGGGTTACGGGGGTCAAAGCCGGCGCCGTAACGCCGCACACCCTTCTTGTCGCCCAACGCCTCAACGAATGCCTGGCCAAGCGCGATGCCGCAATCCTCGACCGTGTGGTGATGGTCCACCTCGACGTCGCCATTGCAAGCAAGGTTCAGGTCCACCGTCGCGTGCTTCGCGAACAACGTCAGCATGTGGTCGAAGAACGGGATGCCGGTGTCGATTTTCGATTTGCCTCTGCCGTCGATGTTGAGACTGAGCCGAATCTTTGTCTCCCCGGTGTCGCGTTTAATCTGTGCCTTTCGCGGCTGCATGGTTGAGTTGTTCGCTTGGCCAAGCGGCGTCACTAGTTGAGCGACGCGAGGTAACGCTCGGCGTCGATCGCTGCAGCGCACCCCTGCCCGGCCGCCGTGATCGCCTGCCGATAGACGCGGTCCGAGCAGTCGCCCGCCACAAACACGCCGGCAACATTGGTGGCCTGTCCGCACTGGGGCAAGATATAACCGGCATCGTCCATGTCGACCACGCCCCGGAACAGCTCCGTGTTCGGCACATGCCCGATCGCAATGAACAGCCCGGCGCAGTCGAGTGCACTCTCCTCACCCGACTGGTTATTGCGCAATTTCACGCCGGTCACCTTGTCCTGTTCGACATCCAGCACCTCGGTGACCTCTGAGTACCACACCGGCTCAATCTTGTCGTTAGCCAAGGTCCGCTCAGCCATGATCTTGGACGCCCGCAGCTCATCACGCCTGTGCACCAGATAAACCTTTGATGCAAAACGGGTTAGGTAGTTCGCCTCCTCGCAGGCGGAGTCGCCGCCGCCGACCACCACCAACGGCTGCTCACGGAACATCGGCAGCGCGCCGTCGCAGGTCGCGCAGTAGGTAACGCCTTTTTTTTCCAGCTTGGCCTCGCTCTCCAGTCCGAGGTGGCGGTGCCCCGCCCCGCTGGCGATGATCACCGTCTGCGTCTCCAACTCTTCGCCGTCCACGGTCAGCCTGAGCGGTTGCCGGCTAAAATCAATCGACTCGACCGTGCTGCCAAACCGGATCTTCGCCCCGAACCGCTCGGCCTGTTGTTGCATCTCCATCATCAACTCAGTGCCGTCGATGCCTTTGACAAACCCGGGGTAATTCTCAACGATGCTGGTGGTCGTAAGCAGCCCGCCCGGCATCACGCCGGTCAGCACAATTGGCTCGAGATTGGCCCGGGCGGTGTAAATTGCGGCAGTCAATCCGGCGCAACCGGATCCGATGATGATGACCTTCTCCATTCAGGCCGGGGACGGTAGAGACGCGAACGCCCCTTGGCAAGCCAAGCGCTTGGCAAAGCTGCCAACTTAAAGACCAATAACTCGCTTCACGGCGTCGGTCTCCGGCGCGACGACGGTCGGCTCGAAGCCAGCGACGCTGATGGCGTTGTCCGGGTCCTTTAGACCGTGGCCAGTGAGCGTGGCGACCACGCGGCTCCCGGCCGGGATCAGATTGTCGCGAACGCTCTGGATGAGGCCGGCGAGCGACGCCGCGCTGGCTGGCTCGGCGAACACCCCCTCGGTTCGCGCCGCCAACTTATAGGCTGCGAGGATCGCCTCGTCAGTCACCTTCGCAATGTGGCCGTTGGATTCCTTGAGAGCATTCACCGCGCCATCCCAACTCGCCGGGTTACCGATGCGGATGGCGGTTGCCACGGTCCGCGGATTCTCAATGGGCCGTCCATCGACGAGCGGCGCGGCGTTGGCGGCCTGAAAGCCGAACATCCTCGGCACCGCCATGGCCAAACCGGCGTCACGGTACTCTCTGTAGCCCCGCCAGTAGGCGGTGATGTTGCCGGCGTTGCCGACCGGCAACAAATGAAAGTCCGGCACCTGGCCAAGCTGGTCCACCACCTCAAACGCCGCCGTCTTTTGGCCCTCGATCCGCACCGGATTGATGCTGTTGACGACCTCCACCTGGCCGGTCTCGCCCAGTTTGCGGACAATTCGCAGCGCGTCGTCGAAGTTGCCCTCGATCGCCACCGTGGTCGCGCCGTGCATCAACGCCTGCGCCAATTTGCCCTGCGCGATCTTGCCGTGCGGGAGCAGCACCGCACACTTCAGCCCGGCGCGCGCGGCGTAGGCCGCCGCCGAGGCGGAGGTGTTGCCAGTACTGGCGCAAACGACCACCTCCGCGCCGCGTTCCACAGCCTTCGACACGGCCAAGGTCATGCCGCGATCCTTGAACGAGGCGGTCGGGTTCAGCCCCTCGTACTTGAGATGGAGTTCAATGTCGCCGCCGATCTCGCGGGCCAAACGATCAGCCCGGATCAGAGGCGTGTTGCCCTCGAGCAGCGACACAATCGGCGTTGAGTCGCCGACCGGCAAGTGCGCCGCGTACCGCCGAATCACCCCCTGCCAAGCGGCAGGTTCGTTGGTGGCATCCTCGCTCACAGTCACTCGAAAGTCTCCACGCGAATCATCGTCGGCTTGGCCTTGACGGCGGAGAGACGGGCGATTTTTTTGAGTGCCTGCCGCATAGCCAAGTCCGGCGCATCGTGCAGCATCATGATTAACGGCACACTCTCGCCAACGTGCCCCTCCGGCTGAATCACTGAACAGATACCGATCTTCGCTTCGCCGAGGACGGCTGCGATCTTGGCAAGTGTTCCCGGCCGGTCAATCACACTGAGCCTAAGGTAAAACGGGCTGACCGCCTTCTCGATCGGCAGCACGTTGCCTTTCTCCTCATGCGGCACGAACGGCGGCACGCGACCCATGCTGCCATTCTTCAAATCCAGCGCTGCGTCGGCAAGGTCACTCAGCACTGCACTCGCTGTGGCATCCGCACCAGCGCCCTGCCCATAATGCAGCGTGTCCCCGACGATGTCTCCGCGAACGAGGATTGCATTGTACACGCCGCTGACGTTGGCCAGCACATGTTTTTCTGGTACCAACGCCGGGTGTACGGCGATCTGCACGTTGTCGCCCAGTCTCTTGACGATACCGAGTAACTTGATGCAATAGCCCATGTGCCGGGCAAACTCGATGTCGAGTGTGGTGATTTGCCGGATGCCCTCGACAAAAATCTGGCCGGGCTTAATCCAGAACCCGTGCGCGAGCGAGGCTAGAATCCCGACCTTGTGCTGTGTATCGAACCCGTCCACGTCCAGCGACGGCTCAGCCTCGGCGTAGCCCATACGCTGTGCATCGGCCAGTATTTCCTCGAAGTCGCGACCCTCAGCCTCCATCTGCGTGAGGATGTAATTGCAGGTGCCGTTGAGGATGCCGTACAGCCGCTGTATGCGGTTGCCGCTCAAGCCCTCGCGAAGCGACTTGATGATCGGGATGCCGCCCGCAACCGCAGCCTCGTAGTAAAGGTTGCCGCCATTTTTCTCGACCAACTTGAAAATTGATTCGCCGTGCGCAGAGATGAGCGCCTTGTTGGCGGTAATCACCGGCTTCCCCAGTTTCAACGCCTCGGTGACGACCCTTCGCGCGGTCGTCGTGCCACCCATCAACTCCATCACCACGTCGATTTTCGGGTCGCGTACGAGCGATTCCCAGTCGGTGGTGACCAGGCGTTTGGCCAGGCGAGCCGGGCGTGCCTTGCGCACGTTGCGCACCGCCACACCGCCCAGCGCAAATTTCAACCCGAGGCGAGACGCCATCAGCGAGCCGTTGCGGGTCAGGGCCTGCACCACGCCGCTGCCGACCGTGCCGCACCCCACCAATCCTATGTTCACCTTTCGCATTTCAGCGCGGGGAGAGTGACGGCAAAGCTTTGCTGGCTCAAATTATTTTTTGTCACTCTGCGCTTGGCTAAGCGCGGTATCGAGCAACGCCGTGACGTGCCCGGCGAGGTCCGGTTCTGCCGAGGCCCGAGGCCCAGCAACATTGAGCACGACGATGTCGTTTGCCGAGATGAATCCGCGCAGCGCACCGGCCTGCATCAACAGATCCCCATCCGTTTTTGACAAGACCAAGTGCGGCTTGCCCAAGCGCTTGGCCAAGTCATCCGTGAGCCGGGTGCCACCAACCAGGCGCTTGGCCAAACTCACGATCAGCGTACCGTCGCTGTCACGAATATTCCACTCCGTGCGCTGTGCCGGGTTCGGTTCCAGGGTCTCCCGCAATGGATACCGGGCATCAATAACGCCGTCCTCCGCCCAGCGGCCAAGCGGACACCAGCCCCCACACGCCACGCCGTTGGCCAACGCCCAGTCCAATGCCGCGCGGTCGGCCCCGGTCTGGCCGCCGGACACGATCTTTAGCAACCCACTCGGCATGGCCGCAGTTTACCCGAGTCGGTCGCCCGGAAAAATGCTTTCCCCGCGCGGCGGCTGAATTACGATGCGCCGCCCGGGATTCGATGAAGATTTTGGTAATCGGTGGAGGCGGCCGCGAACACGCCCTGGTTTGGAAACTGGCGCAGTCGCCGCGCACCACTCAGATGTGGTGCGCCCCAGGCAACGCGGGGATCGCCCGCGAAACGGTCGCGGCCAACGGCTCGCCGGTCGAGTGCGTTGGCATCGGCGCGGAGGATCTTCCGACACTGCAAGAGTTTGCGCGCGATAACCAAGTCGACCTCACGGTCGTCGGCCCGGACAACCCGCTGGCGATGGGCGTCGTCGACCAGTTTCAGGCCGCTGGACTCCGCGCATGGGGTCCAACACAACAGGCTGCGCAGTTTGAGTCGTCAAAAATATTCTCGCAGGAATTCATGGATCGCAACGGTGTGCCGACAATGAAATCCGCATCGTTCACCGACGCCGACGAGGCCAAGGCGTTCGCTGAATCGCTCGGAGGCAAGTGCGCCGTCAAGGCCGACGGCCTCGCGCTTGGCAAGGGCGTGCTGATCTGCAACACGCCGAACGAGGCCAAGGCGGCCATCGACCAAATCATGACCGACCGGGCGTTCGGCAACGCCGGCTCGAGTGTACTGATCCAGGAACTGATCACCGGCATGGAGGTGTCGCTACACGCATTGTGCGACGGCAAAACCGCCAAGCTGTTCCCCAGTTCGCAGGATCACAAGCGTGCGCTCGACGGCGACGAAGGGCTGAACACCGGTGGCATGGGCACCTACTCGCCGGTGCCGTTCCTGAGTGACGCCAAGCTCAACGAGATTGCCAACGCCGTGCTCGAGCCGTGGCTGGCCGGTTGCGCTACCGAGGGCATCGACTTTCGCGGGATGCTTTACCCAGGGATCATGCTCACCGACGACGGCCCGAAGGTACTCGAGTTCAACGCCCGCTTCGGCGATCCGGAGACGCAGGTGTACCTCACCCGCCTTGAGAACGACCTCGTCGATCTGCTCGAGGCAAGCATCGACGGCACGCTAGATCAGCACGAACTGCGCTGGAGCGACCAGTCGGCTGTCTGCGTCGTGATCGCCTCCGGCGGTTATCCCGGCAGCTACGAGAAAGGCAAGATCATCACCGGTATCGCCGACGCCGACGCCCTGCCAAGCGTCAAGGTCTTCCACGCCGGAACCAAACTTAACGGTGAAAACGCCGTCAACGTCGGTGGCCGCGTGTTGGGTGTCACCGCGCTTGGCGAAGGGCTACAGGCTGCCCGCGACCTTGCCTACGAAGCGGCTGCGAAGATTCATTTCGACGGAGCATTTACGCGCGGCGACATCGCCGCCAAGGGATTATAGCAAGATCACTCGGTGGAAAGTTCGTGCAGCCGACTAAGATCAGTGATTTGTTCGTTCCGCGCTCTTCCGGTTGACCAGGTGACCTCAAGACTGCGGATGCGCTTAGCCGCGCCGAGAAGTTGAGTGCGGCTGTTGCGCGAGTAACGGCCGGTGCCGCCACTGACCAAGCGAGCCGGTCCTTTTGAACCATCGTCGTACACCGGCCGTAGCACTGTCCCCTGATCCGCACGCACGCGAAGACCGGCTTGGCCGAGCGCGTTGAAATACAATTTCGGCCGACCCTTGCTTTGAGTAATCAACAGATCCGGCCGACCGTCGTTGTTCAGGTCCCCCACGGCGCAGCCGCGCTGCTCGCCGTACACTTGGATGCCACTGCGGTGTCCGAAAACAGTCAAAAACCCCCCACGGCCGTCGCCGAGCATGAGCAGACCCTCGCCGGCGTCCATCCGATAATCCTCCACCCGCAAGGCAAAGTAGTTTTGGCTTAGGAACACATCTTCGTTTCCGTCACCGTCAAAGTCGGCCACAGCTGCGCCGCTGACCGGCGTGAGTTGTGCCTCGACCGGCAACGGTTTGGTTTCGAATCTACCGCCCCGATTGAGCAGCACGACCGACGCTAGGTGCGATGCCTTGAGCAACTTGACCCCGGCCAGTTGACCCGCAAACAACTGCTGCACCGTCGCAGCAGCGTAACGACGGTGTGTCGGGAATTGTTCGCGTAAAAACGGAAACAGTTGCTCGAGAGTCACAAGCCTGTGACGCGGCAGCAGCCGTTGCGCCGCCACATCGAATCGCGCCTCAAGTGCGTCGTAAAAACCGTCGCCGCCGATGTCGCCGTGCACGAGGTATGGCACTCGTTTTTCGCCGTGCTTGTAAGGGCTATTGAGTCCCCAGTTGCCGGCAAGCAAATCGAACCGACCATCGTTGTCGAAGTCGCCGACAGCGAGCGTCCGCCAAAGGCCCGGCTGCGAATCGAGTCCCCATGCCTTTGTCACGTCGGTGAATTTACCCCCGCTGTTCTTGAAAATCCGGATCGGCCCCCACTCGGTTGCCAGCGCCAGTTCCGGTAAAGGATCATCATCTAGATTCGCGAATACGGCAGCGCTCACGACTCCGATATTTTCCAAGGAGGTGGAATGCCCGGCATCCAGTTTTAGCCCGTCCGGGCCGCCGTGCAGCAGCCACGATGAAGCCGGCTGCGGAAACTTGCCGGGAATGCCGCATCCGGCGACAAACACGTCGAGATCACCGTCGCCGTCCACATCCGCCACGGCGATCGAGCCGGCGTCGGAGTGGTTGTCGGACGGCAACGAGATGACGTCCGGCTTGGCCACACCGGACCGGAATCGAAGCAACGACGGCGCAGTTGTCTCTGCAGAATCATGCGCGGACACCACAACAAGCAGTCCGCGTTCATCCCCGCCCAGGCCAAGCGCGTCACCGGCCAGCGGCTTGCCAAACGCCGGCTCCTTCAACTTGGCCAAGTGGCCATCGGCGGCAATGCGATAGCCGGCCAACTTTCCATCTGCGCCGTTGCCCAAAAACAATTCGTCGCGGCCGTCGCGATCCCAATCGACAAACGCCACGCCGGGGCCGGACTCTGTGAGGCGGCGGGTCAGCAACGGCTGGCGCAGGAAATCATCCGACGGCCGCTCTGTGTGCATGTGGGCCAGACGGTCGCTGGCGTCGATGAACAGCGGCTTCGGCTTGGCCAAGCGGGAAAGCCCGGGTTGTGTGTGTTTTTCGTGAATCTCGTAGGCATAGCCCGACTTGGCCCCGTTGACGATTGTTCGGCGGCCGCTTGGCCAATCGACCCCAATCGTGAGGCTTTCCGCCTGGCCGACGGCGAAGCTCCGCAACGGCTCGTCGCCAGCGAGGTAGCGGCCACCGGCGATCATTTCCTGCGACTGCGGATGCGGTCCGCCACGCACGGTGATGCGAGCGCCGATGCCGCGGGTGTTGCCGCCCACGCCGCGCAGCGCCACCGACACGCGGGGCGCGGTGGCGTTGTTTCGGTAAAGCAGCGGCGGCGCATTGAGGCAGTTGACCACAACGTCCTGGTCGCCGTCATTGTCGAGGTCGCAGAGAGAAATGCCATGCGACACGTTTTTCGATTCAAACCCCCAACTCCGCCCGACCTCGGTGAAGCGCAGACCGCCATCGTTCCGAAAAACCATGTTCGGGACGTTCAGCGGCGGGTAAAGAAAGACTTTTTTTCGTGCCTGCGAAAAAGGCAGATTACCAAGTCTAGCGGTCTTCTCCATGACGTCAAGATTCTGCGTATCAAATGCGTGACCGTTGGCAATCAGCATATCCTCAAGGCCGTCAAGATCGACATCAAGAAATGTGACTCCCCATGTCCATTCGGAGGCAGCAACGCCGCTGTAGTTGGCAGTTTCCATGTAGCTATTGTCTCCGCGGTTCACGAACAGTGTGTTGCGGTGAATGATCGGACGGTCGATAAACTCGTCGATTGGCCTAGCAAACGGATTAGTGACACCCATCTGTATCATTTCCAAGAGGTGCGTCGGGCTTATCATGTCAGCAACGAAAAAGTCGTCATGCCCGTCACGATTGATGTCAGCAAAATCGACGGCCATTGAAAAATAACTGCGATGCCGTATCGCCATTTCCTCCACGAGTTGGAACTTTCCATTACCCCGGTTGATCCACAGTCGGTCTGGAGTCTGGAAATCGTTGCAGATATAGATATCCGGCCGACCATCCTGATTTATATCGCGGATCATCGCCGACAGGCCAAGATCCCAAAACTCCTTTCGGATCGGTTGGCCGTTTTCGTCGAGCCAGTTGCCATCCATCCAGTCGACCTTGGTGAAGCTGCCTCTGCCATCATTGAGATAAAGGAAGTCCGGCTCCCCGATCTCTACCATTTCACCGTCCATGATCCGAATACGGTTGGCGTACCGGCCCGTGACGACCGACTTGCCGTTGATGGTACGCACCGACACCGAACCGCCCGAGCGCAGGATCGATGTCTCACCGTAGTTGGCCACGTAAATGTCGAGGTCGCCGTCGCCGTCCAAGTCACCCATCGCAACCGATGTTGAACCGATCTTCAGCGCCTCTACCCCTGCTGCCTGGGTTCGGTTCGTAAATCGGCCGGTGCCGTCGTTGACAAAAAGCGCATTCGGCCCACCGCAGGAAGTAACGAACAGGTCAAGATCGCCGTCACCGTCCAGGTCGCCGAACGCCGCACCGGTGCTCGACATCCCTGGCGCGCCGACCCCAGCCGCAGTAGTGATGTTTTTGAACCTCCAATCACCGAGATTTTTAAACAGCCCGTTCTCACCGTCGAGATTGCACAGGTAGAGGTCGCACAGACCGTCACCGTCCACATCCCCGGCGGCGACACCCGCGCCGTTGAGTAGGTTAGCGTTGACCATCCGTGCACGAGCCAGACGGTTGGTAAAGGCAACGCCGGCCACCTCCGCCGAGAGCAGCGAAAAACCGGGCGCCTGACCGAGCGGCCGGTTCACGCTGGCCTCGCGGTAATGGCCACGATCGTGCCACTGCAGCGGCTTGGCCAAGGCGGCACGTTTGGCCAAACCTAGGAGGCAAGCGCACAACAGAAGGTCAAAAGCAATGCCGGAAACAGTGCGCTTAATCATCATCAAGCATCGAGAGGGTTACAAAAACGAACAGCTCGCACAAGTGTCACGGGCGCTGCGGCGGCTCGTTCGCGACCGCCGGCTTGTGCTTGCTCATAAAGTACAGACAACTTGCCACGAAGCACACCAACCCCAACCCGCACAGCAGCCAGGTGAAGCCGCGCAGGAATTCAAAGTAATTCAGTTCACCCTGCCCGAGGTCCTTGTAAAGCTGAACGGTGATTGAGCCGGTGTATCCGATCGCGTCGTGCAGATAGATCGCAAACACCGCCGTGCCGGCAACCTTAGTTGACGCCATCACTCGCTCGAACAACACCGCACCGTAAGGTACATAGGCGAGGTAGGCGCCAGTGCCAATCAGGATCATCCACCAAAGGCCAGAGATCTTCGCCAAATCGTGCAGCAATGTCGCAGTGGCCATAAGCACGATCCCGATTAGCATCACCCCGAACACGGCAACCAGCCCGTAACGATGATCCCGGAACAGGTTGAGGCAGGCGAGCGCTGTCATTACCCCAAAGGCCACAGGCCAGTCGGCCTGCAGGAACAGTTCCGGGCTGGTCTCATAACCCAGCGCCTTGAAAATTTCCGGCGTGTAGTTGTCGCGGAAATCCCGGTAGGCGGTGAGGAAAAAATAGACCAGCAACAGCATCAGCATCGCCGGGAGGAAGGTGCGGAAAAACGCCCAGCGCTGACTCGAGTCCATCACGCTGCGCCGGCTTCGATCGGCGACGTCCGCCGCGCTGGGCTGCGGCAATTGGTTCAAAAAATAAACCGCCACGATGAAGAGTGGCAGGAAACACAACCCCGCAGCCACCGGCATCCAGAACTGGTCGATGCCCCGCTCCATCAACCAAGTGCCGAACGCCTTCACCGAACTGCTTGAGACGATGTACGAACAACTCAGGCCGGCGAACATCACCTCCGATGCCCGGCGCCCCTCAAGATAGCGCGACACCGATCCCCACACCATCCCCAGCGGAATCCCATTCATAAAAATGGCCACGACCTTGAACTGCTCAGGTACTAACCCAAAAAGGAAAAGTGCAAACTCTGCAAACAGAATCAGTCCCACGAGAAACTTGGCAAGGTGTGCCCGTCGTATCTCAGTGCAGACCTTGATGCCAGCGTATTTCGAGAGCGCGTAGCCTATGATCTGGCTGATCAGCAGGACGGTCTTGAGGTTCACATCCGTCCCGAGGAACATCAGCCCATCGTACTTCGCCGCTGCGAATGGCTTGCGAAAGGCGTACATGCAGAAGTAGGTCGCGAAGGCGGCCAACGCCGCGTAGGCGACAAACCAGCGCGTCGGCGCTGTCTTTAGCCAGCGGTGAATGCGACTCTCACGCGTTGTCTGCGCATCATCAGGCATTGGGGCACGGGAGGTTGCCGACTGGCTTGCTCAAGCGCAAGCCCGGGGGGCACGCCACCAGAAATAGCTATTGTCGTCCACATGGCTCTTGGACAAGCTCCCCGTGCCAATGAAAGAACAGGCAAAAGTCGTCATCATCGGCGGTGGCATCACCGGGTGCAGCATCGCGTGGCATCTGGCCAGACGCGGCTGGACCGATGTGCTGCTCCTCGAGAAAGGAGAGTTGACCAGCGGCACCACATTTCACTCAGTCGGCCTGGTCAGCCAATTCCGCACCTCGCCCGCTCTGATGCGGCTGATGAATTACAGCATTGGACTTTACGACCAATTCAGGGATGAGGGCGCCAACAATATCGGCTGGCACAAGGTCGGCAGCCTGCGACTGGCCTCCAGCCCCAACCGACTTAAGGCGCTGCAGCGGCAGGTCAGCCGGGCGCGCGGGCTCGGGCTCGATGTCGGCACCATCACTGCCGCTGAGGCGCTTGATATCGCACCGTTTCTTTCGCCCGAAGGCATCGAAGGTGCGGTGCACATTCCCGACGACGGCTGGCTGGATCCCAACGGCATCACGGTCGAGTTCGCCAAGCGTGCTCGTGAACTCGGAGTGGCTATCCAGACCAACTGCCGCGTTATCGACATCGGTCGCAACGGCTCGGGCGCAGTCACCCACGTCGAGACAGACCAAGGCACTGTGCAGACCGAGATTATCATCAATGCAGCGGGGCAATGGGCACCCCGTCTCTCGGCAATGGTGGGCGCAATCACCCCGATGGTGCCGCTCATGCACCAGTACCTAACCACGCGTCATATCCCCGGCCAGGAGTTGCCGGAGCAAACACCAGTCGTGCGCGATCCCGACAACCTTTTTTACCTGCGCGAGGAGGTCGGAGGATTCCTCGTCGGCGGATTCGAACTGGAGCCCAAGGCATGGGCCGCGGATGGTGTCCCGTGGGAGTTTACCCAGCAACTCCTACCCGAGGACTGGGAACTGTTCGAGCCGGTGATGGAGGGCGCGCTGCGGCGCATCCCGCTGATCGAGCGCGCCGAGGTCATCAAGCTGATCAACGGCCCCGACGCCATGACGCCAGACGGCCATTACTGCCTCGGTCCGGTGCCTCGCGTGCCCGGGTTCTATGTCGCCGCCGGAATGTCGCTCAACGGCATCGCCGGGGCCGGTGGGGTGGGCAAGGTGATGGCCGAGTGGATCATCGACGGCGAGCCATCGCTCGACCTGCACGAGATGAATGTTCGCCGCTTTGGCGCGCATTTTGGCGACACGGACTTTGTCACCGAAAAGGCGCGCGAGGTGTACCACTACTACTACCATCAACACTACCCGACCGACGAAACCCTGTGGGCCCGCAATCGCCGCAAAAGCCCTCTATACGACCGGCTTGCCGGCCTTGGCGCAGAGTTTGGTGAGAAAAACGGCTGGGAACGTGTTAACTTTTTTCGGCCTGGCGAGCCTGCCCGCCAGGCGGCGGATGACCAGCACAACTGGGGCTGGAGCCGCGCGCCGTACCTCGACCTGATCCGCGAGGAGTGCCTAGCCGCCCGCGAACGCGTCGCGATGTTCGACATGACCTCATTCGGCAAATTCGAGGTCAGCGGCCCCGACGCGCTCGGCCTGCTGCAGCGAGTTGCCTGCAACAACATCGATCGACCCGTCGGCTCGCTCGTCTACACGCAGTTCCTCAATGCGCATGGCGGCATCGAGAGCGACCTCACCGTCTGCCGACTGGCCGACGACCGGTTCCGTGTCATCACCGGCACATCATTCCTGCCCAACGACCTAGAGTGGGTTCGTGCGCACACACCAGCGGATGGGTCGGTCGAGTTACGAGATGTCAGCGACGAATTGACCTGCATTGGCCTGTGGGGACCAATCGCGCGTCATGTGCTTGCCCAAGCGACCGGAGACGATATCAGCAACGACGCCTTCCCCTACCTGACGGCACGACAGATCACCGTGACCGGCAAACCAGCCTGGGCACAGCGCGTCAGCTACATCGGCGAACTGGGCTGGGAATTGTACCTCGCCAACGACGACGCCGGCGCTGTTTGGGATACGCTGCTCGAGCTTGGCCAATCGCACGGCATCCGCACCGCCGGCTACAGGGCACTGGACTCGCTGCGACTCGAGAAAGGCTACGTATACTGGAGCACTGACGTAACGCCGGAGGATAACCTGCTCGAAGCAGGGCTGGGCTTCTGCGCCGACATGGCCAAGGACGACTTCATTGGCCGCGATGCCTTGGTCAAGCGCAAAGAGGAAGGGCTGCGGACACGTCTGCGAACCGTCGTACTCGAGGGAAATGTATTCCCCGCCTACGGTGCGGAGTCGGTTTGGTACAACGGCGAAATCATCTCACGCCTGCGAAGCGCAGGCCACGCTCATACCATTGACCGGTCGATTGCCTACTGTTATCTACCGTTGGACTTGGCCAAGCCGGGAACGGAAGTGGAGATCGAACTATTCGGCGAACGCGTCCCGGCCAAGGTCTCCCTCCCCATCCACGACCACAAGGGCGAACGCCTCAAGACCTGAGTCAAACCAAGAGCGGATCAGTTTTGATGCCCTTTCTGTTTCAGCAGCAGTTTTTTCTTATAGCGGCTCTGCACCACCTCGGTCAGTACCAGCACCGTGATTACGAAGTAAAACGTCGTCTTGCTCATGGCGTGAATCTCACTTCCGAACAGCTTCATTTTCGAAAGGTGCCCCCCCTCCGTCAACAACATGATGCCTACGACAAAAAGGATGAATAATCCGAGCACCTCATACATGCGATTCTTTTGAAGGAAGTTTGAAACTCCATCCGCAAGCCAGATCATCAATGCGCCTCCGGATAAAATTGCCGCCCCCATGATCCAGTAGTCCTTGTTGGGATCATTTACCAGCGCGACAGCGCTCAGGATGGAGTCAAAAGAGAATACCGCGTTCATGAACACAATCTTTGCCACAACGGACTTGGCCGAGGAACTGTCTCGCTTTGTTTCTGATTGAAAATCCTCCACAGCAATCATATGGAAGATCTCCTTCATCGCCGTGTATAGAATGAACACACCCCCCACCAGCACTATAATGCTGTGCAGGTTGAACGACCCCTCAATGACGCCCTTCCACGAAATCGGAAACCATTCCGCCTGAAACGCGCTGATCATTTTGATCAGCAAAAACAGCAGTACGATTCGCAGGCCGACCGCGATGCCAATGCCCCATTTGCGAACGGACGACTGCTGCGCCTCAGGGGCGCGCTTCGACTCAAGCGAAATATAGAGCAGATTGTCGAACCCCAGCACCGCCTGCAGCAGCACCAGCATTCCCAACGTCATAACAATCTCAACCAGTTCCATCGCTCCAGGGGATTATTACAAAACCAGCCTGCAACCATCCAGAAAAATTAGATTGCGAACATGGTACCGGTGGCCGGACTTGAACCGGCACTCCCTCGCAGGAAAGGGATTTTAAATCCCTCGTGTCTACCAATTCCACCACACCGGCATCATCAAAAAACTTTGGCTGGCGGTTGCCGACTCGCGGCGCGGCGATTGTACCCCGCGGCCGACCGTTCGCAAGCCGCGCTTGGCCAAGCGCGATACGGAAGGCACTATCTGCGGCTACGAATCTTTGTTAAATCATGCTTCCAGGAATTAAACTATTCGATTTGAGCGGAAAGACCGCGGTGATTACCGGCGGGTCGAAAGGGCTGGGCGAGGCCATGGCAGCCGGTTTGGGCAGCGCAGGCGCCAACCTGATGCTGATCAGCCGCAACGAAGCCGAGGCCAAGGCGACTGCAGCCAGACTGGCCGAGGAGTACGGGTGCAAGGCACTTGGTTTTGCGGCGGACGTCTCGAGCCAGGTAGAGACGGAGACCATGATAGCGGCGGCAATTGACGCCCTTGGCCAAGTGGACATCCTCATCAACAGTGCTGGCATCAACACGCGTGGACCGATCGACGAGTTGAGCTACGAGCAGTTCTCCGAGGTGCAACGGATCAACGTCGACGGTATCTGGCTCGCCTGCCGGGCGGTGCTGCCGCACATGAAGGAGCGCGGCTACGGCCGCATCGTCAACATGGCCAGTGCGCTTGGCCTTGTGGCGATCCCGAATCGAACTCCATACGCGACCAGCAAGGGCGGCGCAGTGCAGTTGACCCGGGCGCTGGCGATGGAACTGGCTGGTAGCGGCATCACGGTCAACGCGATTTGTCCCGGGCCATTTTTAACACCGATGAACGTGCCGATCGCCGATACCGACGAGGGGAAGAAATTTATTGTTGGCGCGACAGCTCTGAAGCGCTGGGGTGAACTTAAGGAAATTCAGGGAGCCGCCATCTATCTTGCCAGCGATGCCGCAAGCTACACCACCGGCGCCATGCTCAGCGTCGATGGCGGTTGGACCGCGCAATAGGGCTTAGAAAAAAAACAGGCGGATGCCAGCAATGGCAGAGAAGATGTACAGCAGTATCTCGAAGCCCTGTTGTGGGATGATCTGAATGGCCTTCCGACCGATGAAGATACCGGCGAAAATCGCAGGGAAGACGAGTAGGTTCACGCGCAGCGACTGCTCGTTGACCAATTCCAGGTTGGCCACCATTGGCAGCTTGATGATGTTCACCAGCAGGAAGCATCGCGCGCCCACGCCGAGGAAGGTTTCCTTGGCCATCTTCTCGACCAGCGCGTAGATGGAGAAGACCGGCCCGGCAGCATTAGCCATGATGGTGGAGGAGCCGATCAGAAATCCACTGATCCATCTGAAGCCGGCTGAGTGCGTGAGGCGGCCAAGCGCTTCGCCAAGCCGTAGTCTACCCAGTTGCAGCCCGAGCATCAGCATGATGATCGCGCCTATTCCCTTGCGCGCGGTAGACTCGGTGATGTAATCCAACAAAAAATAGCCTGCGATAAGACCGACAAAAGTAGGCGGCAGGAGTGGCCACACCTCTTTCCACGAAGAATATCGGCGAAAAAGCGGATAGACGGTAAGATCGCAGACGATTAGCATCGGCACGATCATCCCAACGGATGCCTTGGCCCCGAACAACTCGGCAAGGATCAGGACATTGACCATGGCGAGGCCGGGAAACCCGGTCTTGGAGAAACCAAGGCTGAACGCCCCAAACAACGCGAGTAACCAGGTTGTGATGGAAATGTTGCCGAAAAAATCCAAGGTGCTGCCCGACGGTCAGAGTTTGAGCGTCACACTGGCGGTGGCAACCGAAGCCGGGTCGGCGCGTTGGTCGAGCGACTTGACAATCTCGCGGGCGGACCGGTTCACTTTTTCAGCGAACAGTTCCTTGCCGTTGACTGAGATTGCCACCGGCTTGTCGAGGTCGACCAGTTTGTCGGACAACCGAACAACTAGGCGCTTGGTATTCTCTGCTGTGATCGCGATCGACTGAGCGTCGACCACTGCGGTAATTCGCTGGCCCTTGGCCAGGTGTTTCTCCGGGATCTGCAGCCAGTAAAACCGCGAGGTGATACCCTTGGCTTGGCGCCAGATGATTTTCCTAGGCCAAGCATTACGTGAAAACTTGGCCATCCACGGCAGCGACTCGGCATCCTTCAACTTCATCCAGTGCCCCATCTCCGGATAAATGCGCACCATGTGGTCGTAGCCCTTCGGATCACCCTTGCGCAGGTCTGCCAGTAGATCCTTCCATTTTTCAGCAACCTTGTTCCGATTGTAGGCGCCGTCCTTCCCGCCCATGAAGAGGCCGAACGGTAAGTTGCGGAGGTTGTTCGGTTTGGCATCGTTCGGGTGGCCGGCCATCATTGACGCGGCAGCCCATCGATCAGCCATGCGCGGCGCGAGTTGATATACGCCGTCGCCCCCGGCCGAGTACCCCATGAGGTAAACGCGGTTCGGGTTGACCCCGCGGGTGGCGACGAAATTCTCGATCAGCCGATCAAACAACCCGTCAATATGCGACTGGTGCCAGAGATTCCATGTATCGGTCGGTGCACGCGGCGCGATGTAGATGCCCTCCTTGGGCTGGTAGAGCTTGATCTGATTTTTCCACTGACCATCGTTCACGTTTGTAGGCGCACCGCCGCCACCGTGCATTGAGATCCAAAGCGACCGGCCGCCCTCGGGTGCATCCCCAAAAACTTTCTCTAGATAACGCAGTTTCTTGTCGCCAAGCTGAATCGACTTGGCCTCGATTTCAGCTCTACGCTCCTTGGCCAAGCGCTTACGGTAATCCGTCCAGATCAGGTCCACCGCCTTTTTTGCGTCCGCTTTAGAGAGGACGCCCTTGGCCCAGTCACCCGGTAAAGTCTCGGGGCGCACCTTGGCCGGGGCCGCCAGCCAAGCGGTTACTGCAGCCAATTGTGAGTTGGCGATCGCGGTTTCGTCCGGCAGATCGTCCCACTGCAAGTCCAGGGTCACCTCGCCGGCCTTGGCACGGCGTAGCGGTATCTCTTTCACCTTGTCGCCCTGAATCAGTCTAAGCCAAAACGGTGTGTTGGGGTTGCAGGTAAAGCCGGCAATGTCGTTCAAGTCAGCCCGGCCCGCCTTGGTTTTACTGGAGGCGAGTACCTGTTTTTTGGCATCAAGCAACTCGGCTTTAACCTCAATGCGATTGCCACCGTCGCGCACACGCACGAACACATCATCCTCGACGTTGTCGCTGCTGCCCTTGCCGGTGTAGCGATCGGTGACGTTGAATGCGTTGACCTGTTTCGACTCAATATCCCACACCATTGGAAAGCGCGTGCCAGTGTTCTTCCACGACGTGGCGTAGATCGAGTGCCGCCAGTCGGACTTGTCGGCCTTAGATGCGGCGCCAACAAACCAGCCGCGGTTCAGCCCGGAGGCGCTGTATTCATCCGAACCGGTGAAGTGCCAACCATCGTCCCAAACCTCGGTCCAGGTATGGTTGCCACGCTTGTTCGTCCAGAGCGGAGTGCCGGCCACGCGCGCCGCCACGCCGACTGATCGGCAGGCATCGACGAGAATAATCGACAGGCCGGTACAAGTCGCGCGGCTTTGGGCGACCGACTCAGCCGGGCTCTGGTTAGGCTTCTTGCGGCCGGTGTTGTAGTGGACGTTGATCAGGTTAAAGAGTTTGCTGTTGAGCGCCTGCACCGCCTCGGTCGAGGTCGAGGCCTTCGCGACCAGCTTGCGGCATTTCACGTAAAAGTCGGGGCGCCAACGTTCGCGGGTTTCGTCAAGGCTCGCATACGGAAGTACGTCGTTGAAAAACAACTCTTCGGAAAGCTTCGCGCACCACGGGAATTCAGCGCGGGCCTTCATCGCTAGGTCGAGGTTTTCAGTGAGAAACTCACGGTCGAGTTGCTTGAGATCCGCCTCTGGCATGCCCTCGACGAGAAACTCAGCGCCACGATGGCCAAAATCACCGTGTGTTTTCTTCGCGGTGGCGATAAAAGCATCAAGCTCGGCGCGGTTGTCGCCGGCCTTGGCCAGAGCCGCCTGGAGCGCCTCCGCCGCTTGGCCAAACGCAGCCGGGGTGGCGAAGGTGAGCAGCACCAAAAAGTATTTCAATTGGGACAAATTCAGTATCCGCATGGCCGGGACGTTACCCGTGCTCTTGGACAAGATCAACGGTTGGGAGATTCGATGACCGGTGGCGTCGGCGCGGTTGCTGGAGAGGGAATCAGCCGGGTGTAACGGATACCGTACTCGCCAGAGACAACGCGGCGGAAGTTGCCCTGCAAACTGGTGAGCGGCCAGACGATGAAGATGATGTCAGTGATCAGCCAAACGAACTGTCCCAGCCAGCAGAGAAACACAGATCCAATGGTCGGCAGCAGGTACACGAATCCGAACGTCCTCCAAAACGCCGCCGAATAGCTATTACCGCGCAACGCGAACCAGCAGCCGGAATAGTACAACGCGAACAGGTCGCCGAAAAACACCACGGCAAACAGGCTACTCATCAGGGCCATCATGGAGACGCCGAACAGGGTTTCATCAGCGATCCCGCCTGTCATGAAAATACTCAACAGAGCCGCCACGATGGGCAGCGATGCCAGCATGATCACAGGCCACATCCAAAACCGCACCATCGCGGCGAAGTGCCCGCGCCGAAACTGCCGCTCATCCACCGGCGTCACGAGAATCTGCTCGAGCGCGCCGCTGGCCTTGGCCTCATAGATGGTCATCACCGCGTGGCGCGCCACCTCCAGCCGAATCCAAAACGAGGCTACCCAGATCAACGAGGCCATAAATATCCACAAGTCATCAATTCCGAAAAGTGCACCAGCAGATAACAGTCCTATAAAGAATAATAGGACAACCACGGCAAGCGCTGTTAGAAGACCCACAATAAGAGCCATCAGGCAAGCGCTACCAAATTTAATTTTAAGCCTTGACGAGTATATCAAACTGGTAGTTAAAAATAATACAACAGCGTTTATAAAATTAGCTGGATTAGAAGAAGAGAACGGGTCCGGCGCAAGCGTTATAAGCCCTACCATGACCGAAATTGCAATACCCACCAAACAGGATGCTGCCGTTATTCCTAATGCCTTGCCAAAAGAAATATCCAATTTAGTTATCCAATTAGCCGCCAACTTCAAAAAGAATGACGCGATAAGACAAAAAACAACATACATGCCTACTATCATAGCAAGCCCAGCTTCTACGCCTTCCAGGGCTACGAAGCCTAGGGGCGCCAATCCAACTGTGATCATCAAGGCCACCAGCAACCGCCGGGAGGTCCGAAATGAACGCATGCGCCACACCAGCCAACCAGCCGGGTTGGCATCCAGTAGCGCGGACTGCCGATCTGCGCTTGGCTGCAACGCGTCGCCGTCCGTTCGCTTCGCCAAGCTGGGAACCTGTGGCCTTAGCTTGGCCTCGCGCCAGCGGTGCGGGATGATCCAGGAGGCCAGGGCCAGCAGCGCTGCCGAGAGGACCAGGCCCCCGCCCAACCAGGGCCAATATTCGCCGGAACCGGCCACCGGCACCCCGATCACCGGGGCAGAGGCGTGGGCCATGGCAAATCCGGGGCTGATGAATTGTAGAGCGCTCGCAGTGCCAAACAGCCAAAAGTGAATCAATGGCAGCATGGTCACACTGAACAGCGAGAGGAACGTCCAGAAGATTGCCCGGCCGCTGCTCCAGCTAAGCGCTGAGAAAAACATCCCCAGCGAGAGCGAAAAAATGAGGATGTTGAGCAAAGCACCTGCCGTCCGCCAGAACTGGTCATTCGTCACGCCGCCCATCAATAACGGCAGCGCCAACACAGGGAGTACTGCCAACACGCCGTAAAACGACTTAAGCGATGCGGTGATCATCTTGCCCAGCACCACATCGTACCCGCGCAGGTCGGTGAGGAAAAGCAGACCAAGCGTGCCGTCGTTTTTTTCGCGTGTTAGCGTGTCGGAGGTCGTCCACAGACCGGCCAGCAGGCAGTAGACGAAACAGGCCCAGGCGAGGATGGCGAAGAAAATGTCGCCTTTCATCATGCCGCCCTCCAAATATGCGATTCCCAGCCAGAGGCCACCGAAGCAGACCGCCACGATGGCGATGATCCAGCGCCACAGCCACGAGCCGAGTTTGCGGGAGGCCAGCCTCAGTTCGCGCTCAACGATGGGCAGGCTGGTCATGTCACGGATTCATTGTCAGGCACCTGCCGCCCGGGCGGCCACTTGACGAAAGTTGGCTTTCAAGTCGTTCATCGCGCGGATCCCCCAAAAAAAATTGTTACCAAGGCAAACAAAAAACCAAAGTCCCAAAACGAATTCTTGATTGAACCAGTCAGGCGCTCTAGGACTCAACAACTGACCAATTGCAACGATCAAAAAAACAACACCCAAAAAAATGATCCATGGCAGGAACAGGATGCGCAAAGCCACGCCACTCCCACTGAAGGATGGTTTGCGGGAAGTCAAACTGAGCCGCATACCAACAAAGTGCATTGCCCAGATATCTGCCACCAGTATAGCCAAACCGACAAAGTAGTAGGGCCAAGTGTCCACAGCCGAGTCAAACATCATGAATGGAACGGTGACCAGCACGAGACCAAGCGGTAAGCCGAACTGCCACAAAAGGCGCCGCGCCTGGCCAAATGAGAAATCGCTAAAATTCAACGGGGTTGCCAGCAGCAACTCCAGTGCTCCCTCCTGACGATCCTCACGAAACCGGTCACACACCGCTGAGACGATCCATATTTTGAAGCCGGTGAAAGTAAACCATAGAGTCCACAAGTATTCCTCCTCACCCAGCCACCATCTGCCATTTTCCAGTAATCCCCACAGCCAAAGCATAAACCCGGCAAACAAAGCGGCCCAAACCAGTAAGGGCCGCCAACGCCGCCGAACTCCCAGCCAAAAAGCCGGGTTATCATTGAGTAGCTTGGTTCGGTGTGAGATCGCATTAGCAGGGCGCAGCTTGACAATAGCATTTGGTTTCGCCTCCCGGTCCTGCCAGGCACGCGGCGCCCGCCATACCGCGAAGCCAAGCGCAGTCACTCCAACACCTAGGGTCATAGCCAGCGACTGGTAAAAGACTGCGGCAGCGAATCCTCCGCTGAACGCCAGTGGAAACATCGCACCCGTGCTGAAACCTGCGATCAACTCTGAATGGGAGCGGCTTATTACACTGTATTCCGCAAGTACAATACCGAAGATCGGTGCTCCGAAGATGAGCAGGAGAATGAGGAGCGCCGTAACGCCGATCGCTGCCTTGGATGATTTAAATAAAGCCGAGCAGGCCATGCCGACCGAGAGTGACATGAACAGCGCGGCAAACAGCACTCCGACCATCCGGCCCACCTCCGCCGGATCCACACCGCCCATCAGCAGCGGCACCATCATCACCGGCGCAATCGCCATCAGACCAAACACCGCCTGCACCGAGCAGGCGCTCATCTTACCCAGCACCACGTCGAGTCCGCGCAGGTTCGTCAGGAATAACAGGCCGAGCGTCCCGTTGCGCTTCTCCTCGCTGAGTGTGTCAGCCGTCAGCCGCACGCCGGCCAGGTTGCAGAAGAAAAAAGCAAAGCCGGCAATCACGCCGAAAATGATCTGGCTGAACTCATGCGGCGGCGCGTTGTCCATCGACATGACAATGAACATCCACGCAAGGACTACAATGGCAGTGAGAGCCGTGACAAAACGGATGACCTGGGTCTCCCGACGGCGGGAGGCCACCAACAATTCACGGCCAACAATGGGAAAAGGGTTCACCTCCTGAGTTCCAAGTTTTCAGTTTCAAGTTTGAAACCCATGAATCCACCACCCGGCGGCGCTTGGCAAAGCACTACTGAGAGTGTTCAAACTCGCCCTTTTTCAACTTCGTCATGTAGGCGTCCAGATCCTTTTTCACGCCGCCCGCGAGGAAGTACAGACCAAGCACATTCGGGAATGCCATGCCGAGAATCATCAGGTCACCGAAATCAAGAATGTTCGTGGAGGTGATGATGGAGCCAAGGAAAACCATCACCAAAAACAAGATGCGGTACACCATCGAGGAACCGTCACCGAACAGCCATGCCCAGCAACGTTCGCCGTAGTATGACCAGGCTATCATAGTACTGAAGGCGAACAAAACCACCGCCACTGAAAGGATGTAAGGAAACCAGGCAATCTCTGCAGCAAACGCAGTTGAGGTTAGCCCGGCACCATTGTTATCCGCCGCGAATGGCTTGGCGATCTCCGCCGCTGCGCCTCCCTCGTAATGACCGGTGATGACAATCACCAACCCTGTCATGGTGCAAACGATGATCGTATCGATGAACGGCTCGAGCAACGCCACGATGCCCTCCCGGACCGGATACTTCGTCCTGGCCGCGGAATGGGCGATTGCGGCTGAGCCCACACCGGCCTCGTTGGAAAAAGCAGCCCGCTTGAACCCTGTAACCAACACACCGATGAAGCCTCCCCAAGCCGCATTTGGATTGAAGGCACTGTCAATGATCGTGCCAAACGCAGCGGGAATTTCAGAGGTGTGTTTGAACAACACCACCAGGCAGGCCAAAAGATAAATGCCGCACATGGCCGGCACAATCTTCGCAGCGGTCTGCGCGATGCGCTTGATGCCACCGATAATGACCAGGCCGGTCAGCATCGCCATAACCACCCCAAACACCCAGCGGTGGTCCGCCAGCCAAGGAATCGTTTCCTGCACCGCATTCAGCGACTGGTTAACCTGAAACGTGTTGCCACCACCAAACGAACCGCCGATGCAAAGGATGGCAAACAGGACAGCGAGGCCCTTTCCAAACCCACCAAACCCCTTTTCGGTCAAGCCTTTGGTAAGATAAAACATCGCACCGCCCATAACTCGACCATCTGGCCTTGTCTCGCGGTACTTTTGACCCAGAGTACACTCGGTAAATTTCGATGACATGCCAAGGAACCCGGCAATGATCATCCAGAAAACCGCACCCGGCCCACCGAGGCTGACAGCGATGGCTACACCAGCGATGTTGCCCAAGCCAACCGTCGCCGAGAGCGCAGAGGAGAGCGCTTGAAAATGACTGACCTCGCCCTCAGCATCGGTGTTGTCGTATTTGCCACGGACGACATCGACCGCATGCTTGAAACCGCGGAAGTTGATGAAACCCATCCGGATAGTGAAGAAGATGGCACCAACAACCAGCCAAGCGACGACCAGCGGAATTCCCGTGCCTGAGGACGAAGTGTAAATGGGAAAGAAAAATGCTGAGGCGATCCAACCCACCAGTGTTCCGGCAATGGCATCCACTTGCTCGAATATGCCACTCTCCTTTCCCTCCTCCTGAGCAAATGCCGGGGCAACGGAAAGAGTGAATGCCATGCAGGTGGCGAAGAAACGACGCGCGATGCCTACCGGCGTCATGCAGCTTTTTTGCCCTGAAAAAACTTCAGTTGTTTGTTTCATTTGGGTTGTTCGGGTTTGTCCAAAAAAAAGAGCCGGGGTTGAGCCCGGCCCTTTTTGCCAAAGATCGTTCCTTAAAGCGATCCTCACTTTAACGGGTTAAAGTATTTGTCAATCAATGCCGGATTCCTTTGAATTTCCATGATCCGCTGATGCTTGATGCTCTCCGCGTGGCCGTCGAAATAGCCGGCGTTGATGCCAGTCTTGTGCATGGTGTGAATCTTATCACCCATCGCGTTAACGCCCACCCCCTGACCGGCCCGGTTCCCGAATGCCGTCCCGTGCGGGTGGAAGCTGGCGTTACGCATCGAGTGCGGATCCTCGTTGAGCAGCAGAAACTTGTCAGACGGATTCCGGACCATCGAATACTTGATCCCGGGATGCACGCCCCCAGTCTGGCCATTCATGTAACTGGTCATGCTAAAGTTGACCCGCAGTGCCAAACCGATCGGCCCCGTGCTCGGGCAGCGGTACACGCCGTACACCGTCTTGTTCCGGGTGTCGGGCATCCTGTTTTTGCGGATGATCTCCTGACCAGTCACGTGGGTGAAAATCGAGCCAGCCTCGGCATGAAACGGGATGTTCCGGTCATAGCGGTTCCAGTCCCTGCCGCGTTGCAGCACCGCATCACCCGGGCCACCCCAGACCCAGTCCTCATGCCAGTTCCGGTCGGTCGAGCCGGCAAACGGCAGATGATCATCATAATCATCCTTGTACATATAGATACCCAAACCGACTTGGCGCATGTTACTGAGGCACTTGGCGGAGCGGCCGCTCTCCTTGGCGCTAGCCAGGGCTGGCAGCAGCAAGGCGGCCAAAATTGCGATGATGGCGATCACGACAAGCAGTTCAATCAGCGTAAAGCCCCGGTTCCCTTGAGACGTTTTTAGCGGTTTCATTTCTTCTCGCAGGCAAAACTAATGCTGTATCCCTCAAAATGCCAACGCATTTTTGACTTATAAACGGGCTATTTTGCGCAAACATGGCAATCCGCCCTTGGCCGCAACCGGACGGTGTGGAACATCATCGCCCGCAAATCACAGGTCAGCAGCCGGTTAAAGAGCGGCTCGCCCAGCCCAGCGATGATCTTGATCGCCTCCATCGCGCCGAGACAACCGACCATACCCGACACCGCACCGATCACCGGGAAACGCCTCCGCCAGTTGTCCGGCACCTCCGGATAGAGGCACCGCAGACAGCCGGTTTGGCCCGGCGCAAAGCTGGTGATGTGCGCCTCGGTCTCGTACATCGCGCACTCGACCATCGGCTTTGCCAAGCGCACGGAAGCATCGTTCATCGCGAAGCGCTCCTCGAACATCGGCGCACAATCGACCACCACATCGGCCTGTTCAACAAGTTCTGCGGCATTGGCTTCGCTGACGTTTTCCGACACGCCCACGATCTCAATCCGCGGGTTGAGCCCGGTGAGCGTCGCGACGGCGGTGTCGATCCGCGGCTGACCAAGCGCGTCGTGCTGCATCAGCAACTGCCGGTTCAGGTCGCTGGGCTTGAGCGTACCACCGTGGGCCAGCACCAGTCGCCCCACCCCGGCCGCCGCCAGTTCGTACGCCACCAAGCCGCCCAGACCACCGATGCGACTGACCATCACCGTTGCCGCCTTGAGCTTGCGCTGCCCCTCCTCGCCAAAACCGGCTACTGTCGTCTGCCATGAGTACACCCCGCGCTCAATATCAGTCAACGCCGGTAGGTCGCTTGGGTCACTCATTGCGGGTCACCTTGCCATCGGCGAGGCAGAAGTGGCAGCCGGCGAGGCGCCTCGCCTCGCTGGGGCTGTGGGTGATATGCAGGATCGTCACGCCTGTTTCCTGGTGCACACGCTCAAGCAGCCGGCACATCTCCCCGTACAGTTCCTCGTCGAGCGCGGCTAGTGGCTCGTCAAGACAGAGCACCGACGGCCGGTGTGCCAAGGCACGGCCCAGCGCAACCCGCTGCGCTTCACCGCCACTGAGCCTGTCCGGCATGCGGTCGAGCAAATCGGCCAGGCCAAGCAACTCTGCCAATTCTCCCACGCGATCAGCAATAGCCGCTTGGCCAAGCGATCGCAGCACAAGCGCGAAGGCCAACTGCTCGCGAACCGGTAGGGTCGGGAACAACGCCCGATCCTGCGGCACGTAGCCGACCCCGCGCTCGGCCGGCGGTAATGTCGTTACATCTCGATCGCCCAAAATAATTTTTCCACTCTCGATGTTTCTTAACCCACAAACAGCCTCAAGCAGTGTCGTTTTGCCGCAGCCACTGCGCCCCATTAGCACACCATACTCGCTGGCGGACAACTCAAGGCCGACGTCGCACAACTCAAAGTCGCCCTGTCGCAGAGTGATTTTGTCGAGGGCGATCATGCGAAGATCCGTTTCATGCCCAGCGTTCGGGCAATGAGGAACACCACGACCGCAGCGGCAATCATGATGAGCGAAACCGCCAGCATCCCCTCGGTGCGCCCAGCTTGCAGCTCGAGAAAGGCGCTCGTCGGGAGCACTTCGGTTTTCTGCCGCGTAGCCCCTGCGAAAACGAGAATCGGGCCGAACTCGCCCAGCGCCCGCGCCCACGCCAGCGTCCCGGCGGCCAGCAGCCCGCCCTTGGCCTGCGGCATGATGATCCTCCAAAACGCCTGCCGCCGGTTGCAGCCCAGCGTGAGCGCCACCTGCTCGAAGCGTTGCGGGATCTGGTCAAATGTCACGCGCATCGTCCGCACCGCAAACGCGCAAGCGACCATGAACTGCGCAAGCACTACAGCTGGCCACTTGTACACGACCGCGTCGCTGAGCCACTCCGGCATATAGCGGAAAAGGATCAGCAGGCTCAGGCCAACGACCAACGGCGGCAGAACGATCGGGATGTCGAGCAGCGTGTCGATGACCGGCTTGCCACGGAACTCGAACCGGCTCATCACGTAGCCGATCGGCACCGCCACCCAAAGTGACAACAGCGTCGTTAGTGTGCAACTGACGAGACTCAGCTTGATGGAAAAACGTATGTCGCGGCTCCGCAGCGCCTGCACGAGTGGGTTGGGCCGGGAGAGTGACAGCGAGCCGACCGCCGCCGTGCCGGCCGCTACCGCAAAGGACAACTGGTTCGTCGTCGTGTGGGTGATTTCGTGAACGCCGTTCCAACCCGGCGCATCCGCCCCGCTGACGCGGAGGAACTCGCCCCATAACTGGCCGTGCACCACGTCGGTCGTCACGGTTGCAACGTCGTTGCTCAAGACAATGCCGCGCACGCGCGCCTCCGGCCGCAACGAAGCCGTGATCGGAGCGGCCTGTTCCTGAGCCCGCGGAAGTAGAGTGACCGTGCCACCATCCGCCCGAAACGAACCGTCACGCGTAAGGGTCTGATTACCCGCCCTCAACCCAGCCTCGTTTTCACCCCTGCGAAAAAAATAGCGCCGGCCGGGCTCGACCGCCACGGTGGTCTCCCCACCGGTGTACCGGCCCTGTTGCAACCGTTCCGGGCCGAGCACTGGTCGGTCGCCGTAATTGAGGTATACCAGATCGGCCAAGACCATCGCCGCAATGATCAGTAGGTAGCTCCCGCCCAGCACGGCGAGGCCGAGGAGGAACGGCTTGTCGGAGGCGATGCGGTGGCTGTTTGGCGACGTGCCGCTCATTGGGCGCCGGCCTCCCAACTGAAGCCGAGCTGCTCGAACCGCTGACGCGATGCGGCCGACGTGAGTCGCGCCATAAGCCGCTCGGCCAAGCGCGGATACGGCGTGGTCTTGCGTACTGCAACATTCTGCAGGGCCAAGGCGCGCGCTGGCTGCAAAGGCACGGCACCGAAACGGTCCTTCAGGTGCTGGATGTTTGCCTCGTACACCAGCACCACGTCGAGCTTGCCTCCGGCCTCCATGGTCTGGATGAGCGTATGCGCGGTGTCCGCCATCATCACGATGTTCGGCTCGATAGCGTCAAACCGCCCGGTCTCCCGGCACAGCTCGTGACTGAGAGCGCCCAGCGCACTCGCCCTCGGGTCGGTGGTGCCAACCCGCAGGCCGCGCTTGGCCAAGCCGGCAAGCGAGCGGATGCCGTGCGGGTTGCCCTTGGCCACGAGCATCACGATGCGCGTGCTCGACACCTTGAGGTCGGGGCCGAACGGGTGGTTCATCTTCGCCTGCGCCATGTCGAGGTACGTCGCATCGCATGTCATAAAAATGTCCGGCACACCCTGCTGACTGGCCTGCATCTTGCCAACCAGCGTGCCGCAGCCGGCGTAGACGACGTCGATCTCCACCCCCTCACGCTGCTGAAACTCGTGGAAGGTCTGCTCCACCGCCTCGCGGTTCACTCCCCCACAGTCGATACGCAGTCGAGGCGTGTCTGCCCACGTGTCACCGGGAATCGGCACGTAGTGGTGCCGGGCAAACACCGCCCCACCCCGGGTCGGCGCGGCAAGATAGCGGGCAAACTTCAGCGCCAACGCCGGCCGCGCAGTTGTCGCCGTGACCGCCACGGAAATGTCCGCCTGGCTCGCCGCCAGCTCCGGCAGTTCGACCACCTGCAGCCCGAACTGCCGCGCGACCGAGTCCCACACGAATGCCGCCTGCGTGCCAACGTTTTCCTTCACCGCCAGCGCGGCCTCAGTCACGGTCGGAAACGAGGCCGCCTTGGCCTCGTCCACCGCCGCCCAGTGGCCGGAGCGCTCCAGCATTTTCTTTGTCTTCTTGCCGACACCAGCCAACGGATCGCAGATCACCAATGAAAGTTTTTGCGCCAGCACCTCGTCGCAGTTGGCCGGAGTCAGGCCGCTGCCCGGCTTAACGCCGAGCACCACCTTCCACTTGGCCACGCGCAACGACTCGGCGGTGAGTCCGTCGGCGCGCGCACGCTCGGCGTAGACATAGTCCGCCGGAACGTAGACATCCGCCCGTGGCACTCCGCCCTCCTTGTCAATCTTGAGCTTGTTCGCCAACACACCGCTGCTGGCGTACTCGAGCGACACCGTGACGCCGGTTTCCTTCTCAAACTTCCCGGCTGCCTCCTCGACCGCCTTCTTGACGCCGGTCGCGCAGTAGACAACCAGCGCCTGCCCGCCGCCGCCGGGATCGCGGTTAAGGAAAAACACCAACCCAACCACGACACCCAGGGTCAGCACCAGCAACCCTGCGCCGGCCCGGCCGCCCCGGCCATATTGATACTCCGAATTGCCCATCGTTTCGTGTTCGCGGCGGCAGACCATGCCGACAGCCGCAGCTTGAAACAAGTTTGCATAAAGACTTGCTCGCCACCGACACCTGACGATCATTCGCCCCCATGCCAAGCCGGGCAGACATTTCCATCCTTCAGATCGACGCTTTTGCCGCCGAGCCATTCACCGGCAACCCAGCCGCCGTCTGTCTGCCCGCCACCGAGCCGCCGACCGGATGGATGCAGCAGGTCGCCTCCGAGATGAACCTGTCCGAGACGGCGTTCGCCTGGCCCAGCGGCGACGGGCACAGGCTGCGTTGGTTTACGCCGGTCGCCGAGGTCGACCTGTGCGGCCACGCCACCCTCGCCACCGCCCACGCTCTCTGGGAAAGCGGCCGCTTGGCCAAGGGCGAACAGGCGGTGTTCGAAACCCAAAGTGGCAAACTCACTGCCAGCCAAGCGGGCGACGCCATCCAGCTGGATTTCCCGGCCGAACCGGCCGAGGCCTGCGTTGACGATGTCTTGGAGCAGGCGATCGGCACCGAAGTCATATGGTGCGGTAAAAACCGGATGGACTTCATGGTGCAACTCCCAAGCGCTAATGCAGTGCGCCGTTGCAGACCGGATCTTCCGCGCTTGGCCAAGCTGGAGACGCGCGGGATTATCATCACGGCCGAGGCCGATGACGACCGGACCGATTTCATCTCGCGCTTCTTCTGCCCCACGCTGGGCATCAACGAGGATCCGGTGACCGGCTCGGCGCACTGCTGCCTCACGCCATTCTGGGCGGAACGGCTTGGTCGTAACACGCTTGTCGGCTTTCAGGCCTCCAAGCGCGGCGGCTTCGTGCGGTGCACGCTGACCGGGGATCGCGTTCTGCTCGGTGGCCAGGCTGTGACCATTTTCTCCGGCACGATGAACACGCCACCACCGGGAGCTTGACCCGCCACCGGCCAAGGCTTCACGTTGGCCGCCGCTGATGGGAATCGACACCCAGCTTTCCCCCGAGCAAACCGCGCAGCACGTCCGGCAAAGCCTGCCCGACGGCGGGCTCTTCGCTGGGCACCAGTGGCGCATCGCCACCCGGCCATTCCCGCTCGACAAAAAAACCGTTCGCCAACTCGAGCAACTGGGCCGCCTGCTGCTCAAGTTTTACCAAGCCGCCAACACGATTTACCACTGGAGCGCCGAGGGGCGGCTCCCCACTTGGCCAAGCGCCTGGCTTGATCGCGGCAAGCCCCAGTCGATCATCGACCTCCAGCGCAGCAAAGCGTTTCGTGCCGAGCTTCCGCGTGTCATCCGGCCCGACATTTTGCTGACCGAAGACGGCCTCCAAATCACCGAGTTGGACAGCGTCCCCGGCGGCATTGGCCTCACCGCCTGGCTCAACCGCACCTACGCCGGTGCCTGTGCCGAAGTGGTCGGCGGCGCGACCGGCATGCTTGAAGGTTTCACCGGCATCTTCGGCGATGCGGCTAACGTGCGCCTCATCGTCTCCGACGAGTCGACCACGTATCGGCCGGAAATGGAGTGGCTCGTGGCGCAGCTCGGCCACGGCTTCAGCGTCCACGGGCAGAATGAGGCCAGCTTCGCCGACGGCGACGCGGTGTACCGATTTTTTGAACTGTTCGACCTGCTGAACATTCCCGCCGCCAAGCCGCTGTTCGACGCAGCTGCCACCAAGCGCATCCGCGTGACGCCCCCACCCAAGGCGTTCCTCGAGGAGAAAATGCTTTTCGCGCTGTTCCACAATCGCAACCTCGCCGACGCATGGCGGCAACTGCTCGGCGAACGATTCCAGCGCACGCTCAAGGCACTCCTTCCGCAAACGTGGGTGATCGATCCCGCGCCGCTACCGCCGCACGCCGCCCTGCCCGGCCTGGATCTCACCGACTGGAAACAACTCAAGGAACTCTCGCAAAAAGAACGCAGCTTAATCCTGAAAATCTCCGGCTTCTCCGAACAAGCCTGGGGGGCGCGGGGTGTCTGGCTCGGCAGCGACCTGCGAAGCGACGAATGGGCGGCAGCGGTCGACCAGGCCATTACCAGCTTTGAAAAGTCACCACGAATACTCCAGCGGTACCACCACCCTGCCCGCGTCGAGGCCGAATGGTTCGACTTCGAACTTGGTCAAGCGAAGCCGATGCAGGGCCGCGTTCGCCTCTGCCCCTACTACTTCGTCCACGGTGAATTTGACACCGCCAAGGCGACTCTCGGCGGTGTGCTAGCCACAATCTGTCCCGCCGACAAAAAAATCATCCACGGCATGAGCGATGCCATCCTCTCCCCATGCGCGCTTGACCAAACGCATTCTCAATGAAGCTTAAAAAGATTGATTCCGAGTTGGCCGCTTGACAAGCGGCACGACCAAGCGAACCTTTTGCACGTAATGAAATCGGTTTTCAACTTTGTCGTTTTGCTATTCACCTGCCTGCTCATCGCCGGGTGCGCCACCTCTGACCGTCAACTGCGCAAGCTCGAGTCCGCCTACCAGGCGCACCTTGGAGAATATGCCGCCGAACTCAAGAGCGGCGAGATCACCAAAGCCGAACACGACAAAAAAGTCACTCAGCTCAATGCCCGCTACGGCCGTCGGCGTGCCATGATGGAGCGGGACATTTACGGCAGCGGCATCAAGTCACCGAGTCGCCGCTCCACAATCGGCCGGGGCGGCCGCCGCTACTGAGTTGCTTCCGCGCTTTACCGATCTATGCTGCTGGGTATGAATCGCTTTCGGCATCTCCTTGCTTCCCTGGCGCTTGGCTTGATTTCCAGCACAACCCAAGCGGCAGACAAACCCAACATCATCCTCATCATGTGCGATGATCTCGGATGGGGGGATGTTGCCTTCAATGGCAACAAGATCATCCGAACGCCGCACCTGGATGCGATGGCCAAGGCAGGGATGAAGTTCAACCGGTTTTATGCGGCAGCACCGGTTTGCAGCCCCACACGCGGCAGCTGCATCACCGGCCGGCACCCGTACCGCTACGGCATTCCGTTCGCGAATAGCGGCCACATGAAACCGGAGGAGTTGGCGCTGGCCGAGCTGCTGAAAAAACAGGGCTACACCACCGGCCACTTCGGCAAGTGGCATCTTGGCACACTGACGAAAACGGTAAAGGACGCCAACCGGGGCGGCCCACGCGGCGCGAAGCACTTTTCGCCACCGCAGATGAATGGATTCGACGTCTGCTTTTCGACCGAGTCTAAGGTGCCTACGTGGGATCCGCTGTTCAGGCCAAAGGGTAACAACTCCCGCAAGTGGTGGGACGCCGTCTCCGACGCCGGCGAAGCCAAGCCGTACGGCACAGCCTACTGGAACGAGCGCGGCGAGAGTGTCACCGAGAACACCCGCGGCGATAATTCGCGTGTCATCATGGACCGCGCGATTCCGTTCATCCGCGGCGCGGCCAGGCGTGAGCAGCCGTTCTTCGGCGTCGTATGGTTTCACACGCCGCACCTGCCGGTAGTCGCCGGGCCAAGGCACGCGACGATGTACGCCGCACACCCGAAATACGCGCAGCATTACTACGGCTGCATCACCGCGATGGACGAGCAGGTGGGGCGGTTGCGGGCGGAGCTGCGAGTGCTTGGGGTTGCTGATGACACGCTGTTGTTTTTCTGCAGTGACAACGGCCCAGAGGGCCAAGCCGGCAAAGCTCCTGGGAGCGCCGGGCACCTCAGCGGTCGCAAGCGATCTCTGCTCGAGGGTGGCATCCGTGTGCCAGGCATCGTCGAGTGGCCGGGGCGCGTGCAGGCCGGGCGCTCGACAGACATCCCGTGCGTCACCAGCGACTATCTGCCAACCGTCCTCGACCTTGTCGGTGCCAAGCCGGTCAGCGACCGGCCAATCGACGGCATCAGCCTCGTACCGCTGCTTGACGGCAACTTGGCCAAGCGGGGCCAAGCGATCGGCTTCGAGTCGAAGGGACAACTCGCCTGGATGGAGGACCGTTATAAACTTTACCGCAAAGACAACGCGACTGAATTCAAGCTGTTCGATCTCGTTGCTGATCCATCCGAGAAAACCGACTTGGCCAAACGCAAGCCCGACTTGGCCAAACGCTTGGCCACGGAACTGGCCACTTGGCGCGCCTCCTGCCGGGCCAGCGCCACCGGGGAGGATTATTGACAGTGCGCCGGCGACGCCCCAAACGCTGCTGGCTGCGCTGGCTGCTGCTGTTGGCGGTGCTCGATGCCGTGGCGTTTTATTGGTGGTGGAGCAACCAGGCGGAACGGCGCTACAACGGCATCATTCGCGACGCGGCGACGGCGTTCGGTGTGGAGTACGCACTGATCAAGGCCGTCATCTGGCAGGAAAGCCGTTTCGATGAAAAGGCAGTTGGCAAGGCCGGCGAGATTGGGCTGATGCAGTTGATGGAACTGGCGGCGTTCGAATGGGCCGACGACCACGGCGTGCGCGGCTTCGAACACATCCACGTTTACGACCCACGCACAAACATCCTCGCCGGCACCTACTATCTCAAGACGCGGCTCTCCCGTTACCGGCGCACCGACGATCCCCTCCCGTACGTGCTGGCCGACTACAATGCCGGCCGCGCCCGGGTGGTCCGCTGGTCGAGCGAGGCCGCGCAAACCAACAGCACGGCCTTCCTTCAAAACATCGACTTCCCCTTGACCCGCCGTTACATCGACCAAGTGACCCAACGCCGCAATCACTACCGATGAACCCGGTCAGCTTGCCGGCTTAACCAAACTTGGGTAAGCTGTGCGCGTGCTGGTTGACTTCACCAAGATGAATGGGGCCGGAAACGATTTCGTGTTGATAGATAACCGCGAGATTGGCCTCCAGTTGACGACGGAGCAGATTCAAAAAATCTGCCACCGCCAGCGCGGCGTCGGGGCTGACGGCATCCTGCTCCTGCGCTTGGCCAAGGGCAACGCCGATTTCGGCTGGGACTTTTTCAACCAGGACGGCAGCGAGGGGGAGATGTGTGGCAACGGCGCACGCTGTTTCGCCCGGTTTGCCCAGCGCCACCTCGACGAGCGAAAGGCGCTTTCGTTCGAGACTCTTGCCGGCGTGATCGAGGCGAGGCTAGACAGCGAGAGCGTCACGGTAGGCCTTACGCCGCCGCAAAATTTTCGCATCGGCGACCGCATAGGCACCTCATCCGGGGAGCTTGAAATCCACTCGGTGAATACCGGCGTGCCGCACGCAGTACTATTCGTCGACGACGCTGACACGGCGATGGTCTCCGAACTGGGCCGTGAGATCCGGCATCATGACCATTACGCGCCATCTGGCACGAACGTGAACTTTGTGCAGCGCAACGGCGACGGCTCGATCCGTGTACGCACCTACGAGCGTGGTGTCGGCGAGACGCTCGCGTGCGGCACCGCAGCCGCAGCGGCGGCGCTCATCACGGCCAAGCTGGACGAGTGCGGCTCTCCGTTGAGCGTGCGCGTGCTCGGCGGTGACGACCTAGCCGTGGCATTCGAGCGGGACGGCGACGCATTCGCCAATGTGCAGCTCACCGGCCCGGCGGAGTTCGTTTATAGCGGCCAGATCGAGATCTGAACGGCCAACTAGCCGCCAAGCATGGACACGCCTCGACTGATCTGCATGGTGCGGGACGCACGAGGGATTCGTCCGCTCATGCAGGATGAGCGCGAATGCGTCACCGGATTTTCCTGTTCGGCGAAGGCTTTGGCGACATGATCTGCCTATTGCCAACCGTGCGGAAAACGGCCGAGCAAATGAACAAGCGGCTTGATGCCTGGACACGCCGGCCGGAAGTGTTTGGGAATCATCCAATGCTCAATCCCGAGCGCATATGCTGCCTGCCGACGGTCGACCAAGTGCTGGAGGCAGCCACGAGCTTTCTTCGCGACAGACCGTAGAAGTGGCTTCGCTTGGCCACAAAAAACAGGCCTCCACAAGAGGGAGCCTGTCATGCCGCAAAAGGTTTTAGTGCGTTGTTTACTTCTTCGCTTGCTTGCGCTTGAACTCGAGGCTCAAATCGGAGAAGTCGCCCACGTTGCCAGAGGCGTCGACCTGAAAGATTTGTGCCTCGATATTGTTCTGGTCGATCTTGCGGAATGCCACGGCGTAGCCGCGGATCTCGCCAGAGTCGGACTTGCTCTCCAGTTTCACCATCGGCATCTCGTCTTTCGGCCCCCAAGTTCCCTTGCTTTTCCTACCCCGGGAATCGTAGCCAACCTGCTCGATCTCATCCGTGTCCGGGTTCACGGCGATCAGGCTGTACGACTCATTGTCACTGGACTTAAATCGGGCAGCCACTACGCGATCCTTGATCACCCAACTGTAGGCGAGAGTGAGCGCGGTGCCATCGTCCGTTTCTGCCTGCCAACTGCCGATCAACCAATCGGTGCCGGCCTCGGCGATTCTGTCCGCAAGCGACACCTGTGCCTGGGCGCTGAATATCATTCCAACTATGGCGAATAGGATCAGTAACTTTTTCATGATAATCTGGTTCATTTAATGCGTTTAACCGACGGAAGTTCTTTGGCACTTCGGTCGAGCCGTCCAGATTGAACGCTTGGCCAAGCCAGCGCAAGCCAAAACAACAAGACCCGACTCCGCTCGACGGCACCAGGCGACCTTGACTTTTGCGGAGCGAGCGCGAAGGTTCAGCCCCGGCGTGAGAGCCTTATTCAGGATTTTCAAACGACCCGGCGAGCGGATGCACGAGATGCACGAATTTGCCCCGACCGACGATGTCGTCGAAAAGATCGCAAGGCTGGCGTCGGAAACCACCGGCCAGCCGGCCGATGCCGCGTCCATCACGCGAGCCCAGGATCGTCGCACCCGCAACCGAACCGGCGTATTCGATGCCGTGGCGTATCAGCGTGCCAAGGCGGCCAAGCACTTGGCCAAGCGGCCGCTACCCGACGACAGCCCGGCGTGGTTCGATCCCCAACTCCCCGTGAGTTGATCAGCGGCTGCGGCCGTTGTCCCGGATTTCCTCGAGCCGCGCCGTCAGCCTCCCGACCAAATTCGGCTTGGCCTTGGCCAAGTCGTTACGCTCACCCAGGTCACTCGATAGGTCAAACAGCCGGTACGGCTTGGCAAACGGCTTTCCCTTCGGTGCCTCGCGTCCACCGGAGCCGTTGCCGGCGATCAGTTTCCATTTACCACTGCGCAGCGCAAACATGCCACTGGCACTGTGATGAATCACCGGCGCGCGCAGGTTGCCCCAGTCGCCGCCTTGGAACAGCGGCAGCCAACTGAAGCTGTCCTCGGCCGAGTCGTCCGGCAGCTTGGCCCCGGTGAGCTCGGCGCAGGTGGCAAACAGATCCACGTGAGCCGTGGGTTTGTCACAAGTTGACCCAGCCGCGATCACTCCCGGCCAACGCGCGAAGAACGGCACGCGATGGCCGGCTTCCCACACGTCCGCCTTGGTGCCGCGCAGATCACCATTGGCAGTGTGATGTTTTTCATTGTACGCCTGCACCGTTGGGTCGCTGACATGATCATCCTTTTCATCAGCGCCACGCCGGTACATGAAGGATCCGTTGTCGCTGGTGTAAATAAGCAGCGTGTTTTTTCCAATGCCCGCCTCGCGAATCGCCTGCATCACCTGTCCCACCGTCCAGTCAACCTGCATCACAAAGTCGCCGTACAAGCCAATCCCCGACTTGCCGATGAACCGCGAGTGCGGCTGCACTGGCTTGTGCGGCGCAGTCAGCGGAAAGTAGAGAAAAAACGGCTGATCTTTTTTGGCGCGCTCACGAATGACGTGGGTCGCCCGACGCGTAAGGTCATCGAGGCAGTCATCCATCACCAAGCCGGGCTGGCGTGGCCCGCGACGCAGAAAACCGGGGAACTTGACCGCCGGCTGGTCGATCGTCGGCGGCTCAATGACACGGCCGTTCTCGATGTAGACATATGGCGGGAAGTCAAGCGATGCCGGGATGATGAACGAGTCATTAAAGCCGTGCTCATTCGGCCCGTCGGTGACCGGCTTGGCATAGTCAATCTTCCCATCGGCGCCCTTCTGGAAACCCAACCCCAGGTGCCACTTGCCAACCACGCTGGTGTGATAGCCCTCGGCGCGCAACATCCCGGCAACCGTCAACCGTCCCGGCTCCAGCAGCGGCGTACTGTAGCCGTTGAGCACCCCGCGCTTCAGCCGCGAGCGCCAGCAATACCGGCCGGTCAACACCCCGTATCGCGTCGGCGTGCAGACCGCAGACGGCGAGTGGGCGTCGGTGAAGGTCATACCCTGCTTGGCCAAGCGGTTGAGATTTGGCGTTGGCACCCTGGATCGGGAGTTCAGTGCCTGCACATCGCCGTAGCCCATGTCATCGGCGAGCACAAATACGATATTCGGCTTGGCCGCGAACGCCGCTTGGCCAAGCGCCACCGCCATCGTTACCATGGCAGCCCCCATGCCCAATCGATGCCAAACGGGTTGAAAGAGATCTCTTGATTTCATGAAAGCCCAGCAGTCTACGGCTAGTGAGCCGCTTGGCCAAGCCACCTGTAGTCTGGGGAATATTCCCCACATACGATTGTGCAAAATGGGAAATAATTCCCAATAACACGGCTTTTTCACCAAAAGTTCAACTAATTTATTATGAGCTAAACAGCTAATTTAAAGTTACTTAAAGATTATAACAAAATTGGCACACAGACTGCGTATCAATCTGACGGATGGCGAGGGGGTCTCGCCTTTTAATTGGTAAAAAACTGAAAGAAAACAGATCATGAAAATTAAAACATTAGTGATTGTGAGTGCCATCGGCATCGCGTTGGTAACGCCAGAGTCATTGCAGGCACAGGCGAAACCAAAGCCGGTCAAGCCGGATGCTGGAGATATCAAGGAGGACGGCAAGGAACGCCCGAAAATCGATGTTGCAAAAATCAAGGAACGCCTCAAGGCCGCCTTCGACAAGCGCAAAAAGAAACGTGGCGACGCCAAGAAGGAAGGTCACAAAGTAGGTGGCAAGAAGGGTCACAAGGGTGGCGGCGCGTTCGGCAAGCTGGTTCGTGACGACGAGAAAATCAAGGAACTGCGCGACGCGTTCCACACGGCCGCCAAGGAACAGCACGCCAAAGTCAAGGACCTCCACAAACAGCTCAAGGATGCCTCCGATGAGGACAAGGATGGCCTTCGCGAGCAGCTAAAGGGCATGCGAACCGAATGGGTCGAGAACATGAAGGGCAACCGCGAGGAGGTGCGCGCCCGGATCAAGGAGATCCGCGAGGAGTTCAAGAACAAGCGTGACGAAGTCATCGACGCCAACGACGATGATGGCAACGACGATCCGGGCGAATAAGCCTAGGCACAGTTGACACTTAACGGCAGGCAGCGGAAACGCTGCCTGTTTTTTTTACCCACTTGGCCCACCGCACCGCCAGGCGTACACTCACGGCACAACGGCCATGGCCGACGACTTTACAGACAGCACACTTGTCCTTGTGGCGCACGGCTCAACGCAGAACGCTGATTCAGCCAAGCCGGCTAATCAGCACGCCGACGAACTGCGCGCTCGTCGATTATTCGCCAAGGTGCGGACTGGCTTCCTAAAGCAGCAACCGGAAATTGGCGGCGTGCTGCAAGGGATCAAGGCCGGGCGCATATTCGTCGTACCGCTTTTCATCAGCGAGGGGTACTATACCGGGGAGGTACTGCCCCGAGAACTTGACTTGCTCACGGACGATGACGGGGCGTTTGCGCACATCCGGAAAAAAGGCGAACAGACCCTCCTCTACTGCAGGCCGATCGGCACGCACACAAGCATGACCGATGCGCTGCTCGCCCGGGCCACGGGCGTCGTGGATCGGCATCCCTTCCCCCACTGTCCGCCCAAGCGGGATACGACGCTGTTTATTGCCGGGCACGGCACGCCCGAGAATGAAAACTCGCGAACCGCCGTCGAGCAGCAGGCGGCGTTGATCCGGGCCACGCGCGTGTACGCCAATGTTCACGCGATATTTCTCGAGGAGGAACCTCGCATCGAGTCGTGCATCGAACAGGCCGCCACGCGCAACATTGTCATCGTGCCGTTTTTTATCAGCGACGGCCTGCACTCGCGCGAGGATATCCCGATAAAGCTGGGCGAGCCGGAAAAAAGGGTGCAACAGCGCTTGTCCAACGGCCAGCCCACCTGGGTGAATCCCACCGAGCGACTGGGCAAACGCATCTGGTATTCGGCCAGCATCGGCACCGAGCCGTTCATCGCGGAAGTGATCCTCGCACGCGTCCGCGAGGCGGCGGCAGGGTGATCAGCCGATCGGGTGGCAAAACATTCCGTCCCGAAGCTTGGGCTCAAACCAGGTGCTCTTGGGCGGCATGATGCCGCCGCCATCAGCAATCTTCATCAGGTCCCCGATGCTCGTCGGGGACAGTGAAAACGCGCAGGCGAACTCCCCGCACTCCACAAGCTTTTCCAACTCGGCTGCACCTCGGATACCGCCGACGAAAGCGATGCGTTTGCTGGTGCGCGGGTCGTCAATGCCGAGCAACGACGCCAACACCTGATCCTGCAGGATGCTGACGTCGAGCTGCTTGATGGGGTCATCGGGATCGATCGAGCCGACCTTGGGCCGCAATGTGTGCCACCGGCCCTCGAGGTAAAGGCAGATTTCATGTTTGCCGACTGGCTTGGCTTGGCCGCTCTCCCCGATATCGAACGCTTGGCCAAGCGCAGCTAGGAACTCGTCCGCAGAGTGGCCGTTCAAATCGCGCACGGCTCGGTTGTAGGCCAAGATCTGCACCTGGTCGTGCGGGAAAAGCACGGACAAAAACAGGCTGCTGCTCCCGCCGCCTTCGCGGCTCTTGGCCACCCTTGACGCGGCGGCGCTGCGATGATGCCCATCGGCAATGTAAAGGTTTGGGATGGAATCGAACCGACTCTCGATCAAGCTTGTGTCCTCTCCTGATGCCACCGTCCACGACGAGTGCCGGACGCCGTCGGGCGCAGTGAAATCGATGTCCGGCTGGCCGCCGGTGACGCGGTTGAGCACCCCGTCCAGCACAGCGTCAGCCGGATAGGTCAGGAACACCGGTCCGGTCTGGGCATCGAGCACCTCAAGGTGAGCGACGCGGTCGTCCTCTTTCTCGGGCCGCGTGAATTCATGTTTGCGAATGGTATTCGAGTCGTACTCGGTGCAACTCGCCACCGCCACGAGGCCAAGCTGTCGATGCCCGCCCATGATCTGCCGATAAAGGTAATAGTGCGCCTGGGCGTCCCGACGCAGCGAGCCCCCGGCGATGAGGCGGTCTAGGTTTTCGCGGGCTTTCGCGTACACGCCCGGGTCGGTGGGATCCGTGCCATCTGGCAGATCGATTTCCGGCCGGCTGACATGCAGAAAGCTGTCCGGCCGGCCCTCGGCCATCTGTCGGGCCTCGGCGGCGGACATGACGTCGTAGGGAAGTTCGCAAATGTCGGCGGCCCGGGCGGGGTCGGGCAAGAGAGCTGGAAAAGGCTTGATGGTCGCCATCGGCGCGGCACGGTACGGGAGCACTGGAGCAAGCGCGACGAAAAAACAAAAACACGCCCCAACTCACTGCATGCGAACAACTTCGATCACTGACTCTCACTCGCCCAGCTGTAGTGAATATCTCTTGCTTGCAAATGCCAATGTTGCGGAGCCTAATTCCCGCCCTTTTTTATTTGCAATCAATGAACAACTACACCCATTCCAACTTGAGGAACGTTGCCTTGGTGGGTCATGCCTCGTCCGGCAAGACCATGCTTGGCGAATGCATGCTAGCCTGCTCCGGTGCAATCAACCGGCTCGGCAGCGTGATTGATGGCACCACCGCCTCCGACTACCACAAGGCGGAGCAGGAGAGGCAGTTTTCCATCCACACGTCGTTGCTGCACGCCGAATGGCTCGAAACCCGGTTCAATATCATCGATACACCGGGTTACCTGGATTTCCTCGCCGAGAGTCGCGCGGCGCTGAAGGTGGCCGACCTGGCGCTCGTCGTCGTCCACGCCACACACGGCATTGAGATCGGTACATCGAAGGTATGGGAGTATGCCGAGGAGTTCGGCTTGGCCAAGGTGGTGGTTGTCAACGGCATCGACGCCGAGAATGCGCAATACGAACCGATCCTTGAGGAACTCGGGACGACGTTCGGCAAGCGGTTCTTCCCAGTCAACATTCCCACTAACCCCGGCCCGGGCTTCAACGAGACGCTGGACGTGATCCGCAAGTCGAAGCTCACCTACAAAACCGACGGTAGCGGTAAATACGACGAGGCCAACGCCTCCGACGACGAGGCGGAACAGGTCGATCAACTGCACGCGCAGTTGATCGAACTGGTGGCCGAGTCGGACGACACGCTGCTGGAAAAATTTTTCGATGCAGGCATCACCGAGGAGGAGCTTCGGGGCGGACTGCACCAGGCGTTTCAATCCCAGATTTTTGTCCCAGTGTTCTTCACCTCCAGCGAGACCAACACCGGCGTGTCGCGGCTGATGGATTTCATCTCCAAGTACGCCTCCTCGCCGGACGACCACAAGGATACTGCCGCCAAAAACGCCGACGAAGAAGAGGTGACCATCAGCCTCGATGACAACGAGGCCGCCGCGTTCGTCTTCAAGACCATCAACGAGCCGCACATTGGCGAGTTGTCCTTTGTCAAGGTGATGGCCGGCACGCTCAAGGCTGGCGAAGACATTGTCAACGCCAACACCGACGAGGCCCAGCGGCTGGGCCAGATGTTCATCCTCAACGGCAAAAACCGAGACAAGGTCGAGCATCTCAACGCCGGCGAAATCGGCGCACTGGTCAAGCTGAAGAACACCCACACCGGCAACACCCTCACCTCTTCCAAGCGGAAGGTCACCGTACCGTCCATTGACTATCCCAACCCCAACATCCACGAGGCGCTCAAGCCCAAGAACAAGGGCGACGAGGACAAGATTGCCGTCGGTCTCTCCGCGCTGCACGAGGAGGACCCCTCCTTCCAATACCATGTCGACTCCGAACTGCACCAGACCGTCATCTCCGGCCAGGGCGAACTACATCTGCAGGTCGCCATGGAGCGCATCAAGGAACGGTTCAACATCGAGATGGAACTGTCCGCCCCGAAGATTCCGTTCCGCGAAACCATCCGCAGCAACGGTGAGGCCAAGTACCGCCACAAGAAACAGAGCGGCGGCGCTGGCCAGTTCGCCGAGGTATGGATGCGCATCGAGCCCGCGCCACGCGACCACGGCGTCGAGTTCACCCAGTCCCTTGTCGGCCAGAATGTCGACCGCGTATTCGTGCCCTCCGTGGAAAAGGGCGTCAACAGCGCCTGCACAGACGGCATCCTCGCCGGCTACCGCGTGGTGGACGTAAAGATCGACTTTTACGACGGCAAAATGCACCCGGTCGATTCCAAGGATGTCGCCTTCCAGATTGCCGGCAAACAGGCCTTCCGCGAAGCCTTCCAGTCGGCCAAGCCGTGCCTACTCGAGCCGATCACCAAGATCGAGGTCAGCGTGCCGGAGGAATTCATGGGGGCCGTCATGGGTGACCTCTCCAGCCGCCGAGGCAAAATCCTGGGCATGGACGCCGAGGGCACGTTCCAGGTCGTACGGGCCGAGGTGCCGCAGATGGAGCTGTACCACTACTCCACCAACCTGCGCTCCCTGACCGGCGGCCGAGGCCTGCACACCGAGGAATTCAGCCACTACGAGTTCATGCCCCACGAACTCGAGAAAAAAGTCATCGCCCAAAGCCAAGCCAAGGAGGAGGAATAATCCCTTGGCCAAGCGCCTAGCCTAATGCACAAGCATGTCCGAAAGGGAGGATTTAAATTTGCGGTGGCAGAGGGCGAAGAGGACGGCAGTCGGGATCACCGCAAAGGTTGAGGCCGCCATCTGAACACCCTGCGGCGTGCGCTGGCTGATATCGTAGAGCTTGGCCAAGGCCAGCGGCAGGGTCTGCTTGGTTTCGCTCGTGAGCACCAGCATCGGGATGAGGTGCTCGTGCCAAGCGAGGATGAAATGGATCATCCCGTAGCTGAGCAGCGCTGGCCAGACAAGCGGCAGCACGGTCAAGAACACCCGCAACTCCGCTGCGCCGCAAACGCGCGCCACCTGAAAATATTCCCTCGGAACCTGGCGGAACACCTGCGTGAAATAGACCACGCCCAAGCCGGTCACCACGCCCGGCAGCATCACGCCCAGCAATGAGTCGCTCAGGCCAAGCTCATTCACCCATGAGAATAGCGGCACGGCGAAAAGCTGACGCGGCACGAGAATCAATGCCACCGTCAGGACGAACAATAGCCGCTTGCCATAAAAAGCAAACCGCGCGAAGGCGTACCCCGCCGCCGCCGACAAGGCCACCGCGCCGAGCGCCTGGCCAAGCGAGACGAACAACGAGTTGGCGAAAACGGCCCAAAACGGAACCCACCTTCCGTCGAGCAACTCAACGACGTTTTGCCAGTCGTAGTTTGCCGGGAAAAACGCCTTGGCCATCGGCTGGAAAAACTCGGTGTTTGTCTTGAACATCCCCAACACCATCCACAAAAACGGCACCAGCACAGCCAGCAAAAAAGGGCCAAGCAGCAACAGCGACAAGACACCGCGCCAATTTTTTCCGCAGTTGCTCATGCCGTTCGCCTCCTTAAAAACAGGCAACCCCAGACCAACAGCAGCATCAACGGCAACAGGCTGACGCTGATCGCCGATGCAGTGCCGTACTCAAAGAACCGCGATTTCTGGAACACGTACGTGATCGTCAGCAATCCCGCGTCAGCCGTGCCACCGGAGCCCCCGAGCAGCATGAACGCGCCGGAGAAAAGCGAGAAGCCGTCGACCACCAGATACACCGCCACGAATAACAGCACCGGCCGGAGCTGCGGCACAGTCACGTGCCAGAATTGCCGCCATCGGCTGGCGGTGGCCAGACGCGCCGCCTCGTAAAAGACGCGCGGGATGCCCTCCATCCCAGCGAGGATGAAAAACGTCATGAAGCCGGTCCAGCGCCATGCGGTTTGCAGGACAAGCCCGATGAGGATGAAGTCCGGATCCTTCAGCCAATCGATCCGCTCGAGGCCAAGCGGCATCACGAACAGCTGGTTAAGCAGGCCGTTTTTGCCATGAAACACCATCAGGAACAGCACCGCCAGCACGGACGGCGGCGTGAGCGCCGGCAGCAGCAGCGCGAAAGTCAGCATCGGGCGGAGCCGCCGGAAGGTCGCGCGCAGCAGATGCGCCAGCCAGAGTGCGAGCGGCACGATCACGACGATGGAAGCGAGCGTGTAAGTGAAGCTGTTGCGAAGCGCGGTGATGTAACGCTCGTCATTGGCCAAGGCCATATAATGCGACAGGCCAACGTACTCCGCTTGGCCAAGACCGTTGGCCTGAAGGCTCATTTTCACCCCGCCAACCAACGGGATGAGCCAGAAGAGCATCAGGAACAGAATGAACGGTAGCAGGAGCAGAAACGGCGTCCAGCGCGCCCGCGAAGTTCGCTGGTTGGCTGCGGGCATGGGTGTGCTTGGCCCTACTGGCCCTTGCCGGCCGCCTCAAGCATGGTCTTCATTTTGTCGAGCACCTCGGCCGGCTTGAGTTCGCCATAGATGAGAGACGTAAAGAACGTTTCCTGAAACAGAAACACCGCCTTGGCTCGATTCGGGTGGCTGACGACTTCCGGCACCTCTGGCGCGAGACGCACCAACAGCTCGCCGAATTTCTGGTTGCTAAAGAACTCATTGGGCTGCAGCAGCCGCTCGTCCTTCCATGCCGGCCGGTACGCCGGGAAGCTGTTGCCGTCGAGGAACCGGCGGGCGTTCGACTCCTTGTTGGTGATCACGAACTCGATGAACTTCCACGCTGCATCCTGCTGCTTGCTGGCCTTATTGATCAGCAGGCCCTGCCCGGCGAAGGTCGAGGTGCGGCGGCTCAACCGCCCATCCGGCATTTTCCATGCCGGCAACGGCATCGCACCCCACTTGCCCTTCAGGTCAGGGGTGAACTGCTGCAGCATGTCGAGCCCATACCAGTCGGCACCGACCACAGTCAGCACCTCGCCATACTGGACGGCGCTGTTGAAAAACAGCGGGTCAAAGATGGACGCGCGCTCCGGCACCATGCCGACGCGGGTTTCCATCTGTTTCTGCATCCAGCCAAGCACCTCGATCGCCGCCTCGCGGTCGGGATACACCGAGCCGTCCCGGCCAAACAAGTCACTATCACGCTGCCGCAGCAGGATGCCGAAGTACGTTGGGTCGAGCGCGATCATCGCCTTGCCATGGTCGTTCACCACTTGCTTGCCAGTATCGACCAGCTTCTCCCAGGTCGTCAGCGTCGCCGGGTCAATGCTCATTGCCTTGAACAAATCGGTGCGGTAGTAGAGCACCATCGCGCTGAGCGACTGTGGGATGCCGTACGTCTTGCCCTTGTAGGCAAACAGGCTTTGGCGACTCTTTGCTATATCCTTGTCGAGCTTGGCCTTTTTGATGCGCTCGCCCAGGTCAACAAACGGCACGTCACCGCCGAGGAACGCGCCGAATAGCACTTCGTCTAGCTGCACCACATCCGGCGGGTTGATGCCGGTCTTGATCGACACAGCCAGTTTCTCCGGCATCTCGCGGAACCCGAATGACTGCACCTTGGCCTCGAACTCATTGTCCACCTCCGCCTTGTACAGCTTGACCATGCCCTCATAGTAGAGCTGGTCCTGAAAGGAACTGATCCAGATGTCCAGCGGCTTGACCTCCGCCGCAGTCGTCATCGCTTGGCCAAGCACCACCAAACCCACCAAAATGTGTCGATATTTCATCTTTAAAATCGCGGCGCAAAAAATCCACCGTACCCCCGCCGGAGTCAATGCCGTAGACGCCCTGAACGCGACGGCATTCAAACCAAGCGCCTGGCCAAGCCCGCATCAGCCGATTTTTTACTGTGCTTTTTGGCTCATACGCGCAACATTCCCCCGCCTTTCCGGTGAAATCGCATGTGCCCCGGCGCATCGATGGCCGCTCAATTGTGTCCGAATCATGGTGAACCCATTCCGATTCATCCCTGTTTGCCTTGGCTGCGCCACCGCTGTATGCGGCACAGCCGCGAAGGAACTGAAGCTCGATGAACTGTTCCCGCACGACCGCCTGCTCGAGGTCAACATCACCGTCGCTGAAGCGGACTGGGATAAGATCCGCTACCAGCGCCGCACGCGGGAGAATGCCCTGCCACCGAGCCGCAAGTTCGAGCCACCGCCCCCGCCCTACTCGTACGTCGAGGCCAGCGTAGCGATCGATGGCGTAACCTTTCCCAAGATTGGCCTGCGGAAAAAAGGATTTCTCGGCTCGCAGGACACTGTCCGCCCGTCGCTCAAGGTGAAGCTCGATTACACCGACAAAGAGGGAAACATCGACGGCCTGCGGAATTTGACATTCAACAACAACCGGCAAGATGCCAGCCTGATGAGCCAATTCATGGGGTACGCGATCTGGGATGCCGCCGGGGCACCCGGCTCGCGCTGCGCCTTTGCCAAGATCACCGTCAACGGCCGCGACCTCGGCGTGTATTGCCACGTCGAGACCGTTCGCGAACCGCTGCTCCGACGCGAGTTCGGTAGTGACAAGGGCACGCTATTCGAGGGCACAGTGGTGGATTTTTACCCGGAATGGGAGGGCAGCTTCGAACGAAAAACCGGTGATGACAAAAAAGGCCGGACGCACATTGTCAAGGTCATCAACGCGATGCAGGGTGGAGTCGGTGAACCGTTTTTTGGTAGCGACGCGCCGGGACGCGCCTGGGTGCCGGACAACGGCACGCACGATGACGACTGGTTCAAGCCGGGCTTCGACGACTCAAACTGGGTCGCCGGCACAAACGGCGCAGGTTATGAGGCGGGGCAGGGATTCGAAAAACTGATCACGCCAAATTTCAACTTCATCAGGCAGATGCAGTACAAGACCGCGTCGCTTTATCTACGTTTCCCGTTCGAGATCGACAACCTCGACGCTATCAATGCTTCCAAAAATGTGCTGCTCCGAATGAAGTGCGACGACGGCTTTGTCGCCTACCTTAACGGCCATGAGGTCGCCCGCATGAATGCGCCGGAAAACGCCAGATGGGATGCACGCGCCACGAGCAGCGGAGACGACGGCGCCAACTCGACGTTTGCGGCGTTCAACCTCAACAAGCACCGGGACAGGCTGCGCCAGGGCCGCAACCTTCTCGCGATCCACGGCCTAAATATAAGCCCGGAAAGCACCGACTTCCTCATGGTCGCCGAGTTGCAGACCAACGCACACGACTACGAAGACGCGATTTGGGAGGTGATCGACGAGGATGCGTTCTACAAATTCTGGGCGCTCGAGGGCCTGCTCAGCTTTTGGGATGGTTACTCAGGAAACCGCAACAACTACTTCATCTACCTCAACCCCGGCACCGGTAAGCTGCACTTCATGCCGTGGGGCGCGGACTGTCTGTTCGAGAAATACAGCCGCCTGCGCGTCGACCGCCGCTCCCCGCGATCCGTTCGCCTCAAGGGTCTCGTCGCCCAAAAGCTATACCAGATTCCGTCCGTCCGAAAAAAATACGCCGCAACGATGAAGAAATTGATGGCTGAGCATTGGCACGAGGACAAGCTGCTCGCCGAAACCAAACGCATCGAGGCAATGGTCCGGCCACACATCAGTGACTACCAGTGGCGTGGCGTCCGCTTCGAGGCCGTCCGCGATTTCATCCGCAACCGCCGCCCGGACATCGAGCGAGAGATCAACGGCAACGACATGCCCCTCTGGCCAAGGTAATACACGGGCGAACGGCCTCTAATCCAGCGCTTGGCCGTTTGCGGCGTCAAACCAGGTGGCGGCGGTGAGATCGAAACACAACCCAACCTTAGCCAAGCCGGCCGCGTTCGCGCCGGGCATCCGCACCACCAGTTCCTGACCACCACAAATCACGCGCAGCAGCGACTCATGGCCGAGCGTCTCACAGCCCTGCACCGTTCCCGTCGCGTCTCCCGCGCCGTCGGCGAGTGAAATATTTTCCGGGCGAATGCCCAGTTCCACCTCGCGCCCGGCATGCTTGGCCAAGCCGTTAGCCAAGCGCAGCGAAAAGCCTTCGCCATCCGCCGTGAATGCCAGGCTGGTGCCACTCTCGACGAGCCGGCCGCGGACAAAGTTCATCCCCGGCGTGCCAATGAAGTCGCCGACGAATCGGTGCGCCGGCCGGCGGTACAGGTCCATCGGCAAGCCGGTCTGCATCACTTGGCCAAGGTCGAGCACGCAGAGCCGTTGGCCAAGCGTCATCGCCTCAGTCTGGTCGTGTGTAACAAAAATCATCGTCGTACCCAGCCGCAGGTGCAGCTGCGCGATCTCGGCGCGCATCTCGGCACGCATCCGCGCGTCGAGGTTCGAGAGCGGCTCGTCGAGCAGGAACACCTTCGGTTGGCAGACCATCGCCCGGCCCAGCGCCACGCGCTGCCGCTGCCCGCCGGACAGCTCCGCCGGCTTGCGGCGCAACAGGTTGCCAAGCCCAAGTACCTCCGCCGCCTCGGCAACACGCGAGCGGATCTCAGGCTTGGACACTTTGCGAAACTTCAGGCTGAACGCCATGTTTTGCTCAACGTTGAGGTGCGGGAACAGGGCATAATTCTGGAACACCATCGCCACATCGCGATCCTGCGGCTTCACGCGACTGACGTCGCGCTCGTCGAGAAAAATGCCGCCACTCGTGGCCTCCTCCAACCCGGCAACGAGCCGGAGCAGCGTCGACTTGCCGCAGCCGGATGGCCCGACGAGCACCATCAGTTCGCCGTCGGAAATCTTAAGGCTTACCCCATCCACCGCGCGCACGGAGCCGAACGATTTGCAGAGGTTGTCGAGTCGAACACTGGCCATTGGTTTACTGTTTCGGCGGGGCGACCTTTTGCAACGGCGGCGTCACCGTCAAGTCCTTCGCGATGTAGGCGACCACGTGGCGCAGGTCGTCCTGCGACAGGGCTGCGGCGGCTGCCTTCATCATCAACCCGCCCGCGTCGCTTGGGTGGACACCACGTTGGTCATTGGCGTACTTGCGGAGTTGGTCGAGCAAAAACCAATCCTCCTGCACATTCACCGGCGGCGACTCGATCTCCGGCTTGCCCTCGCCACTTGCACCGTGACACGACGCGCAGCGGGTCGCGTAATGCGCCCGGCCGATGGCGATGTCGCCCCGGATCACCCGGATGAACGGCTTCGGCTTGAGCGAGGCAAAATACCGCGCCAAAGCGGCGAGCTGTGCCTCCGTTTCCACCTTCGCCATCGCCGCGCCCATCAATGTCCCGGCTCTGTTGGCCAGGTTTTTGCCTCGACGGCCTGACTTGAAATTTCGCAACTGCTCCGCCAGATACCACTCAGGCTGCCCGTCCAGTACCGGCCCGCGCTGCATCTCGCGCGTACTGTGGCAAACCATGCAGGCGTCGAGGGTCGACTGGCCCACTTGGCCAAGCGCGGTGACGGCCGGTGTCGACACTACTTGGCTCGGCCCCAGGGCACACCCCACCCCAAGCCAAAGCCCCAGGGCCAAGCCGGCGCATTGCCGCAAAAAAAATCGACGAAGACGCATCACGCTCGCACAAAGCTAACCTGCTTGGCCAAGCGTCGCGAGTCGGCAAATCTCGCGTGACGCCCCACGGTTCCCTACGGTGGCGGCGGTGGGTCACCGTACAACCCCAACGATTGCGCTGGTCGGCGGCGCGCTAGCGATCGGCTTTGCGCCGGTGTTCGCTGCGTTTGCGCTGAAGCAGGAGTACGGCGGATTCGGCCCGGCGGCGATCGGGTTTTACCGGGTTTTTTTTGCGCTGCCGTTCCTGTGGCTGGTGCTTCTCGCCGCGCCAGGAAACGTAGAAAAAACGAAACGCACCCGACGCCCGACCGGCCTGCTGGCGCTAGCCGGCTTTTTCTTTGCCGTCGATCTGGTGTCGTGGCATTGGTCGATCAAGTACACGACGGTGGCCAACGCCACGTTGCTGGCGAACTTCGCCCCGCTGTGGGTGATCCTGTGGGCCGGCCGGCTGTTCGGCGAGCGGATTGCCCCTAGCTTTTTCGTCGCGCTTGGCTTGGCATTTGTCGGCGGTGCAATTCTGATGGGCGCCAGTTTTCGATTGAATCCCGAGCGACTGTTCGGCGACGGCCTCTCGCTGCTCACCGCCATTTCATACGGCTCTTACATGCTCACGGTAAAAAAACTGCGCGAGACCTGCTCGCCGCAGAAGATCATGGCCTGGTCAGGGCTGTTCGCCGTGCCGCTAATGCTCACCGCCGCGCTGGCCAGCGGCGAGACGATGGCAACAACACAGCTCAACGGCTGGCTCGTGCTGCTCGCGCTGGCGCTGGTCAGTCACTTCGCCGGGCAGGGACTGATCGCCTACGCCTTTGGCCATTTGCCGGCGGCGCTCACGTCGCTAAACCTACTACTCCAGCCGGTGTTCGCGGCGGCGCTGGGCTGGGGGCTGCTTGACCAGACCCTTGGCAGACAGCAACTGCTCGGGGCAGCGATCGTGCTCGGGGCGTTGTTTGCCGCGAATCGCCCAACCGAGACCAAATAATTTTGTGCCACTTGGCCAAGCATGGCAGCATCCCAACCGAATGGATGAGTTTGCCCAAGCCGATGCTGACATGCCGCTCGACGCGCCCGGCCGCCGCCGCCTGCCAGTGCTGCTGCGCCGCGCCTGGTACGGCCTGAACCAGGCGTTCCGCCGGCGCATCGCCGGGATGGGGCTGACGCCGGACCAGTTCACCGTCATCCGCACACTGCTCGAGGCCGGGCCGGACAGCCTGACACAAAAGGCGTTGGCCAACGCGATGAGCAGCGACCCCAACACCATCGCCTCGCTGCTCGAGCGCATGGAGGCCAACGGCCTGGTGCAACGGCAACCCCACGAAAAAGACCGTCGTGCCAACCGCGTGGAGTTGCTGCCGTTGGCCCGGGAGAAATACGAGGCCATGCGCAACGAAGCAATCGCCCTGCAGAGCCACGTGCTCGAGCAATTGCCCGAGGCAGAGCGGGAAATATTCCTCGTGCAACTCGAGACCATCGCAGGAGCTTGCCGCGACCTCTCAAACCCGCAGCGATAAGCGTGATTGTATTTGGGCTTGGCCTCAGAATGGGTGTTGCCTAGTTTTCCCCCCGTGATTCACCTGATTCGAATTCCATCGTGCGTGGCTCTTGTGGCCGTCGTTTCCCTTTCCGCGCTCGGCCAAGCGGACGATATCAAGTTAACCGGCAAACCGTACATCGACATGAACTACGGGCCGTACATGAGCGCCTCGATCGAGGTCGGCCCGGGCAACATCGCCTACAAGGGCATTGCAATCCGGCTCGATGACGGGCCGGGCGGCGTGTCGAAGGGTAAACGCTTCGTGGTGTTCGAGACGGACACCCTGCGCATGGCCGCCGCCTGGAGTGGGGACAAATTCATCGACTGGCGCAGCATTGTTTACGACGGCAGCCACGGCACGCATCCGAAGATCGTCGGCGAGCGGCTCTTCACCAACCCGGTCGCCCCCGGCTGGTCCAAGCCGGGCACGGACAGTTTTAGCGATCCCCGCCTGCGTGGGCTCGATAAGAAACCTTACGGCCCGCTGCCCCGCGACTGGGGCCAATGGCAAGGGCTTGGCCTCCACGGCAATCGGGTGATCCTGCACTACAAGGTTGCCGGTCGCCACGTGCTGGAGTCGCCCTCGTACAGGGAGAGTGACGGAGTCGGGGCCGTGGTCCGCACGATGAATTTTGAGGAACGCGACGAAGACATCGTGCTGCAGGTCGTCAAGGGCGAGGGCAAGGCCAAAGTCAAGACCATCGACGGAAAGTCAGTGGCCGAATTTGAAAACGGCCTCGCCGTGGTACTCTTGGTCGAGGCCGGCGGAGCCAAGTTCGTCGCGACCGATGATGGGCATCTGCGCCTGTCCATTCCCTCTGGAGGACTGCTTGCACTCAACCTTGCCATCGCCAACACCGACGGCAAGGCGGAGTCCTTGGCCAAGCTGGTGGGAACGCTTGGCCAAGCGGAGAATCTTCTCGAGACATTCCAGCAGGGCAGCGGACGGCGCTGGACTGAAAGTATCAAGACCAAGCCCCGTCGTTTGGGGAAACCGGGGGCGTTTGTCACCGAGATCATTACTCCGCCGGACAAGAATCCTTATCACTCGTGGATGCGCCTAGGCGGCTTCGACTTTTTCGAGGGTGGCGACCGCGCGGCCGTCTGCACGTGGATGGGTGATGTATGGATCGTCGAGGGCATCAATAGCGACCCACAGGAGTTTACCTGGACCCGCATTGCAACCGGTATGTTCCAACCGCTTGGCCTGAAGATTGTCGAGGGGAAAATCTACGTCACCTGCCGCGACCAGCTCACAGAGCTGATCGATGCCAACGGCGATGGTGAGACCGACTACTACAAGGCGTTCAACCACGACGCACAGGTGACCGAACATTTCCACGAGTTTGCGATGGATTTGCAGACCGATGCCTACGGGAATTTTTACTACACCAAGGCCGCCCGCCACGCGAAGACCGCGCTCGTCCCGCAACACGGCACTCTCATCAAGGTGACGCCGGACGGAGAATCCAGCGAGATAATCGCCAGCGGCTTCCGCGCACCCAACGGCGTCTGCGTCAATCCGGATGGCACTTTCTACGTGAGTGACCAGGAGGGCCATTGGACGCCGAAGAACGAAATCAACCTCATTGAGAAGGGCAAGTTTTACGGCAACCTCATGGGCTACCACAAGGGACTCACCGAAGCCGACATCACCTCGCCCGTCGTCTGGATGCACAATAATTTTGACCGCTCCCCTGCCGAGCAACTCTGGGTAAACAGCGACAATTGGGGCGGCCTTGGCGGCCAACTCCTCAACCTCTCTTACGGTACCGGCTACGTCTATGTGATCATGGAGGAAAAAGTGAATGGCCGCGCCCAAGGCGGCGTGGTGCGTATTCCCGATTTTGATTTCCCGACCGGCGTTATGCGAGGGCGCTTCCACCCTAGTGACGGACAACTCTACGCCTGCGGCCTATTTGGCTGGGCCGGCAACAAAACCCGGCCGGGTGGGTTCTACCGCCTCAAGCACACTGGCAAACCAGTCCACGTGCCGGTTGCCATCAACGCAATCAAGGAGGGCGTGTCGATCACCTTCACCCATGAACTTGATCCCGAGACTGCAGCCGATCCCGAGAGCTACCTCGTCAAACGCTGGAGCTACAAGCGCACCCGCAACTACGGCTCACGCGACTACAAGGCAGACGGCAGCCAGGGACAGGACGACGCTGAAGTGACCGGCGTTAAAATCTCGGATGACAAAAAATCCGTTCTGCTTCAGATCGCTGCCATGAAGCCTGTCATGCAGATGCAGATCGAGTACAAGATCGACACCGCAGACGGGGAATACCTGTCCCAACGAATCCAAAACACCATCCACGCCATCGGCAACAACGGCCCCTTTAGCCAGCAGTAAACGAAGCGCTTGGCCAAGCGCTTGACGGCGTGAAGGGGAGGCCGTTATGGTTTCCGGCCATGAGGGAAGGCTTGGAGGCAAACAATTTCCTGGTTCCAATGGTCGTCGAGCAGACGGGCCGGGGCGAACGCGGTTACGACATCTACTCGCGGCTGCTGGTCGACCGCATTGTGTTCATCGGCACGCCGATCGACGACACGATCTCGAATCTGGTGATCGCGCAGTTGCTGTTCCTGCAGATGCAGGATCCGAAGAAGGACATTCACCTTTACATCAACTCGCCGGGCGGCAGCATTACCGCCGGCTTGGCGGTATACGACACGGTGCAGTTCCTGACCTGCGATGTGAACACCTACTGCATTGGCCAGGCTGCCAGCATGGGGGCGATCCTTCTCGCCGCCGGCACCAAGGGCAAACGCCATGCCCTGCCAAATGCACGCATCATGATCCACCAGCCGTGGGGTGGGGCGCAGGGCAACGCGGCCGACATCGAGATCCAGGCGGCGGAAATCCAACGACTGAAGGATCGGCTCAACGAAATCCTTGCGGAGCACACCGGCAAAAAAATAAAGCAGATCGTCACCGACTCGGATCGGGATCATTTCATGTCGCCCGAGGAAGCGAAGGAGTACGGGCTCGTGGACGAGGTGGTGAAGTCGCGCAAGGATGTCACCAGCCTCAACGACGGGAAAAAGAAGAAATAGTTTTCAGCAGCCATGGCGAGCCCCAACCAGATCACCCTTTGCAGTTTCTGCGGGAAATCCCACTCAGAGGTCCGCAAGCTGATCGCCGGTCCGGGCGTGTACATCTGTGACAATTGCATCCTCGTCTGTAAGAACGTCCTCGACAAGGAACTGCAGGCTGAGGAGAAGAAAAAGGCGATCAAGCTCAACGTCCCGAAGCCGAAGCAAATCAAGGCGGCGCTAGACGAGCACTGCATCGGGCAGGAAGCCGCCAAGAAGGCCTTGTCCGTCGCGGTGCACAACCATTACAAGCGCATCCAGTCTGGCCTCGCGGTCAAGCCTCAGGGAGACGACAAGATCATCCGTAGCGAGACCAGCGGCGGCGAGATCGAGATCGAGAAGAGCAACATCCTGCTGCTGGGCCCAACCGGCTCCGGCAAGACGCTGCTCGCCCGCACGCTGGCCCGCATGCTGGACGTGCCGTTTGCGATCGCCGACGCCACCACGCTGACCGAGGCCGGCTACGTTGGGGACGACGTCGAAAACATCGTCCTACGACTCCTGCAGGCGGCCGACTACGACGTGAAGCGCGCGCAGATCGGCATCATTTACGTCGACGAAATCGACAAGATCACGCGCCGCACGGAGAACGTCTCGATCACCCGCGACGTCTCCGGCGAAGGTGTGCAGCAGGGACTTCTGAAGATTCTCGAGGGCACTGTCTGCAACGTCCCGCCGCAGGGCGGCCGCAAGCATCCCCAGCAGGAATACATCAAGCTCGACACCACCAACGTGCTTTTCATTTGCGGCGGCGCGTTCGTCGACCTCGACAACATCATCCAGCGCCGCATCGGCAAACACGTGCTTGGCTTCTCCGGCAAGGACGATTCCCAGCGCAACGACAAACCCAGCGCGGAAGATCGGGACATTCTCAAGCACGTCGAGCCGGAAGACCTACTCAGTTACGGTTTTATCCCGGAATTCATCGGACGGTTGCCGGTACACACATCGCTTGAGGAACTCGACGAGGAACAACTTGTCCGCGTCATGACCGAGCCGAGAAACGCCCTCACAAAACAGTTTGCAAAGCTGTTTGAGATGGACGGCGTGAAGCTCAAGTTCACCGACGACGCCCTGACCGAGTTGGCCAAAGCCGCCATCAAGCGCGGCACCGGCGCGCGCGGCCTCCGCAGTCTGATGGAGAAACTGATGCTCGACACGATGTACGAGATTCCTGACTCGACAGACGTCGTCTCGGTCAAGGTCACCGACAAGGTCGTGCTTGGCCAAGCGGAGCCGGTGTTCCAACGTCGGCAAAAGAAGGCCGCCGCCTGACCCCCACCGATGTCGAGTGACTTCAAGCCCGGCGACATTGTCGCCCAGCAGGTCCAGCGCATTCCCCGCTCCGGAATTCGCGAGTTTTTTGACCTCGTGCAGGGCCGGCCTGACGTCATCTCACTCGGCGTGGGCGAGCCGGACTTCGTCACGCCGTGGCACATTCGCGAGTCGGCGATTTATGCCCTCGAGCGCGGCCACACCAGCTACACCTCAAACCTTGGCCTACCCAAGCTGCGCGCCGCCATCAGCGGCTACATCGCCGGGGGCTTCAAGGTGCGGTACGATCCGGAAACACAGATTCTCGTCGGTGTCGGCGTCAGCGAGATGCTCGACATCACGCTGCGGGCGATCATCAATCCCGGCGACGAGATCCTCTACCACGAGCCATGCTACGTCAGTTACGCGCCCGGCATCGCGCTGGCCCACGGCGTGCCGGTGCCGATGCCGTGCCTGGCCAAGAACGGATTCGCCGTGACTGCCAACGCTATCGAGCAGGCGATCACGCCCCGGACCAAGGCGCTGATGTTGAACTTCCCCACCAACCCCACCGGCGGCACGATGACCCGCGAGTCGCTCGAGGCGATCGCCTGCCTGGCCAGGTGCCACAACCTGCTCGTGATCACCGACGAGATTTACGCCGAACTGACCTTTGAGGGGAAGCACACCAGCATCGCGGCGCTGCCCGGCATGGCCGAGCGAACGATATTTCTCCACGGCTTTTCCAAGGCCTACGCGATGACCGGCTTCCGCATCGGCTACGCCTGCGGCCCGCCGGCACTAATCGAGGCGATGATGCGCATCCACCAATACTCCATGCTGTGCGCCAGCATCATCAGCCAGGAAGCCGCGATCGAGGCGCTGCAACATGGCGCAGAGTCGGTCGCTGAAATGAAGGAGCAGTACCGGCTCCGCCGTAACTTCATTGTCAAGGCGTTCAACGATATGGGGCTTGAGTGTCAAATGCCGCGCGGCTCGTTCTACGCCTTCCCCAGCGTGCAGTCCACAGGCCTCAGTTCTGGTGAGTTCGCGTCACTGCTGGTAGCGGAAGAAAACATCGCCTGCGTTCCAGGCAATGCCTTCGGCCCATCGGGCGAGGGGCACCTGCGGTGCTGCTTCGCCACCGGCCTCGAGCAAATCAAGGTAGCCTGCGAACGGATGGCCCGGTTTGTGCGGTCGTTAAAAACTGCCGGCTCTTGACGCACTTGGCCAAGCACAGCCTATGTGGACATCCAAGAAATGTAGGCCACCCATTGACCGTCATCCCGTCCAAGTGTACAGGCCATGTAGCGACCCTGAGGCAGTTGTTTTGACCGGTCTGTCCTCTCCTTAAGGTCGGCCAGTTTCCACCATGGCTTACCTCGACCGATCTGGATGGACGGCTTCGCGTTATCGCCGGTTTTGAAGATGTCATTTTCCAAGAAGTCCGCCTTTTGTTCTTCGGTGAGGCAGAGCTTCAACGCCAGCGCGTCGTCGATGCCAGAGCCGAGGAAAAGGTAACCCAAACTACTGGCTCCGTCAGGAAACCGAATCCCGGTGCGCTGTGTCACTTCATTCAGTTCATTGTTGGTGACATTGGGTGCCACCAGGTGGATGTCATCCCCAAATTCAAGGCAGCCGCAAAAAAACGCAGTTGCCATAAGGACAACTGCGTTTCGAGTAAAGTTGCGCACAGTTGTGCGGTTACTTGATGTCGAGTAACTCAACCTCGAAGATGAGGGTGGTATTCGGTGGGATCGGCCCACGGCCCTGTGGACCATAGGCAAGGTCGGATGGAATATAGAGCATCGACTTGCCGCCTTTTTTCATCAACTGCAGCCCCTCTGTCCAACCAGGAATCACGCGGTTAAGCGGGAAGGTCGCCGGCTGGCCGCGCTCGACGGAGCTGTCGAACACTTTGCCGCTGATGAACTTGCCGGTGTAATGCACAGTCACTTGGTTGGTCGCTTCCGGGCTGGCACCGGTTCCGGCGCTCAACACCTTGTAGGCCAAGCCGGAGGCGGTGGTCTTCACGCCTTCTTCTTTTTTGACCTTGGCCAGGAACGCCCCGCCCTCGGCTATGTTTTTCTCGCCTGGAGACTTGATGTTGGCACGCAGATTGGCGAACTGCGCCTCGTCGCCCTTGAACGCCACAGCCTTTTCGCCAATACGCTTGATGGTCACTTTATTGATCTTGTCGCCCTTGGCGATGGCGTTGACGACATCCTGCCCCTTGACGACATGACCAAAGACGGTATGCCTGCCGTCGAGCCACGGCGTGGCCTTGTGGGTAATGAAAAACTGACTGCCGTTGGTGCCCGGCCCGGAGTTGGCCATGGAGAAAATCCCGGGGCCGCTGTGCTTCAGCGTCGTGTCGATTTCGTCCGGGAACTTGTAACCCGGGTCGCCCGTGCCGGTACCCTTCGGGCAGCCGCCCTGAATCATGAAGTCAGCAATCACGCGGTGAAAGTTCAAACCGTCGTAATACGCCGCACCCTTGGCATCGGCCGGTTTGCCGCCAGTTTTGGAGTAATGCTTCGTGCCCTCCGCCAGACCAACAAAGTTGGCGACCGTCATCGGGGTTTTCTCGAACTCGAGTTTACCAAGGATGGTGCCCTTGGCCGTCTCGATCTCGGCGTACAGGCCATCCGCCAGTTTTTCTTCGTTTTGTGCCATTACAGAAAACGTCGCCAGTACCATGGCTGCGGCCAAGGTGCCTTTCAAGTTATGGTTCATTTTCGCCATCGATTTCATGGGACGACAGAGGGAACCCAAAAATGCCGCCGCCCGCAATGTTTAATTCGCGCACAGGCCGCAATCGCGCCGTTCGGGATTGACCGTAAACCGGTTACGCTTTTAGCTCCCCGGCAGTAAACTTGCGCGCCGCCACCCCACAACTCCCCCGCCGCTTGGCCAAACTAGGCCTGGCCTGCCTGCTCGCGGGCGGTGGCTTGGCCAACGGCGAAATCCAGTTCGACATCTTCATGGGATTCGCCGGCAAGGCGCGTCAGGGCGACTGGTTCCCGGTGACGTTCGAGATCCACAACGACGGCCCGACCTTCGACGGCCAAGTCGAGCTGCGGTCGCGCTTTGGCAGCAACCCGGTCTACCGCTACGACGTCGAACTGGCCACAAATACCCGCAAGCGTTTCACACTCCCGGTTTTTGGAGACGTCAACTCCAACTGGACGGCCCGGCTGCGTAACGGCCGCAAGACGGTAGCCAAACATGATGAACTGAAACTCGACAGCATGGATGCACAAACCGTCCTTGTCGGTACGTTGAGCGGCCAGCAGGCCGGCGGCCCGGTGCTGCCCAAGACGCGCTTCAAGCGCCGATGGGAGAATGAACGTTTTGCCCCGGTCGTGGCGCAGCTGCAGGCGGACATCTTTCCCGACGATCCCATCGCGCTGGGCGGCCTGCGCACGCTCTACCTCAACTCCGCACGCGCCATCCACCTGCGCCCCGAGCAGGCCGCCGCCCTCACGACGTGGGTGCTCGGCGGCGGGCACCTGATGCTGGCAGTCGACCAACCCGGGGATGTCACCGGCACGCCCTGGCTGACCGGCTTGGTTCGCGGCCAGTTCGGCCCTGTGCAAAACAGTGCCGTTGGCCAAGCGCTGGGCCAATGGCTCGACGAGGCGGGCTACTCCAACGTCGGCCTTCCGGATGACGCGTTCGCCGCCGGGCAACTCGCCGCCGCCGCGGTGCGCCTGGCCAACGGCAAGGCGCTGATCGTGCACGATGACCGGCCGGTTGCCGCCAAGGCCAATCGCGGCCTTGGCCAAGTGAGCGTGCTCGGCTTCAACCCGGAGCGCGAGCCGTTCAAGTCGTGGAGGAACCGCGCCTGGTTCTGGGCGCGCTTGGCCAAGGTTTCCCCCGCTTGGTACGAGACGGAAGCGCCAGCCCAGCAGTACGGCTGGTTGCACATCGACGGCGTCTACGGCGCGATGCTCGACAGCCGACAGGTCAGCAAGCTCCCGGTCATTTGGCTGCTGCTGCTGCTCGGCGCCTACCTTGTCATCATCGGGCCGGTGGATCGCATCTGGCTCAAGCGCATCAACAAACAGATGCTCACTTGGCTGACCTTCCCGGCATATGTCGCGATTTTTTCGCTGCTGATTTATTTCATCGGCTACAAGCTGCGCGCCGGCCAACTCGAGTTGAACGAACTGCATATCGTCGATGTGCTGCCAGGGCAGCAGGAAGTTCTGCGCGGCCGTAGTTACGCGTCGATTTACTCACCGATCAACGACGACTACCGGCTTGGCGGCAGCTTCGCGCAAAGTGCCATTCGCTCCGAATATGGCGGTGCATCCCGCGGTAATGTAGGCGACTCGTTACGGATACAGCACAACATAAGAAGGCTCGAGGCTCTCGCCGAAGTGCCGATCTGGACGAGCCGCCTTCTCTGCTCCGAATGGATCGCGACAGACAACGACGGGGTCACGGCAACCCTCACCAAAAACGGATCAACCGGCTACGAGCTGGCCCTCAGGAATGGACTCGATAAAGCAATCACTGGTGCAGCATTACTGTCGGATGGCAGAATCACCGAGTTGGAATTTCAATCGCCGCCGGGCAGCACGCGCACGCTCCGCATCCAAACCGCCGCGTCTCCTCATGCCGAAAGTGAATTTGAAAGAATCAGTGGCGGTGGAAGGTTCGAGGGTGCCGTGAAAACCCGAAACCAGGCATTCGGCGACACCGAAAGTGGCCGGATCGATCCTATTTTGATGAACATCATCACTTGTTCCTTCCCGGCACTCCTCAGAACTGGTGAAAATCAAGAAGGCCCCCTCGTTGCCAACTTCAGCAGTTCGGGCGGACTCGACCTCTCCTCGCACGCTGAACGCGGCGGAGTCGTTCTTTTTTTGCTGGCGGAGGATCATGCGCCGATTCCTTCCACGGGGCTTTTTGAAACCAAACTTGGCCGAGCACGCACCCTGTACCGAATTCCACTCGAGACCACCAAAACCGATTAACGCTTTCCCAAGCGCAATCAAAACGAAACCATGTCAAATGAATCGACGATCCTTCCGCCGCCCGTCTCCAATGCCGCTGTCGAGACGTTCGGCCTCACGCGCCATTACGGCACGCTGACCGCGCTCAACCGGCTCGACCTCACCGTGAACCGGGGCGACCTCTTTGGCTTCATTGGCTCGAACGGCGCTGGCAAGACCACCACGCTTCGCATTCTCTCGACCTTCCTCTCGCCGTCAACCGGCACCGCACGCGTCCTGGGCCACGATGTCGTTCGCGAGGCGAATCAGGTTCGGCGCATCCTCGGCTATATGCCTGACTTCTTCGGCGTCTACAAGGACATGGAGGTCACGGAGTATCTCGACTTTTTTGCCGCGTGCTACCGCATCGGTGCAACCAAGCGCGAGCAGACCATCAACGACGTGCTCGAGCTGGTCGGCCTCAGCGAAAAAAAAGGCGCGCTCATCGGCGCGCTCAGCCGCGGCATGCAGCAACGCATCGGCCTCGCCCGCGTGCTCGTGCACGACCCGGAGATCCTACTGCTCGACGAGCCGGCCAGCGGGCTCGATCCGCGCGCGCGCATCGAAATGATGGCCATCCTGCAGGAGTTGCAGCGGCTCGGCAAAACGATCCTCATCTCTTCTCACATTCTCAGCGAACTGCAGTCGCTCTGCAACCGCGTCGCCATCATCGAGAAAGGCAGCCTGATTTACACCGGACCGGTGCAGGGGGTGCAGGATCAGTTCGCACAAAAACCGGGCTTCCGGCTTAGCGTGGCCGACAACCCGCAGCGCGCGATTGAGCTGCTGCGCGAACGCCCCGAGATCGCCGAGGCGGAGCCCGAGGAGGAGAGCGGACGAATCCGCGTCGTATTGGCCGACGGCCTGGCCAACGGCGGCGTGATCGCGGAGATCATCGTCAATAGCGGGCTCCAGCTTACTGGGCTGGAGGAGGATGAGATGGATTTGGAGGACGTATTCCTGCAGGTCACACGCGGCGAAACGCAGTAGCCGCCCCGCTGATCAGTCGCCGGTAAACCGGTTCAACCGCGAACGGACGTCTTGCCTAAACCGCTCAATGCACTCATCAATATATCCGGCAATGTTCATCGATGGATCATCCACAAGCGGCTTCAAGTCCATCGCGTAACTGGCCATCTTTGAGTGATCAACCGCATGCGAATCGTAAAACGTCGCGTTGCCCCGCAGCCGCCCTTCCAGCGCTAGGTCGTAGCGTTTGCCACCACTGATCTGTGAATCGAAAATGCTAATGAGTGCGCGAACCAAATTGGGTCGGTTATTCAATTCGAGTAGTACCTTTTCACTATCGAGCAACCAGTTGAGATCGCGCCAGACTTCTACACCGTAAATCTTCGCGGGCTGAACGTCCTTCGGCAGTTCTCGCAACGCTTGGATCAGCGGCACGACCACCGCGACATGCGTATCGTGTTTATCGGCGAGGTTGTGCGTGTAAATCACCTGCGGCCGGGCCGCCGCGAGGATCGTTCGCAAGTCGGCGGTGTAGTCGCTGTTGCCCGGCTGTTTCACCGCCGAGCTGGGGTAGTCAAGCTGCGCCATGAACGCGTACTCGCCGACAACAGACGCCTTGCGCTGTTCTTCGGCGCGCACAACCTGCATCTGTTCGTCGGTATAGCCAGCATACTCGTTGGCTCGCGAACTGCCGGCACCATTGGTTACCGTCACGCCGCCAAACCACGCCTGCGGCTGCTTGTAGCAGGCGAGGATGCCGTGCAGCGCCATCACCTCAAGGTCGTCCTGATGCGCGCCGACGCCGAGGTGGGTCGTGCGGCCAAGCGCCTGGTCCGGTTCATTGTCGTCGGGGATGAACAGGTCGGCGCTCGGGTTGGCAAACTGGATCATAATCGCAATGGGGAACGCGGCCGGGAAACGCCGCTTGGCCAAGTCAATCCGCTTGGCCAAGTTTCGTCAAGCGCTTGGCCGCAGGGTACAAAATCATTCAGCGTTCCACAGTCAGAGCGAACAGCTTGGCATTACTAAGGTGGACTCTCACTTGATATTGGCCGGTGGCCAGGTTCGCCATGGTTTTTCCTTTCCATTTCACCGGGTGTTGTAGGCTATCCCCAGCGATGGCGATCGAGTGATCCCGCGTGAAATTGGCAACCCGGTAGCCTTCAGCCGTCAGAAGTTCGACCCTCACCTCGCCGGCGGCGGAATCCGCATTTAGCGTTAGCCGCTTCGCATTGCGCAGTTCAATCGGCTTAAGTGTGATCTGGGCGATACCATCTTGCGGCTCGATGGCTACAAACCTGTCACGTTTAAGGGTTGCAAGACCGATGCCGGTGGAATTTTTTTCTAAATCCGAATTCCATCCGGGATAGGCACCATAATAAAACCGGGTTTCCTCCGGAAGATGAATGGGGGTTGAACTGGTCCAAAGACAGCCGGCGTCAAACGAGTCACCCTTACCGGTCACCGGGAGAAACATTTTATCCCGAAAAGGCCGATGCCAATGGACGCCGTCCCTACTTGAGGCCAATTCCGCCGGCATATTCCCACTTCCACCCCGGTCGAATCCACCAAAATCGAGGCGCTGCAGCAAGGCGAGATAAGTCTCGTGTAAATAAAACACTGACGCCCCGTGTATCTGTCCCGGATCATCATCGTCAGGAACCATGATCAACTGTGGCACCGACCAGTGGATAAAATCTTTTGACTCTGTTTGAACAATAGCCCGTTTCCAGAAACGACGCCCATCGGGGGCATCAATCCAAGTTTTGGAATAAATGACAAAGCAATCGCGTCGGGGATCCCGCATCAGGTCGATAACATCGCTGATCGCCGGTCGGGTGGTGGGCTCACCACGACTTTCGGCAGACAATGGAGGCTGAGTGGGATCACCGTAAGCTCCCTGAAGGAGGGGCGTGCTCGAATGTTTCACCCATCGAATGCCGTCCGCGGAAAAAGCCACACAAAGCCCTGGCACCTGCCGACCCGAAACATCCATAAAATCCCAGTAGGCCATTTTGTACCGACGTAATTTGTCGGGATCGAGTTGATCCACAAGAACCGAGGCACCGTAGTTAACACTTCGTCCGCCGTTGCCCACCAGGACAATATTGGTGTTGCGCTCACCGTTGTAGTCGTACAGGCCAAGATTGGGTTTTTTCCAATTCACACCGTCCTGCGAAGTCGCGTAACAAACCACAACCCGTCGCGTGGGATCATCTGCATTACCCCCGGAATAGGCCTGATACCAACACTGGTACAGACCGGTTGTGTCATTTCTGTAAAAAGTACAATAACCAATGGCGACTTCCCACGGTTTGGTTTCAGTAATCACAGGATTGGCCGCATGCCGCCGCGGTTGTTGAAGCACTCGCCGTGTGCCGGAGCGGTAAAGTACCACATGATCATCGACAAACAGGATCGTGCGATCACCTGCCACGGTGCGAGAACTCGACGACCGTTTGGTCTTGGCCTCCGTTGCATCAGTTGCCAAAAAGCTCCCCTGCAGCACCAAGAGCAATGCCGTCATAATTACGCCCAAACCTCGGAACAAGACTTGATGATTCATTTTCATCGTTAAAGATACCTATGAGATGTTCTGCTCCGATCCAACAAGCGCATCGATTGTCAAAGCAAATCCTCGGCGAGTTCCGGCGGGCGGGCGATAACGGCTCGGCGGCCTTTCACGACGATCGGCCGCTCGAGCAGGATCGGGTGTGCCGCGATGGCGGTGAGAATGTCCTCCTCCGGCGTGTCCGGCGAGAGGCCCAGCTCATTGTACTCGTCCTCCCTGGTGCGCAGAAGGTCGTGAGCCGGGAGGTTGAGTTTTTTTAGCAAGCCGGCCAGTTCGGCTTGGCCAAGCGGCGCCTTGAGATACTCGACCACCTCCGGTTCCTCGGCGTTTTCCCGCAAGAAACCAAGCGCCTGCCGGCTCTTTGAGCAGCGCGGGTTGTGGTAAATGATCATGGCTTCTTCTCTGTCTCAAACAGGTGCCGAACCCGGTCGTACTCAGGGTTCACGCATTTGGCACCCCAGCGCTTGAGGGTGGCGAGGAGGCCGGCGTCGCTCTCGGTGACCTGACCTTGGTCACCGGTTTGCTTGATCCAGTCAGCGAGCAGCCTGCGGTGTTGCTCCAGCGCCTTGCGATGCTTGGGGTCGTTGGCGAGATTGTGAATCTCGTGCGGGTCGCTAGCAAGGTTGTACAGTTCCTCGGGCAGTTTTTTCGGGCCAAAGAAAATTAATTGCGTTTCGTTCATCCCGCCCTTGGCCATCATCTCACGGAACTTTTTTGAAACCGGCCATGGATCCTTGTAACTCGGCTGCATAAACGGCCGGTCAGTGAGGTAGTTTCGAAGGTACTTGAAACGCGGCGTGACGACGGCGCGGATGCGCTCGATGGTGTAGTCGCACCGGTCGCGCGCGGCGGTGACATACTGTCGTGGCTGATATTGTTTCGCCAAAAAGTCTGCGCCCTCCATGTGCGTGGGAATGGCCAAACCGGCGGCGGCAAGGCTCGCCGGGGCGATGTCGATGCCGCTGATCAAGTCGGTGCGAACCTGCCCGGGCTGGACTCCTGGCCCGGCGACGATCAGCGGCATGCGTATGCCGCCCTCGTAAAGGAATTGCTTGTGGCGGTGCAGCTTGTAGCCGTGATCGCTGAAACAAAAAATCAGCGTGTTGTCGTACAGCCCATCGCGCTTGAGCGCCGCGATGATCTGCCCGATCTGCTCATCGGTCTTCAACAGGCAATCGTAGTGATGAGCAATCTCCTCGCGCACGAGTGGGATGTCCGGGTAATACGGGGGCACCGGCACCTTGGCGCGGTCGGTGACCGCCGGGGCGCGGCGACCCAATTTGCCCCCCCGAAGTTGAATTTGCCCGAAAAACGGCTGGCCCGGTTTTCGGTTACGCCAATAATTCTTGTTGCTGTTCGGGCTGTAAAATTCCGCCGCGCTCCACTTGAAATTGTAATCATCCTTCCCCGATTGATTGAAGGTGAAGTAGCCCGCCTTCTTCATCATCACCGGCAACGGCTCCACCCCTTTCGGTAAACGGATGTCATCAAACGTCTTCCCCATGCTTTTACCGCGAAACGACGGCCGGCCGCTGCGATGGTTGTGGATGCCGAACGTCGTCTGCATGGCACCCACGATGATGCTTGATCTCGTGGCGGAGCAAACCCCGGCCGGGGTGTAAAACCGGTCGAACCGAATGCCCCGCGCGGCGAGCGAGTCGATGTGCGGTGTCTTGATGAGTTTCTCGCCGTAGCAGCCGAACCAGCCGCTGACGTCCTCAAGGTAAATCCAGAGAATGTTTGGCCGCTCAAGCGCCTGCGCCTGAACAAGCGCGAGCAGCAGGCCCAACAGGGAAAAGATGCGTTTCACGGCGACGGAAGATGCCATGGGCCAACCGGCCGGACAAGCAATCGCGCTTAGCCAAGGTTGCCTTGCGAGCGAGAGTGTGCTTTGATTTCGCCGATGAAGGATGCGGTTTTCATGGTTACCATGGCCGCGGCATTAGCGAGCTGCGGTGGCGGAAATCAATCCCCTAGGCCAACCGCCCCGGCACCCAGCCCACCCGCCGCCCCGGCCGAAGCCGAGCCAGTGCTGCAAGCGGTTGGCGAAGCCAACATCAACCCCCAAAACAAGCAGGCACCCAACGCCGCGCTGCCAGCCCAGCACGAACCGATCATGGAACCGAAGCAGGACGCCGATGCCAAAATCGTGAAGACCGACGCCGAATGGCGGGCGCAACTGACACCCGAGGAGTACCATATCCTACGCCGGAAAGGCACCGAGCGGCCGTTCACTGGCAAGTTTGACCATCATTTCAAGGACGGCACCTACACCTGCAAGGGCTGCGGCACGCCGCTTTTTCTCTCCGGAACCAAGTACAACTCCGGCTGCGGTTGGCCTGCGTTTTACGACTCGATGAAGGGCACCATCGACACCGTCCGCGACACCAGCCACGGGATGATCCGCATCGAGATCACCTGCAAAAAATGCGGTGGCCACCTCGGCCACATCTTTGACGACGGTCCCAACCCAACCGGCCTGCGCTACTGCGTCAACTCCGGCTCGATGGGCTTCATCCCCGCCGAAAAAAAACCGGGCGCCTCCAAGTGACTCCACCGCGAGTCTCGGTGGTGATGCCGGTGCGCAACGCGGCGGCGACGGTTGAACGGGCGGCGCGTTCCATCCTCGACTCCACCGTTCGCGAAATCGAGTTGATCGTTGTCGATGACGGCTCCAACGATGACACTGCCAGAGTCATACAGGGCATTTCCGATCCGCGCTTGCGCCTGGTTCGGCAGGAGGCGCTGGGAGTTTGCGCCGCAGCCAATCGCGGTACCGCCGAGGTGGCCGCGCCAGTGATCGCCCGGATGGACGCTGACGACATCTCGCATCCCACCCGGCTTGAGAAGCAGCTTTCACTGCTTTACAACTCCGCTGCGGATATGGTCGGCTGCCGCGTTCGAATCGTCGACGCACTTGGGCACGCAGTCGGCTCGATGCAACGCTACGAGCAGTGGAGCAACTCGCTGATCGAGCCCGGGCGGATTGCCGCCATGCGATTCGTTGAGCTGCCGATCGTCAACCCGACGCTACTAGCCAAGCGCGAGGTGTTCGAGATGGGCTTTCGCGACGGCGCCTGGCCGGAGGATTACGACTTCTGCCTCCGCGCGCTTGGCCAAGGGCGCACGGCGGTCAAAGTGCCAGAGGTGCTGTTTGACTGGATCGACTCCGGCAGCCGACTCACCCGCACCGACACGCATTACTCGCCGGAAGCCTTTGATCGCTGCCGCAAAACGCATCTCCTCGACGGGCCGCTCGCCGGGAAAGCCATGGTTGACCTGTGGGGCGCAGGCCAAGCCGGCAAACCTTGGCTACGCTGGCTGCAGGCGGAGGGATTCACCGTGCGGCACGTCGTCGAGGTGTCGCCGAAGAAAATCGGCTCGCAAATTCACGGTGTCCCCGTCATCGCCGACACCGCGCTCCCCCTGCCCGACGGCACGCCGCTGATCATCGCCGTCGGCGCAGCCGGTGCCCGAGAACTGATCCAGGCCGACTTGACAAAAATGGGCTACGTCCCCGGCAAAGACGCCTGGTTTGTCTGCTGACTACTGCCCAAGCGGGATGCCTTGGTCGACGAGCATCACAGGGATGCGTTGGCGGATGGGAAACAGGATGTTGCCATCTTCTCGGATAAGGCCGCCATCAATCGGCTCGGTGATTTTTTCATCAACGCGATCGACGAGCGTGCCAGCCTGGATGCGCTGGTTGAGGTCATCGACCAGTTCCGCGCCAGCCCGCGCCAAAGGCTGATGCGTCTCGGGGCAGCACAGGATTTCAAGCAGTTTTTCGTTCATGACAGTATTCAGTTTTCAAACGCCTTTTGAGCGGTGGCGTAGACGGCCTTCAGAGGCACACCAGCCTTGGCGGCAACTTCGCGGCACGACTCGTACTCGGGCGCGGCCTGCACCACTTCTCCGTTCAGGCGGCCCAGCTTGACCCGCACTTCGCCAAGCGGGGTCTCGACGGTGACGACTTCTCGGCGGAGTTTGCGGCGGTCTGCTGCGTGGCGGCGGACGCCGAGCGCGGTGGTTTCTCGCAGTATCATTTCACTGAACCGGTCCGCATCGGCATCGGTGCAAAGGACGGTGAGCAACACTCCGGGCCGGTTTTTCTTCATCTGGATCGGCGTGTGGAATACGTCGAGCGCGCCGGCCTCCAGCGCAGTCTCGACAAAATAGCCAAGATGCTCGGCGTTAATATCATCCAAATTCGTTTCAATGACAGTAACGCTGTCTCGCTCCCAGTCGAGCGACTTGGCCTCGGTCACGGCCTCTGCTTGGCCAAGCACGGCGCGGAGGACGTTGGGCCGAGTGTGCATGTCGCGCGTGCCCAGACCGTAGCCGATCCGATCCGGCGTCACGCCGCACATCAACCCAAACGACTCGGCGAACTCGGCCAACAGCGCCGCGCCGGTGGGAGTGACGAGTTCGTGCGGCTCATCGCACTGGGTCACGTTGACACCGCGCGAGCTGAGAATCTCCAGCGTGGCAGCGGTCGGCACCGGGAAGCGGCCATGGGCGCAATCGACCCAGCCAGTGCCCTCGGTGACCGGCGCAGCAAGCACTCGCGGTTTGCCGAGCAACTCAAGCGCGACGCAGCCGCCGACGATGTCGATGATCGAGTCCAACGCACCAACCTCGTGAAAATGCACCTCCTCCGGCGGCATGCCATGGACCTTGCCCTCGGCGTCAGCCACGCGGCTGAAGATGGCGACTGATTTTTCCTTCACCCAGTCACTGAGCGCACTGGTGTGGATGATCGTCCGGATGTCGGCAAAGGTGCGCTCGTGCGAAGAGCCGCCGCTAGCGTCATGACTGTGCGAGTGGGAATGGCCGTGTTGATGCGAGTGTTCATGATGCTCGCCCTTCCCTTCACCCACGGCAGGAAGCAAGTGAACGTCGAACTTGACGCCCTCAATGTTGGCCTTGGTTTTGCGACCGACATGCAGCTGGTAGCCGTCGAGATTGAGCTTGGACAGTTCGGCCTCGAGCACAGCGGCATCGACGCCTAGGTCGATCATTGCGCCAAGGAACATGTCGCCGCTGATGCCACTGAATATATCGAGGTAGAGAGTCTTCATCGGTTCACGAAATTGCCGTGCCCGGTAAGGGGATTAAACGCAGAAGCGGTGATGAGGTCTACCAGTAAAACACCGGGGTGCCATGCGTACGCTCCACCATGCCGACCAACTTACGGCCTTCCATGCCGGTTTTCTGCCAGGTGACATGGCCGTCAATGTAATTCAGGTTTCCCCCGGCCGGATACCGGCCGGAAGCATCGAGGTGCGCCGTCTTATGAAGCTTGGACCATCCTCCACGAACCGAATCAAATCCATTATTGAGTGATGAAGAGCAGGTGGCATCGGCAGTGAGAACCCGGTCTGAAGGCGACGGATTGACCGTCACACCCCTTACCTTGATCGGCCGAGTCGACATCGTGTAGTTTATGTTGGTTTCCTGCACACGCGGTGCCCACGGGATGGTCAGCGCATAGCCGATGACCCGGTGACGCATCTGCCCCGTCCACAGCCATAAATCCTTATTATTCTGCTCAAGAAACGACGGGCAGTAGAGGATGTTTCGTTGAAACCCCTGTTTGGTCATCGCATCGGTTACATTGATACCGGCGTCCCACGGCCAATAACCGGTTCGTTGACCGTACTTGTCCCGGTTGTACGGCAGCTTGTTGTTGTTTTCATCCGCATACATTTGCCACGCTAGGGACATCTGCTTGAGGTTGTTGAGACAGCTGGTGCGCTTGGCGGATTCCTTGGCCTTGGCCAAAGCCGGCAGCAGCAGGGCTGCGAGAATGGCGATGATGGCAATCACCACCAGCAACTCGATCAACGTAAATGCCGGAATCCAAGCGTAGCGGGGAGAAATTTGGTTCTTCATCCTTACAAAAAGTTCAGCGTTTGACGAAATCTAAGTTGCCTTCTCGTAGAGAGCAATTGTTTAAAGCGTGACAAGCCTACTTTAAACTCGCGTTCGAGAGCAGCTTGCCGTTGGTGGAAATAACGTGGATGCCGTGGGCGTTGCTGTCCGGGTGAAACAACTCCCAAACAACTTCCTTTTCGGGGTTTACCTCAAACACACGTACCTTGGCCGGGTCTCGCTGGGCATAGCTGCTGATGACCGTGTTGCCGTTGGGCAGTCGTTGGCCGCCACACGGATCGGCGAAGCGACCGGCAACGTGCGAGTTGTCCACTCGCCAAGCGACCCGGCCCTTGGCATCAAACTCCACTGTCTTGTTGCCGTGCGTCAGGTTGACGACCGTGTTGCCGTTGGCCAAACGGATCGCGGTGAACGGCCAATTCTCGGCAGGGCGGCCGCCAAGTTCGGCGAGGTCAGTCTTGATTTCGTTCACCACCGTGCCGTCCGGCTTGTATTCCTTAACCTTGAACGCCAACAGATGCGGCACGAGATAATTCCCGTTGGCCAGCTTGCGAGCCATCCGCGTCTGCATGTGGCCGTTGTCGGTCTCCGGCTTGAGCGGCACTTCGACGGCAACTTTGCCGCCTTTGGTGATCTCGAGCAGGCGCGGCTTTGGTCCCCGCTCAACGACCAGCGTGTTGCCGTTGGCCAGGCGCAATGCGGTGCCAAGTTCCTTGTTGGGCCGGGCCAGGGCGTAGCGCCACACGACCTTCATGTCGCGCGTCATCTCCTTGGCCACGTTGTTTGCGGAAAAGAGAATGTTGCCATTCGGCAATACAGAGCCGTCGCGCGAATGTTCATTCACCTGCCAAACGACCTCGCTTTTTTCATTGATGAGTTGGGTGAGTTTGCCGCAGATCAGGATGCTGTGGCGTATGCCTTCGCTGCTTAACTGCCGTATGGACGGTTTGTCCGCAGCTAAAATAGATGTGCTCATCGCAAACAGCGACAATGCAAGAATGGAATGATGAAGTGATCTCATAAATCGAACCGGTTACTTCCGCTTAGTAAGCAGCTTGGCGTCCTTGGCGAAGCCGGGCTCTCGGGTGCCACTGCCCTTGACCCCGGTCAGGTCGTCGCCGAGATCGACCCGCATCCCCTCGGCCAGCTTGGCCAAGCGCTTGGCCAGCCCGGGATGCTCGCCGAGCACGTTTTTCGTCTCGCCGATATCGTCAGACAGGTTGTAGAGCGTCGCCGGCTCGCCCTTCGGTTTTTGTTTGCCCCGGGTAAAGAACAGCTTCCAGTCGCCGCTGCGGACGGCGTGCAATTGGCCGCGCGAATAGAAAAAGAATGCCTTATGCGGCGTCACCGCCCCCTGCTTGGCCAAGAGCAGCGGGGCGATGTCTTTGCCGTCAATCTTGCGGTCAATCGGCAGGTTGACACCGGCGAAGTTGGCCAGGGTCGGCAGCAGATCCATCGATGTCGTCATCGCGTCGCTGCTCGTCCCAGCCGGGATCGCGCCTGGCCAGCGCACCACAAACGGCACCCGGTGGCCGCCCTCCCATGTCGAGCCTTTGCCACCCTTGAGCGGCCTGTTGCTGGCGCCATGACGCAATGCGCCACCGTTGTCGGACATGAAAACAACCATCGTCTTTTCATCAAGGCCGTTGGCCTTGAGCGCCTTCAAAATCTCACCGGTGGACCAGTCGATCTCCTCCGCAGCATCGCCCCATTTGCCGTTGGCCGATTTGCCGGCGAAACGCTCACTCGCGTATTGCGGCCAGTGAGGCATCGTGTGCGGCAGATAGAGGAAAAACGGCTCGGCCTTGTGACGCTCAATGAACGCGATCGCCTCCCGCGTGTAACGCTGCGTGATAAGCCGCTGGTCCGGCTCCTCTTCAATCACCTTCTCCATCCGCATAAGTGGCAGCGGCGGGTATAGCTTGGTCGGCCGATCCTTCTGGCCCATGTCATTGGAGAACGGGATGCCAAAGTACGAGTCAAATCCCTGCCGCGTGGGCAGAAACTCCGGCTGGTCGCCGAGATGCCATTTGCCGACGATGCCGGTGGCGTAGCCACGCGCCTTGAGCACCTCGGCGATGGTTGTCTCGTTTGGGTTGAGGCCACGCTGATTGCCAGGGAACAGCACGCCCCTGCCAGTTTCATTTTGGTGCAGACCGACGCGCTTCGGATAGCAACCAGTCATCAGCGACGAGCGCGACGGGGTGCAGACACCGCTGGTGACGTAAAAGCTGGTGAATTTCCGCCCCTCCGCCGCCATGCGGTCGAGGTGGGGCGTGCGGTGCTTCTCCGAACCGAACGGGCCGATATCGGCATAACCCAAGTCGTCGCAGAAAATGATGATGAAGTTAGGCCGCTCCACCTTGGCCGCCTTGGCCAAAGTCAACACCAAGGCAAGAAGTCCACAAGCAACTCCTAACCGAGACAGAGTTGGAAACGCCTTCATGAGTCGGCAAACCGTTTCACCCCGGAGTCGCCTGGTCAACATCAACCCTGTTAAAGTGGCTTGAAAAACAGGCAATAGCGATGAATCTTGCCCGCGACGTGAAACCATTATTGATTCTACCGGCCGCCGCCGCTTTGTGGGTGGGGTGTTTGGGAGTCAAAAGGTCATCGTCTTTTCAGCCCAAGCGCACATAACCCGTCATGAGTGAACACTTCCGACAACGATTAAAGAACGGTGAAACGCTGCTTGGCACCATGGTGACCCTCCCTACGGCTGCTACCGCGGAGATTTTGGCCGACATCGGTTTCGACTGGCTGTTCCTTGACGCCGAACACGGATCTCTCGAATACAGTGACATTCAGGGCATCCTCCAAGCCGTCGGCGACAAGGTTGCCTGCGTGGTACGCCTTCCCACCGCCGAGGAGATGCCGGTCAAGAAGGTGCTCGACCTCGGCGCGGCCGGCATCATCGCGCCACAGGTCAACTCCGCCGAACACGCGCGGGACATCGTGCGCTTCGCGCGCTACTCACCGGAGGGCAGTCGCGGGGTTGGGCTTGGCCGAGCCCACGGCTACGGCATGCGTTTCGCCGAGTACATGGAGACCGCCAACCACTCGGTGGCGGTGTTGGTGCAGGCGGAACACATCGACGCGGTCGAATGTATCGAATCCATCGTACAAATCGAGGGGCTCGACGGCATCATGCTCGGTCCATACGACCTATCAGCAAGCATGGGTAAGATAGGCCAAATCAACGATCCGGAGGTCACCGGGGCCATCGACCGGATTTATCAAGCCTGCCAATCCGCAGGGATTGCCATCGGTTACTTCGGCGTCAGCGCCGAGGCGGTGCGATCCTATATGCAGAAAGGATACAATCTTGTCTTGGCCGGCGTCGACACGATGCACTTGGGGAAAGCGGCCAGGGACTTGTTGAATGAACTTAAGGAAAAAACAAACTGCTAACCAACATGAACAACCAATGACCAAATGAGCAAACATCTATTCACAAACGTAACCGTACTCGACTGCAGCGGGGACGAACCCTTCAGGGGGGAAGTGCTGGTGGATGGCAATAAGATTGCTGAGGTTGGCAAGGAAGGAAAATCGCTGCAACGCAACGGAGTTGAGATCATCGATGGAGGAGGCGACACAACACTGATGCCGGGATTGATTGAATCCCATGCCCACCTTAGTATCGACAATGTCGATGACTTGACTGCGCTGGGAAGAATTCCCACTGAGGAGCACACCCTGCTCACCATGCACAATGCGGGGATTTACATTGACCATGGCTTTACCAGTTGCATCAGCGCCGCATCGGCCAAGCCACGGCTCGATGTCGTGATTCGCAACGCCATTGAGAAGGGCGAGATTCCCGGCCCACGCCTCCTGGCTGCAACCCCCTGGTTAACCGTCACCAGCGGATTGGGCGATATGCGCACACTGCACATGCCGGAAGTCAAATCGATGGCACTGATGGCGGACGGCCCGGAGGAATATCGCCGACTGGTTCGTGAACTGATTCGCGAAGGCGTGGACATCGTCAAACTGGTCATTTCTGGAGATACTTTCGTTCCGCACGCCGGTTCAGAAACCACGGTAATGAGCGAAGAGGAGGTGGCCGCCGCTGCCGAGGTGGCACGCGCACACGGAAAACGCCTCAGTGCCCACGCCCGCAGCGCCGAATCAGTCAAACGCTGTATCCGCAACGGCATAAACATGATTTATCATGCCAACTATACCGACGAGGAAACCTTGGACATGCTGGAGGCAAACAAGGACTGGCTCTTTGTCAGCCCCAACATTGGTTTCACGGCAATTGCCGCCCACGAGGGGTATGATTGGTTCACTGAGGAACAAGTAAAGGCAATGGGCTTTCGGGAAGAATTGGATGGTGCCACCAAGGGGATCAGGGAATTGATGAAACGAGGCGTCAGAATCTTGGGCGGTGGTGATTACGGTTTTATGGTCACCCCACACGGTCAGAACGCCCGGGATCTTGATCACTTCATCCAGCACTGTGGCATGACAAACATGGAGTCCATCCTCACCATGACAAAGAATGGGGGTGAAGCAATGGACTTGCCCGATCGTTTGGGTCAAGTAAAGCAGGGTTTCCTCGCGGATCTGCTACTGGTCAAGGGAGATCCCCTAGCCAATCCCAAAGTTCTCCTCGACCGCGACAACCTACGTGTCATCATGAAAGACGGCCGGTTCCACAAACGATCGATATAAAGTTGCCCTCCATCCAACCATCCCGATACCGGACTTCTATCCATCACAAAGGAATTTTTTGGTTTTTCGTAACTCATATGACATTCACCATGTAGATTGCTTTGTGTCGGCCAATTGATTCACATCATCGTGCTACATCGAAGACATGAAAAAAAATCTCTCCCTTCTTTCTTTGCTAATTTTACTTGGTGTTACCAATGAGGCCTTCTGTCTTTCCCTAAGCGGTGATGCAGCCAAGGTCGAGCGGCCCGGGCCATCGAACCGGCGTTCTCCGTTTATCATCTCCGAGATCATGTATCACCCAGCCCCGCAGGAAAGTGGAGTCAACTTGGAGTTTATCGAGATTTTCAACTCGCAGCCGTGGTGGGAGGAAGTGGGAGGTTTTCGCATAGATGGCGATATTAATTACAGCCTGCCACCCGGAACGCGTATCGAAAAACTAAACTATCTCATCATTGCCTCCGACCCCGAGGCGGTCAAAAAAGCGTACGGTTTGCAGAAGGTGCTCGGACCGTACACGGGGCGACTCTCCAACGGCGGCGGCCGGTTGCGGATGCGAAACAATCTCGATGCTGTGTTGTTTGAGGTCAACTACAACACGCGTGCTCCTTGGCCAAGCAGTTCAGATGGCGCAGGGCATTCGCTTACGCTTGCTAGACCGTCATACGGCGAGAAGGATGCTCGTGCTTGGGCGCAAAGCGATGCCATAGGCGGTTCGCCGGGCAAAGCGGATACACCCGGCAATGAACCGCTTCGCTTGGTTTGCATCAACGAAATCAAAACCAACGCCGAAGGCAACACTCCAGCGTTTGTCGAGTTGTACAACCACTCGGCAACGGAGGCAGATTTGTCCGGTACGGTACTAACAGACTCGATTGGTGATGAAAAATTTATCTTTAAAGAGGGAATAATAATTGGCGCCGGGGAACAATTAACTGTGTCTTCTGAACAGCTCGGTTTCCCGCTGGTTGATGGAAAGGGTGTAGTTTGGTTTTTGAATGGCACAAATACCCGAGTGCTCGATGCTATACATTACAAAGCACAACCAAATGGCTTCTCACTGGGCCGCTCGCGCGATGGCGATGCTCAATGGGATCATTTCGCCAAGCCAACGTTTGGACAAGCGAACCAGTCGCCATTTCAACACGATATCGTCATCAACGAGATCATGTACAACCCGATATCGCTCGACTCAGACGACGAATACATCGAACTGCACAATCGCGGCAATAAAACGGTTGAATTGAGCAACTGGCAATTCAAAGACGGCATAGATTTTCGGTTTCTGGACGGCACACGCTTGGCTGCCGGAGGTTACTTGGTCGTAGCCAAGAACCGTGCTCAACTTTTGGCAAAACAGAAGGATCTCGACCCCAATTTAGTTTATGGCGACTACGGCGGGACGTTGTCAAATCGTGGCGAACGGCTTCTGCTCACCATGCCGAAAGAGGTGCTTTCCGACAGCAAGCCGGGCACGTTGAAGTCAGTTCGCGTGCCAGTGGACGAGGTGACGTACGGCGATGGCGGCACTTGGGGCAATTGGTCGGATGCCAACGGAAGTAGTCTTGAATTGCGAGATCCGCACTCGGATAATAGACAGGCGAGCAACTGGGCAGACAGCGACGAAAGCGGAAAATCCGACTGGGTGACAATCTCCGGTGAGGGTTCACCGGACAAAACCCGAAGCCACCTTTTTTCAGCAAATTACCTGCAAATGTTTCTGCTAGATCAAGGCGAGTGCCTGGTGGACGACGTTCAAGTGTTCGATGCCAGAACCAACGCCAAGCGGGTGCAGGATCCCGGTTTTGAAAAAAAATCCACCTTGGAACTCGTCGGCACACACGATCAATCTGAAATCATCGCCGGTAAAGGCCACGATGGAAGCAAGGCATTGCATTTGAAAGCATCCAGTCGCGGCGACACGGAAGGCAATGGCATCTGGCTATCCTTGTCAGGTCGAAATCCAACGAAGATGCGTATCGAGGCCAAGGCGCGATGGTTACGCGGTCACCCCGAGTTACTGATGCGCACCCGCAACGGAGGCTACGAGGCATTTGGTAGCCTGACGGTTCCGACTAATCTGGGCACGCCAACCCTACCGAACTCAATCCAAGTGGAGAATGTTGGCCCCGTGATCACCGGGGTGACTCATTCGCCGGTCTATCCAAAAAAAAATCAATCGGCAATTGTCAGTGCGCGAATCACCGATCCGGATGGCTTGTCCAAAGTCACGCTGCAATACCGAATCGACCCAAGCAAAACGACAACTGAAATTGAGATGACAGACAACGGAACGGCGCAAGACCAAGTCGCCAACGATGGAATCTTCACCGGCCAGTTACCTGCGCAAACCATGGCCAAACTGGTTTGTTTTCGGATCGTGGCGAAGGACGCACTTGAGAAAGCAAAGACCAGCTCCTATCCAAGCACTGCTACGGCAAGGGAGTGCCTAATCCGCATGGGAACCAACCCAGCCAAGCTCAACGAGCTGGGCCAATATCATTTTTTGATCAACCGGGACGCATCATTGCAGTGGAGCAAAAACCACAAACGGAGTAATGCTGCTCTACCGGTGACGATGGTCTATAACGGTGAACGTGTGATTTACGATGCTGGAATGTATTACGGTGCCGGCTCTTACCATAGTCGCGTGTATTCCGGGCCGACCGGCGCATTGTCCGATTACAACGCCACGTTCCCAAGCGACAACCGCTTCATGGGCGCCAAAAAAATTGTGCTGAGCATGCCGGGTGCCCCTTCTGATCGCGTTCCTGAACCAACAGCGCAAATTGAACAAGCAGCCTTCTGGTTGATGTACAAGGCGGGTATCACGACCATCCACAGAAGATACGTCAACCTCTATGTCAACGGACGCAAACGCGCAAAGGTTTACGAGGATACCCAACGTCCCAACCGAGATCTGGTTCGGCAATGGTATCCCACCGCCGGTGGTGAGCTATATAAAATCCAAATGTGGAAGGAACTCACCAACCCAAAAAGAGGCCAAAACTACCAGTACGAATCCCACCCTGCATTTCTCGGTGGCAATCAGGATAAAAACGGAATTCAGCCATGGTATTATCGTTTGAGCTGGTCTCCTCGGGCCTACGACGGTTCCGCCAACCAAATGGCCAACCTGTTCGAACTGGTCAAGCGGATCAACGACACGAAAAATCCAGAGTATATACAGCGCCTCGAGAAGGTCGCCAACATGGAACAATGGATGCGTGTATTCGCAGTGGAAAACATTATCTGCAACTGGGACAGTTACGGTGCGTCCAACGGCCAAAACATGTCCACTTTCAAACCGTCCAAAGGCCGTTTTGAAATGATCCCCTGGGATATTGACCTTGGCCTGGGCAAGGGATCATTCGGCAGTAACAATCAACTGTTCAGTACCAGTAACCCATATTTCTGGAGCCTGACAGGAGATCCAATTATCAAGAAAATTTACCGTGTCAACCACTTCAAACGCCACTACCTAAGGGCGGTGCTCGAACTGCTCGACGGCCCGATGAACGGTGATGCATTCAAGGAATACGTCGATAAAAAATACAACGCGCTCAAAGCCAACAAGCAAACCGTCAACCGACCTACATCGCTCACTTCCTTTATCAAGGGCCGATCCTCCTACCTCCAAAGAACCATCGATCGGCTGGACAACGAGTTTTCTGTCACTCAGTTGAATGACATTCAAACGGACGAACTCACGGTTACCCTCTCCGGATCGGCACCACTACGGATGCGCTCACTCCAAGTCAACGGCGTGCCGCAGCAACCTGAGTGGAAAAAACTCACCCGGTGGGAACTGAAACTGCCCGTTGAAGCCACCCAAAAAAACTACACGATCACCGCCATTGGTGGCGACGGTAAGCCAATCTTGGACGCCTCCCAGTCCGTCGAGGTACACTACACTGGCGATGAACCGTTCCCGCACGAAAGCGTGCATATCAACGAATGGATGGCGTCCAACGACACCACGCACATGGACACGGCCGACAACGATTTCGACGACTGGATCGAATTACATAACCGCAGTGAACTACCGGTTGACCTCTCCGGCTGGTGGCTAACCGACGACAAGACCTCCCCTCGCAAATGGCAATTCCCCGAGGGCGCAACCATCCCGGCCAAAGGCTACCTGCTGATTTGGGCTGATGACGAACCCCTGCAAACTGGCGACGAATTCCACGTGCCGTTCAAGCTCACGGCCAATGGCGAATCGATTTTGTTGTTCGATCCCGAGGGCCGCCTGGCCGACGAGGTCATCTTCGGGCAACAAAAACCGGACGTGGCCATGGGCCGCTCCGACGACAAGGGCGTCCCAACTGCCATGGCTAAAGCCACCCCCGGTGCCAAAAATGAGAGCGTAAGCACCGGCCCGACCAAGCCGATTCAGTTGGCGCTCGCCTCAGACAAGCCATTCACCTTCACATTCCACGGTGAGGACGGCTTAAATTACATCATCGAACAATCGACCGATCTTCGTAGTTGGCGTGAAGTTCAAACTACCAACGGTAAAGACACTCTCATCCGCCACACCATCCCGCCTGGCCAAGCGGAAATAGCGACCTTCTTCCGGGTGAGCGTGGAAAATTAGCCTTTGGCCAAGCGTTGGCTTAATTTGGGGTGGATTACTCCGACTTTCTGTGCCCTGTCCAGCCGGGGCCGCGGACGACGCGACCGGGCTTGGCGCCAGTGTGCTCGCCGTCCCTCAAAACCTGCACGCCGTTCACGAAGACGTGCGCCACACCAGTGGAAAACTGGTGCGGTTCCTTGAAGGTCGCGTGGTCGCTCACGGTCTCGGGATCAAACACGACCACGTCGGCGAAGTGCCCCTCCTTCAAGCTGCCCCGGTTCTTGATTTTCAGGTTAGCAGCCGGGAAGGAAGTCAGCCGCCGGATCGCCTCCCGCAACGGGATGAGTTTTTCGTCACGCGAGAATTTCCCCAGCACACGGGCAAAGCTGCCGTACGCGCGTGGATGGGTCATGTCGGTGGCGTTGGCCGGATCCAGCGAGGCGGAGTCGGAGCAGAACGATACCCACGGCAGGGCGATTTTTTTGCGGATGTTGTCCATCGACATGCTGAAATAAACGCACTGGATGCGGCTGTTGTCCTCGAGCACGAGGTCGATGATGGCCTCCTCCGGCGACTGGCCCCGGATACGCGCCGCCTCGGCGACAGTTTTGCCCATGAATTTCTTGCCCAGCTCCTCGTTCTCGAATCCGACCATCATGATGCCTTCCGGCGGCTGGTTGGCGAGTTGCTCGCGCAGGTCGCCGATCAGCCGCTGGCGCGCCTCCGTTTCGCGCATGCGGTTCATCCACGCCTCGTGCCCACCCTCCTGCACCCACGTCGGGATCACGCCGGTCAAGCCGGTGGAGCTGGCGTTGTACGTATACATGTCAGCGGTGATCCGGAGACCGTCCCTCTGCGCCTGCTCGACACGCCGGATCAGCTCGTCAAGCTTGTGCCAGTTTGCGCGGCGCGACGCCTTCAGGTGATAAATCTCCGACCGGATGCCGGCCTCGCGCGTAATGGTAAACAGTTCGTCGAGCGCCTCGAGCAATTGCGACCCCTCGCTGCGCATGTGGGTGATGTACAGCCCGTCGTATTCCGCGACCGCCTTGGCCAAGCTCACCAGTTCCTCCGTCGGCGCGTAGTCGGCCGGGGCGTAAATCAGCGCCGTGCTGATGCCCACCGCGCCCTCCTCCATCGCGGCCCGGGCCAGCGCCTGCATCCGCTCCAACTCGTCCCCGGTGGCAGGACGGTTTTCGTAGCCGACCTCGTGCACGCGCAGCGTCGTCGCGCCAACAAACGATGCGATGTTCGGCGACACACCAAGCCCGACGAGATGCTCGAGCCCTTGGCCAAGCGTGGCCCACGGCACGTCCGTCCCGTCCTTGCGCCGACGCATGCGCTCGTTGAGCGGGCCAAGCGACGATCCCTCCCCCAGTACCTCGAGTGTCACTCCCTGCCGAATGTCGCTTTGCGACTTTCCGTCCCGCCGCAACGCATTGGCGGTCCAGCTGAGCATATTGATGAAGCCCGGCGCCACAGCCAAGCCTTTGGCATCGATCACCGTCCCGCCGCGCAACGCCGCTGGCGCGCCGATGTACGATATCCGGTCACCTCGAATCGCCACCGTCCCCACAAACGGCTCGCCACCGCTACCATCGTAAACCGTCCCATTTTGAATGACCACATCGTACCCGCCCGCGCCGGGCCCTCTCACAGGGCTCGTACAGGACGAAACCAGCAAACACAGGCCAAGCGGAAGCAGGAAGTCAGCAAAAAGATTCTTCAAGGACATCTGCAGGAAACTGAGCCGCACTCCAATGAAAATGCAAGCTCGCTTGAACCTGACCAAGATGTTTGCCGAGTCGATTGAGCCACAGGAACAGGAAGGGTCCGAGGAGACATCGCCGAGTGGCGATGCGGTGGAGGAGGCCGAGCCGGTTGAGGAATCGACCGAGGAAGCGGTCCGTAGATTTCGTAATCAATTGCTCAGGAAAAAATCTCCCGGAATAAAACTTGAATTGATTCACGGGTTACCGCCATTTTGTGGGTCGCCGCCTTATGAAACCTTTGAAACGTATATTTGAATCAAGATCAGCCGGCTTCGCCGGTTTGCTGATCGCTGCGCTGGGCGCGGGCTGCATCACGCCGGACGGCGACACCGAGCTGTTCAACGGCACCGACCTCTCCGGCTGGGAGATCACGGACTTCGCCGGAGGCGGCGCGATCGAGGTGAAGAACGGCGAAATTCACGTTGCCATGGGCGAGCTAATCTCCGGCATTAACCTCGCGCACGAAATCATCCCACGCACAAACTACGAGCTTTCTGCCGAGGCGATGAAGCTGGACGGCAACGACTTTTTCTGCGGGCTAACCTTCCCAGTGGGCGAGACATTTGCGTCGTTCATCCCCGGCGGCTGGGGCGGCACGGTGGTCGGCATTTCGAGCATCGACGGCATGGACGCCGCGGAAAACGAGACTGCCACGTTCAAGAATTTCAAGAACAACGAATGGTACCGGTTCCGCGTGCGCGTGACGCCGGACAAAATCCAATGCTGGGTGGACGACGAAATGGTGGTCGATTTACTGCTGGAGGATCGCGCCATCGCACTGCGCCCCGGGCCGATCGAGTTGTCGGTGCCGATCGGCATCACTTCATTCCAAACCGTGGCGCGCATCCGCAACATCCGACTGCAGCCGATCGCACACTGACCCTTTTTCCCTTTGCCCAAGCGCATCGTCATCACCGGCGTGACCCGCGGCATCGGCCGCGGCCTGGCCGGGGAGTTCGCCAGGCTGGGCCACATGGTCATCGGCTGCGGCCGCACCGCCGATCCGGTTGCCGAGTTGCAAACCGCGCTTGGCCGGGCGCACCACTTCACGGCGGTGGACGTCACCAACGACCGCGCCGTTGCCGACTGGGCCAAGAGCACGCTCTCCGAACACGGCGCACCCGACCTGCTCATCAACAACGCAGCGATCATCAACACCAACGCCAACCTCGTCGATGTGTCGGCGGAGGAGTTCGACGCCGTGATCGAGATCAACATCAAGGGCGTGGCCAATGTCACGCGGCATTTCGCGCCGGCGATGATCGAGCACAACCACGGCGTGATCGTGAACCTCAGTTCCGGCTGGGGTCGCAGCACCTCTCCCGAGGTGGCACCGTACTGCGCGACCAAGTGGGCGATGGAAGGCTTGAGCAAGGCGATGGCCGAGGAACTGCCGAGCGGCATGGCCTGCGTGCCTCTCAGCCCCGGCGTGGTGAACACCGAGATGCTGCAAAGCTGCTTCGGCGCCGGGGCCGACTCCGCCCGCAAACCGGACGCCTTTGCCCAGGTGGCCGCTCCCTTCCTGCTCGCGCTAGGGCCAAAGGATAACGGCCAGTCGCTCACCGTTCCGGGCTGAGCGCGCCTGGCCAGACGTCAGTTGAAACTCTCGAATCGATCCGTGTTGGCCATGATGTCGCTCAACACCGAGAGGCCAGAGAAAACCGCCGAGTCGTCGAGTGGCAGTTTGCGCTGGCGCATGCTGTAGGCGCAGCCGAACAGGTTCAAGCCGTCGGCCTTTAGCTTGGCCAGGCGCGGATCGCCGAGGCCCGGCACCGCGTCGTCGATGCAGTAGAGGAAAACCTTCTCCCCATCGCCAAGCGCCTTGGCCGCCAGGTCGAGCACTTGGCCAAAGCCGGGTTGGTCGGGCGCCACCGACACCATCAGCCCCAGTTTTTTCGGCCCGGCGCTCAAAGCAAAATCACTCCCGCTTAGCCAGGCGCTTGAGATGTTTCTCAACCGTTGGCCTGCCTTTCACATAACCAAGTGAGCCGAGGAACTCGTGCATGCGCTTGACAGTGGCAAGGAACATTTTGTTGCCTCGACGGCCGAAATTAAAAAAGCCGTGTGGCATGTCGTCGTAACCCGCCAACTCCGCGCTCAAACCGGTTTTGGTGGCCTGTTTCACGTACGCCTCAGCGCTCAAGTAAGGAACCGTGGTGTCTGCCTTTCCGTGGAGCACGAGCGTTGGCGGCAGGCCTTTTCGGATGTTGTGATACGGCGACATCCTTTTCGGATCTTCCACTCCCAATCGCTCCTTCAGTTTCTCCAACCGGTCGCCGCCGAATGTTTTCAGCCCCGCTGCCTCGGCAGTGATCAGGACCGGGTTGAACAGTACCATCGCATTGGGCACGGAACTGACCTTGGCGTCCTCGAGTGGCTCGTCATGGTTGGGTAGAGTGCCGGTGCAGGCGGCAACATGGCCGCCTGCCGAGCCGCCGCCAGCCGCGATACGATTCGGATCCACGCCAAGTCGCTTGGCGTTTTGGCGAACCCAGCGCACCGCCGATTTGCCGTCGCGCACGCAGTGAAACGGCTTGGTTCCCTGCCGGCTTGAGACACGATAGTCGGCCGTCATCGCCACCATCCCCTTCGAGGCAAGGTAGTGGCAATGCTCCTGAAACTGCTTTGGCGTGCCCCCCCGCCAGCCACCACCAAAAAAGAAGACGATCGCCGGCCGCTTGGCACCGGCCTTATGCCCTTTCGGCTCGTAAATATAAATCTTCAACTTCACGTCGCCGATCGTCTTGTAAACCTCGGCACGCGAGCCTGGCAACTCGAAGTTGCTCTCATAAGGTCCCTTTTTCTCCTGCGCCAGCAATGCCAGGGGCGCCAGCAACGAAGCCGTCAGTGTAATGGTTTTTTTCATGGCCGGTTAAATGTCGAACTTGATAATCTGCCGGGCGACCTCGCCCCGATCGAGCGCGTCGAAACTTTCGTTGACCTGCTCAATCTCGATAAAGCGGCTGTTCAACACATCCACCGGCAGCCGGCCCTCGGCGTAGAGACGCATGAAGCGCGGGATATCGCGCTTGGGCACGCAAGAGCCCATGTATGAGCCCATGAGTTGGCGTTCCTCGGCAACGAGCGACAATGCCGGAATCTTCAACTCACGGGTCGGGTCGGGCAGCCCAACAGTGATCGTGCGGCCGCCCTTGCGCGTCGCAGCGTACGCCTGGCCAAGCACCTTCTCGCTGCCGACTGCCTCGAACACGTCGGCCGCGCCGCCATCGGTCAAATCCCGCAGCGCCATCACCGGGTCGGCCTCGGCGGCGTTGATCACGTGCGTTGCGCCGGCCTCCCTGGCCAGGGCCAGTTTGTTCTCCAGTGTATCGACGGCGATGATCGGGTAGGCGCCCGCCAACTTCAGCCCAAGCACCACGCTCAACCCCACGCCGCCCACACCGAAGATGGCCGTCGATGTGCCGGGCTGCACCCTGGCGGTGTTCACCACCGCGCCGACGCCGGTCATGATCGCGCAGCCAAACAGCGTCGCCATCTCAATCGGGTGGGCCTTGTCGATCTTCACCAGCGACTCCGGCGCTGCCACGGTGAACTCCGAGTAGCCGGACACACCCTGGTGGTGGTTGACCTCTCCGCCACCGTTCACGGTGAAACGCCGCCCGCCGTGTAGCAACTGGCCAGTGACCGCCGCCTCATAGGCAGGCTCGCAAAGCGGCGCCCGGCCGATGGCGCACATCGGGCATCCGCCACAACACGGCACGAACGAAAACACCACGTGATCGTCCGGCGCGAGTCCCTTCACGCCGGGGCCGACATCGCGGACAACACCGGCTGCCTCGTGGCCCATCACCATTGGCACCGGGCGCGGGCGCGAGCCGTTGATCACCGACAAATCGGAGTGACACAACCCCGCGCCGGCCACCTGCACGAGCACCTCGTTTTCGCCGGGGCCGTCGAGATCCACTTCCTCGACCGAGAGCGGACGCGACTCCGCATACGGACGAGGCAATTCCATTTCCCGAAGAATAGCCGCCTTGGTTTTCACTCCCGCAAAAGTACCGCCCCCTCTGTCCAAGGGCAACGATCACTTGCGGCTTTGGCTTGTGTCGAGGTGGATGTTGCCGGCAACTTGGCCAAGCGCAGCGACATGGACGACGACCTTCCAACAGCCAAGGCGGCTCCGGAACCGACGGTGGTGACGATCGATAAGACGCTCACCAGCGAACGACTCGACCGCTATCTCACGACCAAGCTGCCAAACATCTCGCGCGGCGGCATCCAGCGGCTCATACGTGAGGGCTGTATTCTCGTCGACGGCAAACCGGCCAAACCGACGCAACACCCGGCCGCCGGCCAGACGGTCGAGGTCACCTGGCCAATTCCCAAGGAGGTCGAGGCTAAACCGGAGGACATCCCACTCGATATTTTATTTGAGGATGACGACCTGATCGTCGTCAACAAGCCGGCAGGAATGCCCACCCATCCCGGTCACGGGCATGAGGGCGGCACACTGGTTAACGCGCTGCTACACCATTGCGACGGAAGCCTGAGCGGCATTGGCGGCGTGGTTCGCCCCGGCATCGTCCACCGGCTGGACCTGGACACCACCGGCTGCCTCGTCGTCGCCAAGAATGACACCGCACACCTTGGCCTGGCCGCGCAATTCAAGGACCGCGAGGTGGACAAGCGGTATCACGCCATCGTCTGCGGCCGCTTGGTCAACGACATGGGCGAGATCGATGCGCCGATCGGGCGGCATCCGGTACACCGCAAACTGATGGCTGTGCAGCCCAGCGCCAGCCGCGGCGCGCGCACGAACTGGCGCGTGATCGAACGCCTGGCCGAGTGCACGCTCGTCGAGGCGACGCTGCACACGGGACGCACCCACCAGATTCGCGTTCACTTCAGACATATCGGTTTTCCGTTGGCGGGTGACGCTCTTTACGGCACAAAGGCGACCGCGCAATTGGCCAACTACACCGGCGTGCGACCCAAGCGGCAGATGCTTCACGCGCAGTCGCTGGCGTTCACGCACCCGGCCAGCCGCGAGCAACTCTCGTTCGAGGCTGCCTGGCCAGACGACTTTGAGCAGGTGCTTGACGCGCTGCGCAATGCAAAAACAAACTCATGACGGAACTCTGGATCGGATACGGCATCGTGCTACTGATCATGTTCATCGGTGTGATGGGCAACCTCATCCCGGGAATCCCTGGCACGCCGCTGATCCTCGCCGGCGCAGTGGGGCATCAACTTTACTTTGCCGGACAGGGTGATGCTGGTTGGGGGTGGGTGGCGGTACTGGCAGCGTTTGGCCTGCTGGCACTTGGGCTGGATTACCTGGCGACGCTCATCGGCGCGAAGAAACTGGGCGCGACGTGGAAAGGCATGATCGGCGCGGTGCTTGGTGTCATCGTGGGGGTGTTCGTGTTTCCACCGATCGGGCTGATCGTGGGACCTTTCGTCGGGGCGATGGGTTTTGAGTGGGCGTTCGGGCGAGAGGCGCGTGAATCAGCCAAGGCCGGTGTCGGCGCGGTGCTTGGCTTGGCGCTGGGGGTGCTTGGTAAGCTGATCTGTTCGGTGGTGATGATGGCGCTATTCGCCTTCGCCGCCTGGCCAAGCGGGAGTGCGTTGCCGGCGGCTCCAATGCCAACGCCAATCGTCGAAAAACCGGCTGGCGAGACAGCCGAGCCTGCGGAGGACTAATCTTCCCCGTCGTCCCTCTTGTTTTTCAGCAGCGCACGCATGGCCTCGGCTGCGGCTTGGCCCAACTCGTCGTTCTTGGCTTCACCGCCCAGCTTGGCGTTGCTCTCGCCCAAATCCTCACCCAGCATTTCCATCGACTCGCCGTAAAGCTGGGTTGAATCCTTTTTTTTGTCGTCGCCCATTGGGGGCAATCTGCCAAAAACGGCCAGGGAGTTCAACCAAGGGAAAAAACTTTGTCGTTTCGTCGAATTACCGTTGCCAAAGGCCCGTCGAGGGCGTAGCAAGGCTGACCAATGAACTCACTACGATTCATTACACGGAATGTCCTTTTGGGCTTTGGAACCGCCGCAATTCTCTCCCTGACCTCCGCCCAGGCCGCTGACGGCTGGCTCGTTGATTTTGAAAAGGCCAAGGTTCAGGCTGCCAAGGAGGGCAAAAGCCTCCTCATGGAGTTCACCGGCTCCGACTGGTGCCCGCCCTGCAAGGCGCTCGCCAAGAACGTCCTGACCCAAGACGTGTTCAAGACGGAGATGCCAAAGGATTTCGTCCTGCTCAAGCTCGACAGCCCGCGCGATAAGTCGAAGCAGACGCCGGAAGAGATCGAGCAGTACAAAACCTTGAGTGCCAAGTATGGCATCCAGGGTGTGCCAACAATCTTCCTCGCCGACGCCAAGGGCCGTCCGTATTACCAGACGGTGGGTTACAGCGGCGATCCCGCCGACAAATACGTGGCCAACCTAAAAGAGCAGCTCGCTACCTTGGCCAAGCGCGATGCGTCGTTTGCCAAGGCCGAGAAAGCCTCCGGCGTCGAGAAGGCCAAGCATCTGGCAGAAGGGCTGTCGCTCGTGGATGACGAGACCGCGCTCAAGACCTACGACGACGTAGTCTCACAGATCATCGACCTGGACGCCGACAACAAGGCCGGCCTCAAGGCCAAGTTCGAGGGGCTAAAAAACAGCGTGGGCTTCAAGGCCGAACTCGAAGCCACCATGCGCGGCAGTCGCGGCAAACCGGAAGAAACCCTCGCTGCCATCGACAAGCTGATTGCGGAGAAGGAGCCCACCGGAGCCGCTCTGCAGGAGGCTCTCTTTTACAAGGGCTCCATCCATTTCCAATCTGACAAGGCCAAGGCCAAGGAGCTACTGCTCGAGGCGCAAAAGCTCGCGCCGGACAGCGACACCGGCCAACGGATCGACGGCATCCTCGAGCGATTCTTCAAGGAGGAGTAAAACCGGCCGCTTGGCCAAGCGCATGGAACACACACCCCGGATGTGTTTTTTGCGTCTCAACACACCCAAACTGGCCTTATTTTGTGCTGAAAAGGCATTGACAGGCTGGGGTTTGCGGGGTTGCATCCCGGCGATCTGATGGATGCAACCCATCATCTGCAGCCCAGCGTGTGTGACCGGACATACACTGAATGAGCGACCCGTCCTTTAACATCGCCGTCGTCGGCCTCGGGTTTGGAGCCGAGTTCATCCCCATCCATCAGGCGCATCCGAATGCCAACCTCGTCGCCGTCTGCCGCCGCAACGAGGCGGAGATGAACGCGGTGGCCGACCAGTTCAACATCGGGAAACGCTACACTGACTACGACGAACTGCTGAAGGATCCGGAGATTGATGCCGTGCACATCAACTCCCCCATCCCAGATCACGCCCCGCAATCGCTCAAGGCATTGCGCGCCGGCAAGCACGTGATGTGCACCGTGCCGATGGCCACCACCATCGAGGAATGCGAGGAGCTGTGCAAAGCCGTCGACGAGACCGGCCTCAAGTACATGATGGCCGAGACGGTCGTCTACAGTCGTGAGTTTCTCTTCATCAAGGAAATGTACGACAAGGGCGAGCTGGGCAAACTTCAGTACCTCGCCGCCAGTCACCCGCAGGACATGGACGGCTGGCCGAGCTACTGGGAGGAGATGATCCCGATGCACTACGCGACGCACGTCGTCAGCCCGTGTCTAGGGATGGTCGATGGACTCGCCGAGTACGTCAGCTGTTTTGGTAGTGGCACCGTGCGGGATGACATCGCGCAAAAGAGCGGCAACAAGTTCGCCGTCGAGAGCTGCCACATCAAGGTCAAGGACAGCGACCTCTCCGCGCACATCTGGCGCTTCCTCTACGACGTCGCCCGCCAATACCGCGAGAGCATCGACGTGTACGGCAGCAAGAAGAGCTTTGAGTGGACGCTGGTCGAGGGCAAGCCGAGTATCCTGCACGTGGCCAAGCGCCCCGAGGCGGAGATCCCCGAAAATGTGGACATCCCCGACTACGCCCACCTGCTACCGGAGCCGATCCAGAAATTTACCCAGTCCATCGAGGACGCCGACCATCTGTCCTTCGTGCAGGGCGGCGGCCACGGCGGCAGCCACCCGCATATGGTGAATGAGTTTCTCAGTGCACTCTTGGAGGACCGCGATCCCTGGCCCAACGCCAAGACCGCTGCCAACTGGACCTGTGTCGGCATCTGCGCCCACCAATCCACCGAACAAGGCGGCATCCGCGTCGACCTCCCAGCCTTCACCCTGTGATTTTTTCCTTAACCCAAAACCTATAAACTATGAGCACAGAAAACGAGAGTAACGGTAAAAATATGTTCCTCTTTTGGGGCTGTTTTGTGGCGCTAATCGCGACCGCATTCGGCTTTCAAGCCCGGTTCTTCCTAGTGGGAACCTGGCAGGATCTATTCCAACTCACCGAAACCCAAAAAGGTGAGATCATCGGGGCAGGCCTCTGGCCGTTTGCCATTAGCATAATCCTGTTCAGTCTGGTCATTGACAAGATTGGTTATGGGAAGGCGATGATATTCGCCTTTGTTTGCCATGTCATCCAGGCGTTGATGCTGTGGTTCGCCAATGGCTACGGGATGTTGTACTGGGGATCCATAATCGGCGCTCTGGGTAACGGTACTATTGAAGCGGTGATTAACCCGGTGGTCGCCACCATGTTCGCAAAAAAGAAGACCAAGTGGCTCGCCATCCTGCATGCCGGCTGGCCTGGCGGCCTCGTCATTGCCGGACTGTTGTTCATGGTAGTGGGCAGCGCCAATGATGCGGGCAATTATCAGAATTGGCAACTTCTAGCTGCGCTTACCCTGCTGCCGGTGATTGTCTACGCGGTCATGCTCTTCAAGAAGGAGTTCCCGGTCAACGAACGCGTTAAGGCCGGTATCAGCTTCAAGGAAATGTTGCAGGAGCCGGGTATTCTTGGTTGGGCCGTCGCGGTCACACTGGTGGTTCTGGAGCTGGGTCGCGTGCTGATCTCCCCGGACAACGAAAGTGCCACTCTTATCAAGATCGTCGCCATCGTCGTCCTGATCGTCCCGTATGCGTTATACGTTAAGGCACTAGGTAACCTGATGTATTTTTTCCTGCTGCTGGTCATGACCTTGCTGGCCACGACTGAGCTGGGCATCGACGGATGGAGCCGCGAGCTGATGGAAGCCAGCTTCAAGGATTCCAGCCTCGACCCGGCCCTCGTTCTCATCTACACCTCATTGATCATGATGATCCTCCGGTTTTTTGCCGGGCCAATCACCCACAAGCTGCCGCCGTTGAATCTCCTGGCGGTGAGTGCATTGGTCGCCGCCATCGGGGTTTATGCCCTGGGAGCCGCTGGTACGTTCGGCATGATCTTCGTCGCCGCTACCATTTACGGTTTTGGCAAGACCTTCTTCTGGCCGGCAACGCTGGGGTTCGTTTCGGAGAGGTTTCCACGCGGCGGCGCCATGACGATCAACATGATCGCAGGAATCGGCATGCTGAGCGTGGGTACCATCGGTGCCCCCTGGCTTGGCTTTGTGCAGGACAAAAACATCGGCGAGCAGGCGCAGGAGGCTAATCTGGATGTGCTACAGGCTGAGGAGCAAAAGTTCGTGGGGCTGATTTCCTACCCCGCCATCGACGACGCGAAACAACAAAGCTTATCCGAAGAGGACAAGAAAAAACTGTCAGACATGCAGGGCTCAGCAAAGAACAACGCCTTAAAGACAGCTGCCAGTCTGCCGATCGCCATGCTGATCTGCTACCTCATCCTGATATTTTACTTCAAAAGTCGCGGTGGGTATAAGCCCATCGAACTGGATGTTGGCGACGACGCCGAGGCGCAGGAATCTTGAGCCGGTAAGTTGCAAGGAGTTTTATGAGGGCGGCCGGTTGGCCGCCCTTTTTTGTGGCTTGGCCAAGCCGGGAACCGCGAATAGAAAAACCGGTAACCACGGAGTAATCCCAGCTTGTCTGCGATCACCTGGCCACTTAGCGTCTGCGGTTCCATGCAAAACGTACTTATCTCCGCAATGCTCGTGACCGTGTCTGCCGGTAAGGACAACGCCCTGCAGCTTTATGAACTCCAGCCCGATTCAGGGAAACTAGTGCACCACGCCAAATACAGACTCCCCGGCTCTCCCGGTTCGCAATTCGTCAGCCCTAACGGGCAGCGGCTGTACGTCTCGGTACGCAGCGCCAACAGCGTGGCGGCTTTTCACATCGACCGTGCCGGGATGAAGTTGGTCTCGCTTGGCCTGACTAATATCGATGCCAACGCTGCATACGTGGCCACGGATCAGACCGGTAAAACGTTGCTCTGGGCCAGTTACAGCGGCGGCGTGGTGGGCAGTCATGCGTTGGCGGCGGATGGCTCGGTCAAGCCGGGTGCACTCAGCCGGATCGAGACCCAGCGCTGCGCGCACGCCATCCTCACGGACACCTCCAATCGCTTCGCGTTCGTGCCTCACACCGGCCCGAACGCCGTCTACCAATTTCGCTTCGACGCCAAATCGGGGAAGCTCACAAAAAATGACCCACTCACGGCCAGCCCTGCCGCTGGGCTCGAGCCCCGGCATCTAGTTTTTCACCCCAAGTTGCCAATCGTATATTGCGACGATGAAAAGGGGGATAGCGTCACCGCGTATCATTTCAACCGGGAGACTGGACAGCTCAAGGCATTCCACACGCGCAGCACGTTGCCAGCGGGTTTCGATGGTAGCCAGAACACCTGTGCCGACATCGAGATCACCCACGACGGTCGTTTTATCTACGCCTCCAACCGGGGTCACAATTCCATTGCCGGTTTTTCGGTAGATGCAAAGTCTGGCAAACTGACGAGCATCGGGCAATTTGCGACCGGGAATACGCCTCGCTCATTCAACCTCAATCCGGACGAGCAATGGATGATTGCCGCCGGGCAGCGTTCACACGATCTTCACGTTTACAAGCGCGACTCAACGAGCGGCAGGCTGAAGCGAATTCATCAGCAGCCCACTGCTCAGGGGCCGTCGTGGGTGCAGTTCATTCCGGCAAATTAACCGACTTTGCCTTGGCCAAGCTTTAGCGCCCAAGGCGCTGGCTGTGGTATGCTAGACGTTGAACCGGCGTCATGGCAGCGAAGTCCGGTCGCCCATCGGCCTTGGTTGGCCAAGTACTGTCCACAAGAGTTGCTTCGTCGGCCGGCTTGGTGCGCTTGGCCAAGGGGTTGGCTGGCATCGTCACACTGGTCTTGCCGCCCTCGTCCCCGTAGCGCATCGACTGCTCGGTCAACTCAAGATCCTTTTCCAACCAAAGCTTGGGTGCGATCCCCTTCCCCTGCAGCACGCCGTGGTAGGCGTGAACGGCTTCCTCGGGCGAAATCTTGTCCTCCGAAATCAACCGGAGAAACTCGATGAAAGCCAACTGATGCTCGGCGTTGTTGATCTTGCGACCGAAGAGGGCCAAACGCGCGCCGTACTTTTTGGCATCGTGCAGCAGTCGAAACGCGTCGTAGGTCGTACCCGCACTGCCGCCCAGCACGCCAACCGCCATGTTGGGGTCGTACTGGCAAATCTCCTCCATGTAGCGCGGGCCGTGGTAGACGATCTTGAGGAAAACCGGCCGCCCGGCCTCGGTGATCCCGGCCAGGGTGCGCAGGATCTGGTCGTTGATGAACTCGCCCAGCTTCTCCGGCGGGATACCGCTGTCGACGTTGGGATCGAACACCTCGAGAAAGTATCGAAACCGCTTACGCTCGGCCTCCTCGCGAAACGCATGGAACGCCTCGAGTGTCCGTTTGTCCTGCTCGAGGTCGTTGAGATAAGTGACGGAGTACAGGCCTAGGTTGGCGCCGGGAAAATCGCTGCCGTCCCGGTCGCAGTCCAGTTGGCCACATTGTATGTGGTCGATGCTCGCGGACCGGAACGGCTGCGCCGGTTGGCTCAGGTAGTTGCCGTGGCGCGCGGCCCACACGTCGGTCGCATCATTGGCACGGGCGGCCGGGGTGATGTGGGAGTCGCGAAACAGGCCTTCCTTGATGGTGAGTTGCTCGTTGACATGCGCCGACATGAGCATGATGTCGACCAGCCCCTGCGCCACCACTTCGCGGATAACGTCGAGGAACTCAGGCAGGTTGCGATGGCCGAACTCGTCGCGCGACCAAATCTCCGGCGAGAACTGCGCCGGGTGCGCGCCCCGGCCGGAAAGGTATCGGCGGTGGCCAAGTGCGCGGACGCCAAACGCCATGTCCGGATCCTTGGCATCGGCGATGACAAACGAATCGCGCGCGGCACGGTTTCCCCTGTAGGCAGCCAGCTTGACATCGAGCGATTTCATTCGGCGCTTGGCCAAGCGCAACGGCTCAGCCCTTCAGTCGGTTCATGATTTCATCGGTGACGGCCTGCACAACGCTCTCAGCCTCGGGGTCGCGCGCCGGCTTGGCACTGCTCCCGCCGGAGGCCGGTACGGCGCAGGTAACACCGGGACGCCATTCGTCGTTGTCGCACAGTTCGCACTCCTTGAGGCCGATGCGCGGATCCGGCACACCGAGCGTCTGCTTGATGTCGAGCAGATCCTTCAGGTGCTTCGACGAAAACTGCTTCGGCTGCACACCGAGTTGCGTGGTCACGATCACGGTGCGGCAGTAGGCCTCGACAATCTCCATCTTGAAGTAGGCGTCCTCGATGCTATGGCTCCACGAGACCACGCCATGGTTTTCCATGAGCACGGTGTTGTGCTCGTCCACCAACTCGGCGACCTTGCGCCCCATCTCCATCGTGCCCGGCGTCTCGTACGGGGCGATCGGCACGCGGCCGATGAACACCTCAATCTCCGGGATCATGCAGGTCGGCGGCTGAACGCCGGCCACGGCGAAACCGGTGGCATATGGCGGGTGGGCATGCGACACAGCGCGGGCCTTGGGCTGCGCCTTCATGATCTGCAGGTGCATGAGAATCTCGCTGGTGCGTTTTTTCACGCCGGCGAGCTGGTTGCCGTCGAGATCCACGAGGCAGAGATCCTCCGGCTTCATGAAGCCCTTGGACACCAGCGTCGGTGTGCAAAGCACGACGTCCTCGGTGAGGCGGATGGAGAGGTTGCCGCCATTGCCGTCTACGTAGGCCCGCTGCCAGAGGCGACGGCCAATCTCGCAAATTTGCTCCTTGAGCGCGTGCACAGCGGGACTGTTGAACAATCGCTCGAGGTCGGCTTTCGGGCTGCTAGCGCGGATAGATGAATCGATGCCATCGTCGTTAACCCCACTCTTGACCGGGCTCCCGTTACGCTTGGCCCGATCCACGCCCAACTCGTTCATCCGATCCCGCGCCGAAGGCGTCAGGATGGCGTCAGCCGGAATATTCCCCAAGCCTCCTCCACGGTGCAAATCGTCAATATCTTTGGCGCTGTAAACTTTTTTCATCCAGTACAAATTATTTCATTGGGTTATGATACACGGTGTCCACCAGCGCGGCGTTGATGGCGTCGATCGGCATCGACTCCGCAAACGGCGCGGAAGCCTCGCGCCCCTCGATGAACCCGATCGTCTGCCCAACGTCGCCGCCCAGTGCATCGTACACCACCAGACTCGGCTCAGCACTCAACTCCTCCGGCGGATCGTCCCCGCGCTGGAAACGGTCGCGGGTGTAGGGATTGACCACCAGCCAACGTCCACCCTCAAAGCAAGGGATCGTCTGGCTCAGAGTCACCCGGCCGATGACCTTGCCCAGCCTCATGCGGCCCCCTCCTCCTGAGTCTTGTCGATAATGCCGGTGATCATCATGCGGACCGGGCTGCGATCGTCGCCGACCGTGCGGCGCGCGGCCAGGCCGTCGGAGGAGACAATCACGCGCTGGTGCATGCCAGCCCCGTGCGGGTCGATGGCAATGATCGGCGTGCCGTCGTTCTCGCCCTCGAGGTTGATCGGCTGGCACACCATAAGCCGCCATCCCTCAAGGCTGGGATGCTTGCGGGTGGCAACCACGTTGCCCTCGACTCGTGCCAGGCGCATGCTCAGTAAATCCTCAGGTTATCCACCATCACGCACCGGCGCACGCGGGTGAAAGTGCGCGGGTTTGTCACGCCCTCGCCGGTCGGCGTGGCGATGGAAAAGCTCAGGTAGCCCTCGCCACCCAAGCCAAGCCCGGCCATGCTCGGCCCATTCTTCACGAACAATGTCGTGTCAAGTGCCCGTCCCATCGCCGTCATGTGGTTGACATCGTGCGAATGGATGATGGCTGTGTGGCGGTAGTTGTGCTCGGATTTCTTGGCGGCCTCAATGCCTTCCTCGACGCTGCCCACGCGCACGATCGGCAGCATCGGCATCATTTGCTCCTCCTCAACGAAGAGATGATCAGCGCTCGTCTCCGCGAATAACAACTGCGTACCAGCCGGGGCATTGATCCCGGCGGCCTGCGCCAGCACGGGAACATCCTTGCCGATAAAATCCTTGTTGGTCGCGGCATGACCGCAGCCAGCACCCTGCCCTTCCGGGAATACAAACGCGGCCTGTGTCAACGCACCGAGTTCTGGGTCGTTCAACCGAACTGCGGCATGGCGTTCCATCGCGGACATGAAGGCATCCGCGACACTGTCCAGGACGAACACCTGTTTTTCGCCGAGGCAAAGCAGGTTGTTGTCGTACGAGGCTCCCTGCACCACACAACGGGCGGCACGATCGATATCGGCGGTGGTATCGACGAGCACCGGCGGGTTGCCCGGCCCGGCGCAGATGGCGCGCTTGCCGGTCTGCATCGCGGCCGCTACCACGCCCGGCCCGCCGGTCACGCACAGCAGGCGTACGTTTTCGTTCGCGCACATTGCCTTGAACGACTCGAGCGTTGGCTGCTCGATGATGCATGCGATGTTGCTGATGCCGATGGCACGATGGATCGCCTCGTTAAATTTGCGCAGCGCCATCGCGGCGCAGCGGCTCGCCGACGGGTGAGCGTTGAACACGACCGCGTTACCGGCGGCGACGATGTTGACAATGTTGCCGGCAAGCGTCGGGATCGAGTGGGTTGATGGCGTCACCGCACCGACGACGCCGAAAGGCGTGAATTCCTCCAGTGTTATGCCGTGGTCGCCGCTGCGCCCGTCGGGGTGCAGCCACTCGACGCCCGGCACACCGCGGATGATCTGCAGCTTTTCAATCTTGTGGTCGATCCGGCCGATCTTAGTCTCCTCCAGCTCGATGCGGCCCCACTCCTCAGCGTTGTCCTCGCACAGGCCCTTGACGATCTCGATGACCCTACGGCGGGCCTCTACGCCCTGCTCCCGCAGTTGGCGGAACGCCGCGGCCGCGGCGTCGCACGCCTCTTCGGCGGTCGAAAATACTCCGAACTCCCGACTCCCGCTGCCGGCCTTGGCCTGGCACGAGCAGGAACCGTCGTCACCGGCCGGCTTGGCCAAGGGCGCCTGGGTAACGACCGGCGTGCCGTCGCCCAGACGGCCCAGCACATCCTCAATCACATCGCGGATCAGTGTTTCATTCACTGCGTTTGCCATGTTGTTTTCGTCGTTTTAACGGCTTGTCGTTCCGCTTGGCCAAACGATTGGCCTAACGCAGTCAGCCGCCGTTTTCGTTCTTCGCATCGTAGATAACCTGGCCAAGCGCGTCGACGGAATCGACAATGCCGACCACCACCGCATCCACCGGGGCACTCTTCATGTTGGGAGCCAGCCGGGCGGAGCTGCCTTGGGTAAACATCACCAACTCCCCCTCGCCGGCACCAACCGAGTCGACCGCCACGATGGTATTTTTACCGGGGCGAAACCGGGCGGTGTCGTTTTCGTCGACCAGTTGAGGCCGGACGAGCAGCAGCTTGCGTCCGCTCAAGCCGGGGTCCTTCTTGGTCGCCACCACCGACCCCTCTACTCGGGCAAGGAACATGCCAGCGCCTCCCTACTTGGCAGCCGACTTGGGCAGCACGTTGTCGACGTCGCTGTGCGGACGAGCGATCACGTGCACGCTGGCCAACTCGCCTCCGATGGCCTTGATGGCCTCGGCGCCGGCATCGGTGGCCGCCTTGACCGCGGCAACATCACCGGTGACACAGGCACTCACGAGCGCACTGCCCACCTGCTGCATCGGGCCGGACAACTCCACGTTGGCCGCCTTGAGCATGGCATCAGTTCCCTCTACCAGGGCCACGAGGCCTCGGGTCTCTATCAGTCCTATTGCTGGTTGTGACATATCAGTTTTTGTTTTGGTTTTTGTACGGTAAAAAATTCAGTTTCGCCTGTGATCGAGGTAGCGTTTCACCTCACGCGCCACGACCAGTTCCTCGTTGGTGGGAATGATCATGATCTTGACCGGTGAATTGGCCGCGCTGATGACCGTTTCCCCGGCCTGCGCGGCGTCATTTTTTTCGGCGTCAAGCCGGATGCCAAGCTGATCCAAGTCGGCGCAAATTGCGGCACGGATGCCGGCACGGTTTTCCCCAATACCAGCCGTGAACACGAGCGCGTCGAGCCCGTTAAGCTGCGCAAAATAGGCGCCCAACCAATGCCGTGCCGACTGCACGAACACGTCGAGCGCGAGCCTAGCCTGCGCATCGCCGGAGTCGGCCGCTGAGATAATATCGCGAATGTCGTTGTGGCCGCCGCTCAATCCCTTCAGGCCGCTCTCGTTGCAAAGCGCCGTCTCGACCTCACCGATCGACAGGCCGTCGCGCCGCATCATGTGCAGCACCGCCATCGAGTCGAGGTCGCCCACGCGGTTGTTGTTCGGCAGGCCGGACTGCGGGCTCAAGCCCATGCTGTTGCCGACCGCCGCCCCGTTGAGGATACCGGCAATCGACGAACTGCCGCCAAGATGGCACGACACCACCCGCAGCGGCGGTCCATCCACCGGCGAACCGGCTTTGTCGACATACAGGTTGCGGGCGCGGTTGGCAACGTCCTCACGGCCGAGCCGTTCCGCCGAGCGTTCCGCGATAAATTTGTGGCTTGCGCCGTGGAAGCCCCAGCGGCGAATACCCGCCTCATGCCAGCTAGGCGGCACCGCGTATCGCGTCGAGGCTTCCGGCGCCCATTGGTAAAACGCTGTCTCGAACAGCCCCACTAGCGGCACGCTTGGCATTTTCTCCGCGAACAACCGGATGCCCCGAATGTACGGTGGGTTGTGCGCCGGGGCGATATGGTTGCAGGCCTCCATCGCGTTGACGACCTCCGCCGTCAACTCGAGGCAGCCGGTCCGGCCCTCCGCCATGATCGTCTTGAAGCCCACCGCCGCCAGATCGTCCTCGGAGGCAATCCAGGCGCCCGCGCGAAGTTCGTCGAGCACCTGCCCAATCGCCCCAGCGTGGTCGTCCACCCGCTCCAAGCCGCCGCGTGTCAACAGCTCGCCGTCGCCGCCTGAAAAATCAAACAGGCGGTATTTCATCGAGGTCGACCCCAGGTTGGCGACGAGTATCTTCACGCGAAGTCAGCCAATCGCTTGGCCAAGCGGCGGCTCACTGCAGCCACTCGCCCAAGCCCTTCAAATCCTCGTGCGGCCGGGGGATCACCTGCACGCTGATCACTTCACCGACATCGGCGGAGGCGGCGGCCCCGGCATCGGTTGCGGCCTTAACCGCAGCCACGTCGCCCCGGTAAAAGCCGGTCACAAAGCCGCTGCCGACCTTGTCCCAACCCGTCATGGTGACGTTGGCCGCCTTGAGAGCGGCGTCGCTGGCCTCCATCAGGGCACAGAAGCCCTTGCACTCGATCATTCCTATTGCTTGTTCAGCCATGATATTCTCCTAATTGACGGTTGCGGTTACTTGTTCGCCTTACCCGGCGGGTTGTTGAACGCCTTCAACAGGTCCTCATGCGGACGGGCGATGACGTGCGAACTGACCAGTTCGCCGACCCGGGCCGCAGCGTTTGTGCCTGCGTCCACGGCGGCCTTGATGCTGCCGACGTCTCCCTTGGCCAACACGGTGATGAAACCGCCGCCGATAGGCACCGTCTTCACCAGGTTCACGTTGGCCGCCTTGACCATGGCGTCGCTGGCCTCAACGCTGCCAACGTACCCCTT
>JASMKO010000029.1 GCA_030749225.1 Verrucomicrobiota bacterium
TGGGGTGATCGACTTGACTTCTGGCGAGAAAAACACCGGCCCGGCGAGGAACGAGAAAAACACCGAGCCGCCGACCCACACGGCGGCGTTGAACAGACCCAAGAATCGGAGGACACCCGGCACACCGCACTCTAGCGGGATTGATCGTGCGATTCCAAGGCCGGGATGCTCCCGCTTGGCTGGACGCCCGCTTTTTCCGTTGACTGGATTCTCTCCAAAACCTAGTTTCCATCGCGATGAACTCACGTTTTTTACTGCCGGTTTTTGCGGGGCTGTTGGCGTTTGGCCAAGTGGGATTGAATGCACAGGACGGGCCGTTTGCCGTCAAGAAGAACGGCGATAACTACCGGGTTGAGATTGATGGCAAACTGTTTACCGAGTACATCCCGAAAGGATACAACAAGCCAGTGCTGTACCCGGTCATTGGCCCGCACGGCATCAGCATGACGCGCAACTACCCGTTCAAGGAGGTCAAGGGTGAGGCTCGGGACCACGTGCACCACGCGTCGCTGTGGTTCACGCATGGCGAAGTCAACGGCATCAGCTTTTGGCACAATGGCAATAACACCGGCAAGATCATCCCGGCCGAGTTGGTGCGTGCCGCCGGCGGTCGTCGCGGCTCGATCGTCTCGAAAAACAATTGGGTCGGCCCGGACGGAAAGGTCATCTGCACCGACAGAACTTCGATCAGTTTTTACAAGGCGTTCGGCGGCACGTTTGTTTCGTACAGCGTCACGATCTTTGCTTCGGAGGGTGATGTGACGTTTGGCGACACAAAGGAGGGCAGTATGGGCATCCGCACGCACCCGAACCTGCGCCTGCGCAACGGCAGCGGTGTCACCACTGCCAACGGGCATGCACTCAATAGCGCCGGGCACAGGGACAAGGCGCTTTGGGGCAAGCGTGCCAAGTGGGTCGATTACTGGGGTAATGTCGATGAACACACGGTGGGAGTCGCTATTTTTGACCATCCAGACAACCTGCGCCACCCGACGTGGTGGCATGCCCGCGACTATGGCCTAGTGGCTGCCAACCCGTTTGGCATCCACAATTTTGAGGGCAAGAAAAAGGGCGTGGGGGACTTCAAGCTCAAGAAGGGCGAGCAGCGGAATTTCCGCTACGGCATATTGTTTCACGAGGGCAACGCCGAGTCTGCCGACATTGCAGGCTCGTACGACAAATGGGTGCAGGCTGTTGCCGAGTTGAAGGCCCGGGCCACGCAGCAATAGGGCAACCCGTAGCCCGATGGGGCGCTGGCTCAGATTTCGTAGTGGTCGGCCTTGTTCATCACCTTGACGCTGACGTCCTCGGCGATGACGAGTGAGTTGGCCGGCACGCTGTGGATTAGGAACACGTTGCCGCCCACCGTGCTGTTCGCGCCGATGATGGTCTCGCCGCCGAGGATGGTCGCTCCCGGGTAGATTGTGACGTTGTCCTCGATCGTCGGATGCCGCTTGGTTCCGCGTAACTCCTCGACGCGTGCGGTGGATTTCGCCCCAAGGGTGACGCCGTGGTAGATTTTCACATGATCCCCGATGCGGGTCGTTTCGCCCACGACTGTTCCTGTGCCGTGGTCGATGAAAAAATGTGAGCCGATCGCGGCCCCGGGATGGAGGTCGATGCCGGTGCGGCTGTGCGCCCACTCGCTCATGATGCGCGGGATCAGCGCCACGCCTAGCTGGTAGAGTTGGTGCGCCATCCGCTGCACTGCGATCGTCTCAACGAACGGATATGCCACCACGATCTCCTCATGGCTGATGGCGGCTGGGTCGCCGGCGTAGGCGGCTTCGACATCAGTCCGGAGCCGCTCGCGTATGGATGGAAAGCTGCCGAGGAATTCGGCTGTGAATTCGCGGGCCGCCTGCCTCGGCTTGGTTGCCTCGGCGCTGGGCGGCTTGTACTGGATGCTTTTGGTGATCTCATCTTCCAGCCGGCCGCTGACGCCGTCCATTAGCATCGCGATCTCGACTTTCAACTCGGCGGTCTGGACCGGTTTATCGTCAAAAAACCCGGGCAGCAGCAGCCGCAATAGGTCGGTGGTGATCGACGCGATGGCGAACTTGGACGGCAGATTGCCACCGTCCAGATGGTTGATGCCACCCACTTTGGCGTAGGAGGCGATCAGGCTGTTGGTCAACTCTGTGATGCTTCCGCTCACGCCCGGATTATCGGCCAATTCTCCAAAATGGCAAGGAGCGGTCGACTCCGGGCATAGCCTGCCGTAAGTTGCGCGCCGCGCCGATGGCAAAGTCGGGTCGAGAACATGTTTACGGATTGAATCCCGCCTTCGAGGTGTTGCGGGCGGGGAAGCGGCGTGTCCATTCGGCCCATCTCAACGACGGCATGCGCGACAATGCCCGTGTCAAAAAGTTGCTTGGCGTTCTCGACCGAAACAACATCGAGGTCGAGTGGACGGACAAGGGCCGGCTGATGCAACTCTCCGGCAGCCGTGATCATCAGGGCGTCGTGCTCAAGACGTCGCTTTACCCGTACGCGGCGTTCGACGAACTGCTCGGCGCGCCACGCCTGCTAATGCTCGACAATGTGGAGGACCCGCATAATGTCGGCGCCATCCTGCGCAGTGCTGAGGTGTTCGGCTTTACCTCCGTCTGCCTGCCGAAAAAGGGCGTGCCGGAGGTGTACCCGTCGGTGCTCAAGGTCAGCGCTGGCGCGGCTGAGTTCATGAAAATCTGCCGCGACGACTCCGCCAACGGCTACGCCCGGAAGGCGGCCGAGGCTGACTATCGCGTCGTGGCGCTCGACGCGGCCGGCCGGTCACCGCTGGAGGCCGTTGCCGCGGCCAAGCCGGAGAAGCTACTGCTCGTCATTGGCGGCGAAGACCGGTCAGTTGGGCAGTTCATCCTTAACATGGCCGACTACGTGGTGGGCATCGCTCAGCGCGGCCGGATCAACTCGCTCAATGCATCCGTCGCCGCCGGCATCGCCATGTTCGCGCTTGGTCAAGCGGAGTAGTCCGTGGTCTGCGCTTGGCCAAGCGGGGTTTGTGCCTATAATTTGGCCATGGTTCATACTGGAATCGGATATGATGTGCATCGCCTCGTGGAGGGGCGGACGCTCTGGCTTGGTGGCGTGGAGATCGCGCACGAGAAGGGGCTCGACGGGCACTCCGATGCCGACGTGCTAATGCACGCGATCTGCGACGCAGTGCTGGGGGCGATCGGCCACGGTGACATCGGCAGCCTGTTCCCGCCAAGCGAGCCGCAGTGGAAGGATGCGCCCAGCCGGTTTTTTCTGGAAAAAGCTGCCCAGTTGGTAAAGGAGGCTGCGGGGAACATCGTGAATGTGGACGCCACGTTGATCGCGGAGGCGCCAAAGATACTCCCGCATGTGCCGGCGATGAAGGTGGCAGTTGCCAAGGCGCTTGCCATTCCGACCGACCGGGTTGGCATCAAGGCGACGACGAACGAGCTGCTCGGTTTCCTTGGGCGAGGGGAGGGGATGGCTGGGATGGCGGTTGCTGGTGTGAACCTGCCGGACTGAGATGGGGGCCAAAGGCGAGATCAACTGGAAACGCTGCGACGAGTACGGCGAGCGGATGGAGTATTACGCCCGCAATGAACGCAATGTCTGGAAGTTTTTTCGTCGCGAACGACGCTTTGAGCGATGGGAGGCCTACCTCGAGCCGGCGTTTGAGGATTGGATGGAACTGCTCGACGGCGTTCGGCGGCGCATCCCGCGCCGCAAGATGGAGCCGGCCGACGAGAACCGGCTCGTTCGCACGATCAAGGAAAAGTTCCCCGACCAAAAAGACCGGCTTTGAGGCGCGTCAGGCTTCGATGTCCTCGGGGAGGACATCGAGGCATTCATCGCGATCCTCCCAAGCCACCGCCGGGTAAAATTCGAGCAGCGCTTGGGCCAGCACGGCGCCGCTTTCGGCCAGCAGGCCTTGCGCGGTTTGCGCCGCCATCTCGAGGACCTGTTCGTAATCGGGCGGCAGCTTGATGCTGTCTTCCTCCCAGTGGGCGATGGCGTGCGCCGTGTCATACTCGGTAGCCCACTTTTCGATGCCCGGTTTCAGCTCCTCCGGCAGGTCGTCAAACGCGACACACGTCTCGTTGCAATGTTTGCAGAGCAGGCCGGCGTCGAGTACATCGCGTGAGAACATCGGCAGGAGAGGTGCGCGGCAACACCCGGCCGCCATGTAGCCGGAGGGGATGATTGACATGCCCTTGAGCCAGACTTGCCGCTCGTGCGCCACGCCGGCCGCCAGCTCGTAGGACAGCATCAGCGGATGGGAAAGCCGCCAAGCCTGCCCGGAGAATTGCCCCAGCGTTTGAGCCATCCAGCGTGCGAGCGACAGGTCATCCATCTCCACGAACACCTGGCTGTACTGGCTCCATAACAGGTCTCGTGTAGGGAGTTGCTCGCCGGCCATCGGGCGACAATTGTACGGTCTGGTTTGGCCCGCCGGAAGGGCAAACCGACGATCAGCTTGGCCAAGCGCGCACTTGCCGCTACAACTGCCGAAGTGTCCGGGACTGAGACAGATGCCCTTGGCCAAGCGGTGGCCACGCTGCCTGGCGTCGGTGGTGGACGCGCCTCGCGCTTGGCCAAGCTGGGCATCCGCACGGTCGGCGACCTGCTATGGCACGGCCCACGGCGTTACGAGGACCGCAACCAGCCGCACGAGGCCGGGGCCTTGGGCAAGGGTGACACCGGCACGGTTGCCGGGACGATCGTGGCGTCCGGTGTCAAGCGGATGCGGCGTGGCAAAAGCCTGTTCGAGTTCATCCTCGATGACGGTACAGCGCGGCTGCATTGCCGCTGGTGGAATATGCCGTACATGGAGCGCTACTATAAAACCGGCGATTTCGTCCACGTGCATGGCAGGCTCACCTCGGAGAAACCGCGCACGATGAACCACCCCGAGGCCGAGGTTGTCGAGGATGGCGAGGAGTTCATCCACCTCAAGCGCATCGTCCCGGTGTATCGGCTGACAGACGGCGTCAAGCAGCGCTGGCTGCGGGCTGTCTTGTGGCGGGCGGTGGATCAGTTCGCCAAGTTGGTGTCGGACACAAACACCGGTCTGCTTGCCGGCGACGACAGCCATTGGCTGCCGCTGCCCGAGGCGTTCCAGTCGGTGCATTTCCCCGACGACCTTGAACGAACCGAGATGGCCCGCGAACGGCTGGCGCTGGAGGAATTCATCCGGTTCCAGCGGCAAATCCGCGAGAGGCGGACGACATTTCAGGCCAAGGCCAAGGCATTGCCATGCGGCGGGGACGACCGGCTGGTGCAGCCATTCCTGGACGCGCTTGGTTTCGTGTTCACCGGTGCGCAACAGCGGGCGTGGGACGAAATCGGCGCCGACATGGCCGGCCCGCATCCGATGCGCCGCCTGCTGCAGGGAGACGTCGGTTGCGGCAAAACCGCTGTTGCCGCCTGTGCCGCGCTGCGTGCCATCGAGAGCGGCTTCAGCGTGGTTGTGCTCGCACCGACCGAGATTTTGGCCGAGCAGCATTACCGAGTTTTCGGCAAATGGCTCGAGCCGCTCGGCATCCCCGTGCACCTGCACACCGGGGCGAAAAAAACAATGGGCGACTCCAGCCAAGCCGAGTTGGAGATGGGAAACAGCAAATTACCGCCGCTCGTCATCGGCACCCATGCGCTCGTCGAGGACACTTTTGCGCTCGAGAACATCGGGCTGGCCATTATCGACGAGCAGCACAAGTTCGGCGTCGAGCAGCGAAAGAAGCTTGTCCGCAAGGGACGATACCCGCACGTGCTCGTGATGACTGCAACGCCGATTCCGCGTACGCTCGGCCTGACCGTTTACGGTGACCTCGACTGCTCGGTGATCGACGAGATGCCGCCGGGCCGGGGTCGGGTGCGCACGCATGTTCGCACGCCGGAGAGCCTGCCCAAGGTGTGGGGCTTCATCCGAGAGCAACTCACAGTGGGTCGGCAGGCGTACATCGTTTATCCGCGCGTCGATGACGAGGACGGCGGCAGCCTCAAGGCCGTCAATCAGCAGTTCAACACCGTGCGGGAGCAACTCGAGCCGCATGCTGTCGGCCTGCTCCATGGTCGGCTCAAGCCTGCCGAAAAGGAGGAGGCTGTGGCCGGTTTTCTCGCGGGGAAAATCAAGGCGCTGCTGGCGACGAGCGTGATCGAGGTCGGCGTCGACATTCCCAACGCAACGATCCTGCTCGTTGAGAACGCCGACCGGTTTGGTCTGGCACAGTTGCACCAGCTGCGCGGACGGATCGGCCGTGGCGCGCACGAGTCGCACTGCATCCTTGTCGTTGGCAACGCCACCGATGACGGCCGTCGGCGGCTTGAAGTGATGGAAAAAGGGAGTGACGGTTTCGAGTTGGCCGAGGAGGATTTGCGCCAGCGCGGCCCGGGCGAATTGCTGGGCCAGGCGCAGAGTGGCCTGCCGGATTTCAAGTTCGGCAACCTCATCGACGATTGGCGGCTGATCCAGAAAGCCCGCGACCTCGTCGCCCGCGAGCCCGTCGATTAGTCACCGAATAGCCGGACAAAATTTTCCTCCACGCACTTGGCCAGATCGCCGGCAGATTGGTCGAGCGTCTCGGCGGCGGCTTCATACACAGCAGCGATGTTTGCCGGGTGGTTGACTGCTTGGCGAAGCGGGTGGTTGACACGATCTTCCGGCAGCGGCTGGTCGGGGGCGTCGGTCTCAATGAGCAACCGGTCAGCTGGCACTCGGCGGAATGCGTCACGCTGACGCGTTTTGCGCTCGTGCGTAAACGCGCCGGGAAAGCTGAAGTAAGCGCCAAGTTTGGCCAACGGCTCGACCATCTCCGCCGGCCCGCCGTAGCTGTGCAGCAGAAAACCGCGTCGGGGCAGCGGCCCGGCCCGAAGCAACTCGTGCAGTCGGCCCCAACTCTTGAGACAATGGATGCTGGCGGGGAGGTTACGATCGGCGGCCTGACGGAGCTGAGTGGTGAAGACCGCCTCCTGCCCGTCGTAGTCGAGGCCGGGCTTCCAGCGGTCGAGGCCGATCTCGCCGACTGCGCTTGGCCAAGCGTCAAGTTGTTGCTCGAGTTTGGCCACCCACTCCGTCGAGCGGTCGAGGATGAACCACGGATGCAGTCCGAAGCTCGGCATCACGCAGTCGTGGCGCTTGGCCAAGGTGGCGACCGTGGGCCAGTCGCTCTCTCGCGTGCCATTGACGACCATCCTGCATAGGCCAACAGCGGCGCAGTCGGCCATCAACTCGTCCTGTCGCCCGCCGAACCGGTCATCCTGCAAATGGTTGTGCGCGTCGAACAGCCGCATCGGGGTTGGCGGCTAATCATCAAAACGAAGCCGGAAGAATTGCGTCTGGCTTGGCCCGGCTTCGATGGGTAGTTCCAGCAACACGGTATCACGTGGGACACTCCGGGCCACGCTCCACGACAGGAGATCGTTGGTTTTCTCGACAGCGACCCTTGAGCCAGTTGGCAGCTTGGAGACCAATGTGAACCGGTTTTCGTCCGGAATTATGTCGAGCCGAATGGCGGCCTGCTTGTTCTGGGGCCGGTACTTGCCATCAGGCAACCGCGTTGGAAGTTTGAATTTTTGGTTAGTTAGAATCTTGACGACGGCCTTGTCCTTGTCCCGGAGTTTTTCGGGTGTGTTGAGTTTCCACTCGTGGTTGATGTCCCGCCCGCGGTTTCTGAAATCCTGCCCATCCAGGAGGCTCGTGAGTGCCCAGTAAACGTACTCGGTAACTTGGCAGCCATAGTCGCAGGTCCGGTCATCGTAAGAGTACCATGCCCCGGAAGGGTAACGGCGAGGAACGGTTCGGAAGTAACCTCCGCGTGCAATGTCCATTGCTTTGGCGAGTTCGGAGCCTTTCCTTTCGCCGAATACGTCGGGATAGACTTCAGCATATCCGACGGAGGTAATGATGTGCAGAATCTCCTCAATCGAGGCATCGAATTCGGTGGATTTTGGGTTGTGCGGCCCGCCATCGGGCAGTGTCTCGGTGGCGAACAAACCCTGCAGCGCATAGGCATCGAACATTTCGCCGTGCCGGTTGTAAAGACCTTCCAGTTCGCGTTCGCTGTACCCCATGACGACGGCCGACCACTTGCTCCAAAGCTCATCGTTTACTTTCGGATTGTCCGGTTTTCCGTCCCGGTTGTTGTCCAGGAAATCCGCTGCGATGTTTGCCGCATGAAGCAGCTTGGCGTCCGGCACCCGGCTGGTGGCCTGAATGAAAAGTCCGAATACCTGAACGTACCTTGGCAGGGCAGTCTTCAGCCCAGGGAACCGGTCGTTTTTTCCTTCCCGGATTTTAAAATCCGGGGTGGAGTTCTGGTCCGCTTGAATGGGTGCGGATGCCTTTAAAATAAACAGGGCCGTGCCAAGGATGGCACCGGCCCTGCGAAGATGGTTCTTGACTGGACTCATGGCGGCTTGGCCAAGCGCTTGGCCAAGCGGTTACTTGCCTTTCTCTGAAGTGAACGGCGAGGCCGGCAGGCCGGCTCCGTTGACCAGATTTGGCTCCGCTTCCTGGTTCCACCCGAAACGAATATTTTTGGGCTCCAGCACCGCCTTGCTGGTGACGATCAATTCTGCCTCCTCAACGGATGCGTCAGCCGGGAACCATTTGCCGTCTGGCCCTTGCAATTCAAAGTGGGTGAGAGGCTTGTCGTTGCTGGATTTGAGTCCCTTGCCATGATCAAACTGTACGATCATGCGGTTTTCCTTTTCCTTGAACGACTTAAACAGCGGCCCGGAGTATGCGATGTCCTTTTTGCCGTAGTTTTTGGCGAGCGCCCAGAGCGCGAGGCGGCGTCCGACTTCCTGTTTGTTTTTCGGATGGATGTCGCGTGTGTTGCCGATGTCGGTGGTTACTGCCATGCCGGTGTGAGGGATGTCTAGTGCGCTTAACTGAGCTTGCCAGATGCCGGCAAGATCGTGCGGATTGCGGTTGCCATATTTAAACGGAGCGAGTTGCACAAAGTAGAACGGCAGCTTTTTGTTTTTCCAGACCTTGCGCCAGCCGTTGACAAGGGCTTTTTTCTTCTCGTAATAGAGCATGCCTTCGCCGTTGTTGGACTCGCCCTGATACCAGATCGCACCCCGGATGCCGTACGGTTTCAGGGGGGAAATCATGCCGTTGTAAAGTGCGAGCGCAGATTGGTGGTGAATATTCCCGTTATTGCCCTTTTTCGGGTAATCCTTGAGGTTGTCCGCGATGTTCTTAAGCGCGGGGACGGATTTGAAGCCGGCGGGAGGCGTCCATGGTTCAATGCGGGTGCCGCCCCAGTTTGATCCAAGTAGCCCGATCGGCATGTCGAGTTTTCCCATCAGGTGACGCGCGAAGTAATAGCCGACTGCGGTAAAATTCGCGACGGTATCCGGACTGCAGACCTGCCAACCGCCACCCACCGGGGTGACGTCCAACTCCGGCTTGTCGGAGGGGCGATGGGGAATCTTGATGTGGCGGATCAATGGGTGCTTCCCGTTGGCAATCTCCTCCTGCGGATTGGACGACCGGGAGACGGTCCATTCCATATTGGATTGGCCGGAGCAAAGCCAGACTTCACCGACAAGCACGTCCTTGTACTCGATCGAGTTGCTACCCTTTACCGAGAAGGACACCGCGGTCTTGCTGGCCTTAAGCGGTTTGAGCCGAACCTGCCAGGCCCCTTTCTTGTTGGCCTTGGTTGACTTGGTTTGGCCGGCCACCGAGATGGTCACAGCTTCGCCGGGCTCGGCCCAGCCCCAGATGGGCAGGCGCTGGCCCTGTTGCAAAACCATGTGGTCGCCGAAGACGGACGGCAGCTTGACCTCCGCCCGGACAGACACTTGACCAAGTGCAACCGCACCGGCGACGGAGACAACACAACGCAGGAATGAAATGGAGTCAGCCATGCCCGGAATTGAGCCGCCAAGCGTCGGAGGCGTCAACTGTTTATTCGCCGGTGATGTGGACGTGGATGCGGCGGGTGTGGGGGTGAGTGCGGTGTTCCCACAGGTAGACGCCCTGCCAAGTGCCAAGCACCAGCGAGCCGCCGGAGATCGGGATACTGAGGTTGACGCTGGTCAGCGCTGTGCGGATGTGGGCTGACATATCGTCGTCGCCCTCGTAGTTGTGCTCGTAAACCGGATCGCCATCCGGGGCCAATCGCGAAAAGATCGACTCGAGGTCGGTGCGCACAGTGGGGTCGGCGTTTTCCTGGATGAGCAGCGAGGCGGAGGTGTGCCTGACGTGCAGGGTGACCAAGCCGGACCGGAAGCCGGTGGCGGCGACCAAGCCGTCCACTTTGCGGGTGATTTCGTAAAAACCGCGCCCGTGTGTGGACACGCTCAGTTCCTCGGCGTTCTGCCCGAGCATGGAGTTACTTTTCGGCGCCCAGAATCTTCTCAAGGTCGGCGTTCTTTTTGTAGCCGCCGGCGACTGCCTTTGCGTAGTGGAATTTGGCTAAGGCGATAAAGGGCGGTTTCTGCATGGCGTAAACCACGGCGAGATTATGGTGCGCCTCGGCGAAGCCTGGCTTGATTTGGACTGCTTTGCGCAGTGCGGTTTCGGCTGCCTTGCGTTGGCCAAGCTCTTTGAGCGCCAACCCAAGGAATTGCTGCGTGCTGGCATCATCCGGATTCAGTTTGACCGCCTTTGCCAAGTGATCGCGTGCCTCCTCGTATTTTTTCTGGCGATAGCGAAGGGTGCCCATCAGGGAGAGGGAGTAGGCGTCCTGTTCGTCGTTCTGCAGCGCCCGCACCAGGCTGGCCTCGGCGCCGTCGTAGTTGCCCTGTTCCATCTGGGCCATGGCGAGGTTGGCCAGCGTCAGCGGGTTTTCCTCGTCCAACTTGAGGACATGCATGAACTTTTGCTCCGCCTCGCTGAAATTGGCTTTCACGAGGGCCGCTTGGCCGGCCTTGAATTCAGCGGCGGCACCCTCCGGCAAGGTGGCGACCTTGGCCTCAAGTGTGTTGGCGGGCGGGCTCTCTGTCTTGGGTTCGGCAAACAGTTTCTTCTCCTCGTCGGTGTACGGGGTTTTCTCGGCCTCGAGCACCTCGAGTCGCGCCCGCAGGGTCTCAATCCGGTTCTGCAACTCCGCCACTTGGGCTTTCTCGGCCCGTCCCTCTTTTCGCCAACTGAAGATGCCGGTGAGGCCCTTTCGCTTGCTCGCCGGGTTGGTGTTTTGGCGTTCGGCTTTGGCCAGGCGCCTCTGGAGGGTGTTGATGTGGTCGAGCATTTCCTTTTCACGGGATCCTTTTTGGAGGGTCTTGAGCTGGTCATTGAGCGAGTCGTTGCTGTTTTCGGCGGTCGCCAGGCTGTTCGAGGCTTTCTTTAGTTCGCTGTTGCTCTTGGCTAGCTTTTTCTCGAGGGATCCGACCTTCGCCTCGAGATCCTTTTCGCGGCTGCCTTTCTTGAACGACTTGAGTTCCTCCTCGAGGGAGGCGTTGTCATTCTTCAGCGCGGCTAGATCGCCCGATATTTTTCCGAACTTGTTGTTGCCGTCTGCCATTTTCTTTTTCAGCGACTCAACTTCGGCTTGGAGGTCTTTTTCGCGGCTGCCTTTTTTGAATGACTTGAGTTCCGACTCTAGGGTGTCGTTTGCTGTCCGGAGTGAGGCCAGTTCCTTTTCGGTTTTTTCGAGGGACTCCTGTTTACTGGCTAGTTGTTTCTCGAGGCGCTTGGCCTCACGATTGTTCGCTTGCGCGTTGGCTGTCTTCGCTTCCTTCACTGCGCTGGCAAGTGCCTTGTTGGTTTTCTCGGTTTCGGCCTGCGCATTGGCCAGGTCGGCCTGTGCCTTTTCAGCCTCCGCTCGGGCCTTGGCCATGCCGGTGTTGGCATCCTTCAACTCGGCGGTGGCCTTGTCGATGGCATCTTTGAGGTTGGCGTTTTCCTGTCGGAGGCCGGAGAGGTCGCTTTCCAGCTTGGCCAAGCGATTGGTTTCCTCCGGGGTCGGCACGGCGGAGAGGGCTTCCTTGAGCTTGGCGTCCTTGAGGATGATTGAGTTCCCGAGTGACTCGACCTTGCGCTTAAGGATGTCGATTTCGCGCTGGGCGGCGGCGGGGTCAAGGGGGGCCGGCTTGGCCGTGGCTGGCTTTGCTTCCCCCGGTGTCTCTGCACCGATGGCCTTCAGTTTCCGGTCAACGTAGCTGATGCGGAAACTGACGACTGCGGTGTTCCAGTCCGGATAGCCAGATTGTAAGGCGGCCAAGTTGTTTCGGGCCTCGCGGTATTTTTGAATGGCAGCGTTTTTCTGCCCAAGACGGGACAGATTGTCCGCTTCGGCAATGAGGGTGTAGGCTTGGATGAAGGAGTCGTCCGGACCAGCGGCGTGGGCTGTGGACAGGAGGCCAAGTGACAGGAATAGCGTGGTGATGAATGAAAACCGTTTCACGCGGGCGATTTAGCCAAAGCTCTATTGAGTTGGCAACCATTGAAACAGCCGTGGAGCCGTTCGCCAGGCGGGCGCTTGGCCAAACTTTGGTCATGTAACTTTTTCGTGACAACTGCGTAATAGGCGTTAAATTGCCCGGCCTCCGGGTTTTATTTCGAAAAACCCGGCAGGGAGGGTGTGTGGCCCTTGGTGTGGCACAAGGTTATTTTGGCGGACAATCTGCAAAAACAACGGTACGAGCACAAGTACATCATCCGGGAGGATGTGGCCTTGTCGTTGCGCGATTTTGTGTCGTCATACCTTGACATTGATGCATTCGGGGCGACTCAGCCCAACCTCTCCTACCCGGTGCACAGTCTCTATCTGGATTCACCAGATTTACGCCTGTACCACACCACGATCAACGGGGACAAAAACCGTTACAAGTTGCGCATCCGCTTTTATGAGGATCGACCGAAGTCGCCTGTCTATTTCGAGATCAAGCGCCGCACGGACAACACCATCGCAAAGCAACGGGGCGGTGTGAAGCGAGAGGCACTGGTGCAGGTGCTGGGGGGACAGTTGCCTATATCCGAACAGATGTCCAGCGGGGAACCGTCGCACCGTGCCGCCGTGGAGCAGTTCATCCACCACATGCAGGAGCTGAACGCCGCGCCCAGGGCGCACGTCGCTTACTACCGTGAGGCGTGGACCAGTCGGCATGACAACACGGTGCGTGTCACGATCGATCGGCAGACCAGGATTGAGGTTGAGCCCAAGGCGCATCTGGTCACTGAAATGAAAGACCCCCACTACGTGTTCGGCGACAACCTGGTGCTGGAGTTGAAGTTCACCAACCGTTTCCCGGACTGGTTCCGCGAGTTGGTCAGGATCTTTGGCCTGGTCCAATGCGGGGCGGCCAAGTACGTCGACGGAGTCACCCTATTGGGGGAACGAGCCGTGCGGGAGGGGCTCAATTCCAGCGGTTGGCCAATCGCTCATGCAATGGAAAACTCACTTGTTCACTAAGAGCTGATGGATCACTGGTTTTTACAGGGTGACTATACTCCGGTTCCTACGGATGTTCCCATGATGCTCATGGGGCTGTTGTTGGCCTTTGTCTGCGGCCATGCCATCGCCTGGGTGTATATGTTCACGCATACCGGGTTGTCCTACTCCCGGTCATTTGTGAACTCCCTGGTGGTGATCCCCACGATTGTGTCGATGGTGATGCTCGTTCTGTCCAACAATCTGGTGACGGCATTTGGTTTGATGGCCATTTTTGCCATCGTGCGTTTTCGCAACATCCTCAGGGACACGCTGGACACTTCCTTCGTCCTCTCAGTCATCGTTATTGGTATGGCCTGTGGCACGCTCAAATTTGCGACCGCAGTCGCGGGATGTCTCCTGATTTGCCTGATCATGGTTTATATAAGGGTGACTTCTTTCGGCACACGGCATCGGTATGACACTATTCTCAATTTGCATTGGGAGCGTCCCGCTCCGGAAATCGGGTCGTTGAATGACACGCTCCGGCGTCATACCCGCCGTTCCCGTTGTGTAAGCGAGCGGACGGCTGACGGCTCCTCAGGCATGGATTTTTCCTTCCGGCTGTTGTTGCGCGATCCCTCACGCTTGGAGGATTTGCTCGCTGAGCTTCGCGAAACGGACGGCGTGTCCCGGGTGACAGGATTGAAAGCGGAGGCCGAGTCAGAGATTTAGTCCATGAGCGACAAGCAGCCCATCCCCATCCCGGCCGAGCAGAAGTGGCAGGATTTCCGACAGATCATCCTGCCGGTCATCGTGTTCCTGCTTTGCATAACCGGGGTGATGCTCCTTTGGTGGAACAAGGTTAGCCCGTCCTCCGTCGTGGGCGAGGCGCGATCGGGAAACATTATCCTTTCCAGTCCCCGCGCCGGTTTGTTGACGAAGGTGAATGTGGGCCGTTTCGATTCCGTGAAGGAAGGCGATCCAATCGCCTACATAGATTATTCAATGGATCCGGACTTCGCCGACGCCACTGTGGAATGGGTCCGGGCGCAGGTCGATTTGCTCACCCTGACCATCGACCCCATGCAGCGGGCGAGGACCGCGTTGAACTACAACCAGCTGCGATTGGATTGGCTGAACGAGCGGACTTCCGTGGCTGCGTTGAATATCGAGTTGCAAAACTCCGAAAAGGAGTTCAATCGGATCGAGAGCCTGTTCAAGGAAAACCTCGTGTCCGAGACGGTTTACAACAAGGCCAAGACGGATCGCGATTCCTATGCGGTTCAGGTTCAGCAAAAAACCGAGTTGGTGGCCTCGATCGAACAGGCCCTGCGTGAGGCGCAGGAGAATGACCCGGCGAGCCAGTTGGACGAGATCCAGATCCAGAGACTCGACCAGGGGCTGAGCCGCGTGGAAGGGTTGCTCGATGACATCGTGTTGTATTCGCCGATCGATGGGGCAATAGGGAGCATCAGCAAGCAGACCGGGGAAAGCGTCCAGCCGGGTGAGACGATTGCGACTATCAGTTCGTCGGAGGTTAAGAAAATCGTCGGCTACGTTCCCCAGCCCATCCACTTGGAACCCAAGGTTGGGATGGAGGTCGAGATAAGAACCCGTCGCCCCAGTTCATCCGGGCTCTTTTCCTTTTTCGGAGCCAACGGGCAGGTGAAACGGGCCAAGGTCACCAAGGTTAGCAACCGGCTCGAGGCGGTCGGCAGCGGCATTCTCCGGAGCCGAACCGCCTACAAAAAAGTGTTGCCGTTCACGATAGATCTGGTCGACGATGACGGCGAACCGATCAAGTTGAACATTCACCCCGGGGAACTGGTTGACATCCATTTCGTTGGGGAAAAGGGTTAGAGCCACCACGCTTGGCCTCAGATTGTGTTTTCCTCGCCGCTCCTGGCGATCGCGTCCGACATCAGGCCAAGCGTCTTGCTGCGCGACACCGACCCGACGAGGCGCATCTCGCGGTTTGAGTTCACCACCGGGATCATCTCCATCTCGGAGCCCATGATTTCCGGCAGTGCCTCCATCAACTGGCGGTTGGGTGTGAGGTACGTCTCCGCCGGGCGCATCAAGTCCAGCGCGATCACCGCCCGTAATTCTTCCCCTGCGTTGAGATGAGCTTTCAAGTCCTGGAGTGAGATCACCCCCACCAGTCGTTTGTCAGCACTCAACACCGGTAGATAATTCCGCGGACTGCGCAGAAAGATATCCGAGATTTCCGGCAGGGCGGCCGTCTCCTGGATCGGCGAAGTCGGCCCCACCATCACGTCCCCGATGCAGCGATCCGTCGCTGAGCCCATTCGCCGGCTTTCCTGGCTCACCACCAACCCGCGCCGGTGCAGCGGTGCAGAGTAGACCGATGCCTTGTGCAATTTCTGTGAGACCAACGTTGCCACCACGCAGGCAATCATCAGCGGCGGCATCAACTCATACTTAAGCGAGATTTCAAAAATCAGGATCATAGCCAACAACGGCGAGCGCGTCGTCGCTGCAAGGACGCTTCCCATGCCGACAAGGGCAAACGCCGCCGTCGGGGTTCCTTCCGCAAAACCGAGAAGGCCAAGCGCTTGGCCAAAGGCGGCTCCCAGGCCGGCACCCAGAAAAAGTGTCGGGGTAAAAACACCGCCGACAGTTCCGGACCCAACCGCCACCACTGTTGCCGCAAACTTGGCAACAAGCAGTCCGGCCAAAACGACCAACGGAATCTGCCAAACTGCAAGACTTGAAAGGACAGAGCCCCGGATGAGTTCTGAAAACCCAGTTTCAGATGAGTCAGCATGCAATATTTGGTTGGTGATCTCGTAGCCATTACCCCAGACACCCGGAAAAACCAATGCAATCACGCCAACAGCCAAGCCGGCCAAGCCAAGTTTGACCCAACTTGGCCAAGCGGACTTATCCGAAGCCGCCTCAGCTTTCTGGATGGACTTCAGGAAAAACGCGCCGCCTAACCCGGAAAAAATCCCCAATATCAAAAACCAAACCATTTGGGAGAAATGGGCCGCTTTCCCAAAATCAATCGATTCAGGCAACACATACCAAGGTTCAATGCCAAACCAGAAGCGCGAAACCATCGTGGCCACCACCGAAGCCATGACCAACGGGGCAAAAAGGTTCATCGAAAAATTTCCAACCAAAACCAAGGCGGCAAAAAGTGCGCCAGCAATCGGTGCATTGTAAGCCGCTGCAAGCCCTGCCGCCGCCCCACAGGCCACCATTAATCGAAGTCGATAAGGCTGCCATTGATGAAACTGCCCCCATTTAGAAGCAAATGTGGCTGTTAACTGCGTAATCGCTCCCTCCCGGCCAATCGAAGCCCCCGTTCCGATACTCAAAAGGGATGACCAGGCGTTAACTAGTGTGGACCGCATCCCGATGCGGCCATCCCCAATAGCAACAACTTCCAAAACATTCGTAGGTTTTTGAATGCCAGAAAGATGCGATCGCAGCAGAAGTACTGATCCAGCCAACAATCCACCCAGAGTTGGTACAATAATCCGACGTAACGACCCCAGTTCCTGCGCCAAAACAGCTGGATCCCCAACCTTTTGAAAGACAATCAACTGCACTAAGCCGACCAACTCCAGAAATGCTAGATTCACCAACCCCCCAAAAATACCAATAATAGCCGCCAAAATAAGGTGGAACGCCTCCTCATTGGCCATGACCCGATTCATTAACTTCATCATTGGGATTCTGGAGATTTAGACAGTCTTGTGAACACCCTTAGAGGGGAGAGTAGCAAGAAAACTCAATGTGTGTCAATTTGACCCAATCATAACAACTCGTAAGGCAGTTTTGGCGCGTGAAATGCTTTGAACCAGTTACATTTCACGAAAGTGAATGTCTCAAGAAATGAGGGAAATAATTTAGGTTTGCTGACCTGTAGCGAACTGACCGGGCGAAGCATTTTCAAAAATGCTGCAGCGCATCATTTTAAACAAGGGCTTGTCTAGGTAAGGGAGAGAACTCGTTCGAAGGGATATATGAAAGGAATCATTCTAGCGGGCGGAAAAGGCACAAGGTTGTATCCATTAACCCTGGTTGCCAGCAAACAACTTCAGGCGGTTTACGATAAACCGATGATCTATTATCCCATTACCTCTCTCATTGAGAACGGGGTGCATGAATTTTGCCTAATATCTTCCCCCGAGGATTTACCACGTTTCGAGCAATTGCTGAGGGATGGTCGTCAGTGGGGTATTTCAATCGAGTACCGTGAGCAACCCAACCCCGAAGGTATTGCTCAGGCATTTCTGATAGCGGATACATTCATAGGAAATGATCCTGTCACACTTGTTTTGGGAGATAACCTGTTTTATGGGCCTGATGCTTTTGCAAGCGCATTTGAGCAGTTCGATGGAGGCGCCACCATCTTTGCATATCGCGTGAATAATCCTGAGCAATACGGTGTGGTGGAGTTCGACAAGGATGGTCGGGCGATTTCGTTGGAGGAAAAACCGGTGAACCCTAAGAGTCCTTTCGTAGTACCTGGAATTTACCTATACGACAATCAAGTGGTTGAGATTGTCCAAAACCTCAAACCGTCAACACGGGGCGAACTGGAGATTACAGACGTAAATACTGCCTATCTCAACATGGATCAATTGCAGGTTCATCGTCTTGAACGGGGTTTTGGATGGCTGGATTCGGGAACGAGTCAGAGCCTGCATGAGGCTGCGGCATTTGTGCAAACGGTTGAGAAACGACAAGGTATCAAGATCGGTTGCCCGGAGGAGGCTGCATGGCGAAGGGCATTCATTAATGCTGCGCAAATCGATGTGTTGATTGGGGAGATGCCACCTTGTGATTATAGGGACTATCTGACGAGTTTGCGTAATGAGGGAGTTGCTGTTGGTGCAAATTAGCCATGGACAGTGAAATAGGCAATGATGGCATGCGTCTTTTGGTCACTGGCGGTGCAGGGTTCATTGGAAGCAATGTAGTCCACACATTGCTGCCGCGCCCCGAGGTGGATCGGCTTGTAGTGCTGGATTGTCTCACCTATGCCGGGCATCAGGCGAACTTGGCAGGTGCGGAGGAGCACTCAAAATATTCCTTCGCCAAGGTGGATTTGCGAGACCGGAAGGCCGTAACTCGACTCGTTCATGACGAAGCGATCAGCCATGTGATGCATTTAGCTGCTGAATCGCACGTGGATCGGTCGATTTCAGATCCGAGCGCATTTGTGGAAACCAATGTAGTGGGTACCTTTAACCTCTTGGAGGCATGCCGTGAATTATGGGCAAACGAAAGGTCCGGGTGTTGTTTTTTGCATGTGTCTACCGATGAGGTCTTTGGAAGTTTAGGAGAAATGGGAGCCTTTTCAGAAATCAGTCCATATCAACCCAACTCACCCTATTCCGCCAGCAAGGCTGGGGCGGACCACTTGGTCCGTGCCTACTATCACACCTACAATTTTCCAGCTATCATCACCAACTGCTCAAATAACTACGGCCCATTTCAATTTCCAGAAAAATTAATTCCACAAACCATTCATAGGGCTGCCACCGGGCAGTCGATCCCTGTTTATGGTGACGGAACCAACGTGCGGGACTGGTTGTATGTGAAGGATCATGTCGAGGCCCTCTGGCTCGGACTCAATAGGGGCGAGTCTGGAGAATCATATAATATTGGTGGCGATAACGAATGGCCCAATATGCGTGTGGTAGAGACGATCTGCGACATGGCAGACAAGCAACTGCAACGCCCTGCGGGGAACGCTAGGAATCTAATCACTTTTGTGAAGGATCGTCCAGGGCACGATTTACGTTATGCCATTGACGCGGGTAAAATCCGTTGTGAGTTGGGATGGAAACCTGCACATGACTTTGAGTCGGCACTGGAAATGACAGTGGACTGGTATCTGTCCAATCGGGATTGGGTGGAGACTGTGATGTCATGAGCAAGATTCTTCTATTGGGTGCCTCGGGTTACATGGGGAGGGCATTCAAAGCAGCATTGGCCAAGCGCAATTTCCAAACGCTTGCGCCGTCTCGTGCTCAGTTGAACTATTGCAATTTTGAAGTGCTACGCCAATACATTCGGGGATTGGACGGAATTGATTTTCTTATAAATGCCGCTGGCTTCACGGGGAAGCCCAACGTAGAGCAGTGCGAAGTAAAACGTGAGGAAACATTACAGGGCAATCTGCTGCTCCCTCAGATGCTATCGCACTTGGCGGCAGTGGAAAATTTCCGTTGGCTGCATATTGGCTCGGGTTGTATTTATAACGGGAACAATGGTGGTGTCGGTTTCACGGAAGAGGATGAGCCGAATTTTTCATTTAAACACAATAACTGTAGTTTCTATAGTGGCGTGAAGGCATTAGCTGAGGACTATTTGAGGAAGGATTTCCGATGCTACGTGGCGAGGTTGCGTATGCCGTTCGATGAAAATGATGGGCCGCAAAACTACATCACCAAACTGCTCACATACCCGAAAACCTACGACAATATTAACTCAATCTCGCACATTGGCGATTTTGTTCGAACCAGCCTTGATTTATATGAGAGGAATTGCCCTACAGGCATTTACAACATTACCAACGAAGGCGGT
>JASMKO010000030.1 GCA_030749225.1 Verrucomicrobiota bacterium
AAAAAAGGGCGATCCTCACTCTGTTCGATGAAATCTAGTGCCATGGAATTCAAACGGTCGGTAAGGTACTCATCTTCCTTACCCTCAATCTTCAGGCCTTCCATCCTATAAGGCGGATGATAACCGCCCCTGGGACAGCAACCGTTCCAGCTTGGAATTTGCACATCAAACCCCTGATTCAACGGGCCGGATTCATTGTTGCCTAGGTGCCACTTACCAAAGATGCCGGTTCGATAGCCGTTTGCCTTGAGTGTTTCGGCAAGTGTGATCTCGCTCAAAGGCAATGCCTGAAGTTTCTCGGCGCTCAGAAAACGTTGAAAATCAAAGTCACGGCGGCCCGAGAGCCAATCAGTCAGGTCTAACCGGCCTGGGTACTTGCCCGTCATGATACTAGCTCGTGTCGGTGAACATACATGGCAGGCCGCGTAGGCATTCGAAAATCGAACGCCCTCCTTGGCCAAGCGGTCGATGTTCGGCGTGTCGTAAAACGAACTGCCGAAGCACCCGACATCGCGCCAGCCCATGTCGTCAACGAGAAAGAAAACCACGTTGGGCCGGGCCGCTGCGTTCGACTGCAACAAGCCAAGCGTAACACAGAAAGCGATCGAAAAGCACCTCATCACGGAAACCAAAACAGTACCCAAACAGCTGGCCGCTGGCAATGCCACAGAAACCTCAACGACGTGACCGACTCGTCGGGACCGCATATCGAGCCAGGATGGCTTTCAACTTTACGGCAACCCCCGGCTTGGCGGCGTAGTGGTTTAGCGTTTCCTGCGGGTCGGCTTGGTAGTCGTACAATTCGTAATCGACTTCCGCCGTCGGTTCGCTGTGATTTTTCCACTCGACCAACCGATAACGCTGAGTACGGATGGCGCGGCCCAGCTTGCCCCGACGCGGGTAGGCGTGAAAGGCGTGATCCCGCACGCGCGCCGAGGGATCCTCCAGCACCGGCACGAGGCTGACACCGTCGATCGGCTGCGGACCGTTGGGCGCGGGCAGAGCAGCCAACTCGGCCAGTGTGGGAAACAGATCCACCGTCTCGGCCAATTGCCGCGTCACGCTGCCCGGCTTGGCCAAGCCCGGCGCCACCACGATGAGCGGGATGCGATTGGCCTGCTCGTAGTTGGTATGCTTGGTCCAGATTCCCAAGTCTCCCAAGTGCCAGCCATGGTCCCCCCACAAGACAACAATCGTGTTGTCGACCAAGCCCAGTTCACCAAGCGCGCGGGTGACCTTGCCAATCTGCGCGTCCACGTAACTGGTGCTTGCGTAGTAGCCGTGGATGAGTCGGCGCGTGAGTGCGGCGTCGATTTCACCGTTGGCCGGGACAGGAGTATAGGCGGCAATCTCGCCGCCGCGCTTTAGGGCGACCCTCGGTGCACCCTTGGGTAACGCGGTGTGAACCGGCATCGGCAGCTTCGCCGGGTCGTGGATATCCCAATATCGCTTCGGCGCGGAAAACGGTAGATGCGGCCGGACAAAACCGGCGGTGATGAAGAACGGCGTACCGCGCTTGGCCAAGCGCTGCTTGGCGGCCTTGAGCCGCTGGATCGTCTCGGCGGCGACGCGGCCGTCGGCGTAGTCGGTGTCGGCGGCCAACGGCGACTCGTACGCTGCGCCCCGAGGCAGCGAACGGATCCGGTCCAGCGCCTGGTTCGTGAACAACGCCTCCTCGCGGGTGAGTTGGCCGCCACCGGTGCTTCGCGGATCGATGTACTCGATTACCTTGTCGTGAAAATGTGGAACGCTGAACGAGTCGGGGTCGCCCTCGTTCCCGTGACCAATGTGGAACACCTTGCCGAGCGACTCCGTGCGGTAGCCGTGCCGGTAAAAATGCTGCGGCAACGTCACCGCGTCCGGCCACGCCTTGCGCAAATGATTGCCCAGCCCGTACAGGCCGGTCGAAGTCGAGTGCGCTCCGAGCATCAGCGTGAACCGGGACGGCGCACAAACCGCCTGGTTGCAGTAGGCCAAGTCGAACCGCATCCCCCGCTTGGCCAAGGCGTCGATGTGTGGCGTTCCGGCCGCACGGTCGCCATAACAACCCAGCGCCGGCTTCAAGTCGTCCACGAGGATCAACAGCACGTTCGGCCTTTTCGCCGCTTGGGCGACACTCAAGCCAAGTGCGGTGAGTAGTGATAGAACAACAACCCGGTTCATGTTTCCTTTTCGAGGTCGCGCGTGCCTGCTAGTTTGCGCGTTGCAGCCGTCACAGGAAATTGAGATAGACAATGGAAGTCACCGAAGCAATCCGAAACCGCAAATCCATCAGGGCATTCCTCGACAAACCGGTTCCGGATGAACTCGTCAACGAAATCCTCGACTGCGCCCGGTGGGCGCCGTCCGGGGTCAACAGCCAGCCGTGGCATGTGGCGGTACTCACCGGTAAAACAAAGCAGCAGGTCGGCAGCGCCTTGGCCAAGCGGCGGGCGGACGGCAAACAACCCTCCCCCGACTACCAGTATTACCCCACGCAAATCGAGGAGCCGTACATCACCCGGAAACGCGCCTGCGGTCATGCGCTCTACTCCGCGCTGGGCATCGAACGCAACGACATCGAGACGCGAAAGGCGCAGTGGATGAAAAACTACCACGGCTTCGGCGCGCCGGTGATGCTGCTCTTTTTCATCGACACCATCCTCGAGAAAGGCTCGTGGGTGGACATAGGCATGTTCATACAAAACGTGATGCTCGCAGCTCGCGGCCACGGGCTCGAGACCTGCCCGCAGGCCGCCCTCGCCGAGTACCCCGACGTTGTCCGGAACCTGCTCAACATCCCCGACAGCAGAAAATTGGTCTGCGGCATGGCGCTTGGCCATGCCGACTACAACGATCCATCCTATCAATATCGCACTAAACGCGAGCCGCTCAAAGAATTCGTCCAATGGTTTTCTTGAATTTTCCCAAATACCCCCTTGCGTAACTTTAAAAGCAGGCTTTGATTCTACTCTAATATCAAGTCAAACAGTGCTCCTTGTTTACAGCAAAAAGGCCGGGCAAAAATGCCCGGCCTCTTGTAGATGTGTTCTCTGTTTCGGCTATACAGCCAAATTACTCACTGACAGCACGGCCAAATAGTTGAGCCTGATCTGCCGTAAGCGTCACGGGGCTTTCTGCATCCACATCCTGCCATGGGCCATTGACCGTAGCAGCAGTCTGCAGTTTGCCAACAAATGTTACAGTGAGACTTCCGTCTTCGTTACGAGCAACGCTGATTTCCGGGTCAGCGGCAGCTCCCGGCTCAACGAAATCAGGGATTGTCACTGACGCCTTGGTAGCATCCTGGCCAGCAACTCCCTTATCATATATCGAAGCAATCTCTGCAGCATCTCTTGCAACATGCCAAATCGCCAAATCATCAATTAATCCACTGAACATTGCAGCATTCGCTTCATCCATTGCATAGTAGGGTTCTTCCCCCTCTTCCTCAATGACTGTGACACTGGCTCCAATGGCAATCCAGTCCTGGGTGGATCCATTTATTCTATCCAAATAATC
>JASMKO010000031.1 GCA_030749225.1 Verrucomicrobiota bacterium
CAAGCCCTGCTGAAGGATGACGAGCAGTATGCCGACTTGGCCAGGGAATGGGACGCGAAGTTGAAAGACATTCACGAATGGCTGGCGGAGATCGGCGTGCGTGAGCCTGGCGACACTGTGCTTGGCCAAGCGCAAAAGGTCGCTTACCACGAAGCCTGCCACCTCTGCCACGGCCAGAAGATCACCGCTCAGCCGAGGCATTTGCTTAAGGCAATTCCGGGGCTGGAACTGGTTGAGTTGGCAGAGAGCACGTGGTGTTGTGGCAGCGCCGGCATTTACAACATCATCCAGCCGGAGATGGCCAACAAGCTGCTTGAGCGTAAGGTCGGCCACATACGCTCGACCGGCGCGGAAGTCGTCGCCATGGGCAATCCCGGCTGCTCGCTTCACATCACCAACGGCTTGGCCAAGTGCCATTCAAACATCCGCGTGACCCACCCGGTCACCCTCCTTGCCGAGGCATACCGCCGGGAGCCGAAATGAAGCCCGCCGGCTTTACGCGGGCAGGCCGGCCCGTTACGCTCCGGTGGACCTGCCAGTTTTCGGATGAAAAAAATAGTGTTGCTGTTCGTCTGCCTGATCGCGCTTGGCCAAGCGCAAGCGGGGCCGCTTTCCCCGGTTGAGTCGCTTCGGCGGTTCGCCGTGTTCGACGACCTGGAGATTGACCAAGTGCTGGCCGAGCCGCTGGTGGAGCAGCCGTTGTTCGTGAATTTCGACGAGCGTGGCCGGTTGTGGTTGGTGCAGTACCGGCAGTACCCGAACCCGGCTGGGCTAAAGATGACCAGCCGCGACAACTACTGGCGCGTGATTTACGACTCGGTACCGGCCGCGCCGCCCAACCACGTTCGCGGCCGCGACAAGATAACCATCCACGAGGACACCGACGGCGACGGGGTGTACGACAGGCACAAGACGTTTCTCGACGGGCTGAACATCGTGACCTCGCTGGCCCACGGGCGCGGCGGCGTTTGGGTGCTAAACCCGCCATATCTGCTTTTTTACCCGGACAAAAACCGCGACGACATTCCGGACGGCGACCCGGAGGTGCACTTGGCCGGATTTGGGCTGGAGGACACGCACTCGGTCGTGAACAGTCTGCGCTGGGGGCCGGATGGATGGCTCTACGCGGCACAGGGCAGCACGGTCTCGGCAAAGGTGCGGCGGCCCGGTCTTGACGACAATGTGGTCCGGTCGATGGGGCAGGGGATTTGGCGTTATCATCCGGAGATGCGCCGGTACGAGGTTTTTGCGGAGGGCGGTGGCAACACGTTCGGCGTGGAGTTTGACGCGCAGGGGCGGGTTTTTTCAGGGCACAACGGCGGCGACACGCGGGGCTTTCACTACGTGCAGGGCGGCTATCTGCGTAAGGGCTTCAGCAAGCACGGGCCGTTGAGCAACCCGTATGCGTTCGGGTATTTTAACGGGATGCCGCACAACAAGGTGCCGCGTTTCACGCACAATTTTGTCATCTACGAGGGCGTTGGCTTGCCGAAAAAATATTTTGGTAAACTCCTCGGCATCGAGCCGTTGCAGGGGCGTGTGGTGATGAGCGACCGCATCCCGATTGGCTCGTCGTTCAAGACGCTCGATACCGGGCACCCGATCCAGACGAGCGACAACTGGTTTCGCCCGGTGGACATCAAGGCCGGGCCGGATGGGGCGATTTACGTGTGCGACTATTACGACGAGCACATCACGCATCGCCGCCATTATGAAGGAAAAATCTCTGGCAACACCGGCCGCGTTTACCGGCTGCGAGCCAAGGGCAGTCGGCCGATGCAGCCGTTCAACCTGGCCAAGCGCACGACGCCGGAGTTGATCGGGTTGCTGCGGCACGCCGACAAGTGGCACCGGCAAATGGCGCTGCGGCTGTTGGCCCAGCGGCGGGATGCGGTCGCGTTGCCGTTGCTCAATAACATGCTTCGTGACGAGCTTGGCCAAGCAGCGATCGAGGCGTTTTGGGCGCTGAACCTGTGTGGCGGATTCAACCCGGAAGTGGCCGCAGAGACGCTTCGGCACGCGAACCCGCATGTCCGCGTCTGGACGGTGCGCCTGCTTGGAGATGACCGGCTCGTTACGGAGTCGACTGCCGCCGCGCTGGTGCGCTTGGCCAAGCGCGAACCGCACATCGAGGTTCGGGGGCAATTGGCGGCCACGGCCAAACGGCTGCCGGCCAGCCAGACGCTGCCGATCACTCGAGAATTACTACGGCACGACGCCGACGCGGGAGACATCTATCAGCCGCTCATGGTCTGGTGGGCGCTCGAGTCGAAAGTCGCCGATCATCCCGGTGAGGTGCTTGGCCTGTTTGAAGATGAGGCGCTTTGGCAAACCTCCCTTTCGCGCGAGCATATCCTTGGCCGGCTCATGCGGCGCTTTACCAAGGCCGGTTCACGGGCCGATTTGCTGGCCTCGGCGCGGTTGTTTGAAATGGCACCCAGCGCCGAGTCGGCGAAAATATTGATGGCCGGTTTCGAGCAGGCGTACAAGGGCCGGTCGATGGCGGCGCTGCCGGAACGTTTGATGGTGGCGATGGCGCGGCACGGCGGCGGCTCGTTTGCGCTTGGCCTTCGCCGCGGCGAGGCCAAGGCGGTTGAGGAGGCACTGCGGGTCATCGCCGACCCGAAAGCCGACAAGCTGATGCGCCTGCAATATACACAGATTCTCGGTGAAGCGCCGAACCCGAAGGCTATCCCGGTGCTGCTCGGCATTGTTAAAAGTGAGCCGGGCGCCGATCTGAAGCGGGCCGCGCTGGGTGCGCTCAAGCCGTACAACGATACACGCATCCCGCGGGCGTTGCTGGCCGTCTATGGCACATTGCCGGATGATTTGCGAAAGGCCGCCGGGCCGCTGCTGGCCGGCCGGGTGGACTGGGCGCTTGAGTTGCTGCGAGCCGTCGATACCGGCGATTTGGTCGCCGGCCTGGTCTCGGCGGAAGTGCTCAGCTTGCTGCGTTCTCACGGGGACGAAAGACTTGGACAACTGTTGTCGAGGCATTTCGCCGACTCGGAGACGGACGCGGCGGGGTTGGAGCAGGAGATTCAGCGCTTGGCCAAGGTCGTCACGGCCGAGCCGGGCAGCCCGTACGAGGGCAAGAAGCTGTATACCGCGAGTTGCGGGGCATGCCACCGGCTGTTTGAGCAGGGTGGGCAGATCGGCCCCGACCTGACGGCGTACCAGCGCGACGACTTGGACACGATGCTGTTGAGCATCATCAACCCCGGCGCGGAGATCCGGGAGGGGTACGAGAATTTTTTGCTGACCACGAATGACGGGCGCTTGGCAACAGGCTTTCTCGTCGATCAGGACAAGCGGTCGGTGGTGTTGCGGGGATTCGACGGACAGGACGCTACATTCGATCGCGGGGAAATCCGCGAGTTGAGGGCGCAGGGGGTGTCACTGATGCCGGGTGGGTTGCTGGAGGGCTATAACGACGCGCAAATTCGAGATTTAATGGCCTATTTGCGCAGTTCCCAGCCCCTGAATAACTGATGGAATTCCATCATCTCGGTTTTTTTCATTTCCTCGAAAAAACCTCTAAAGAGATCGAGGTTATTGCCGATTCTTCATGCAGTTGCGTGAGGAACGATTCCTCCAACGGTCTGGCATGGCCGATCATAAACCCTGCCCGGTGACACGGATGTCATCGTCTAACCTATTCAAGACGAAAGGAATTGTCTTATGGTTATCAATACCAACACGGCCGCCATGGCTTCATCGCGAACCTTGGCATGGTCCACTAATCAACTCAGTAAATCCTTGGCCCGTTTATCCTCGGGTTCGAAGATTGTATCACCTGAGGATGATGCAGCTGGTTTAGCGCAGAGTATAAAGTTTGAAGCGCAAATGAGCCGAAACGGTGCTGTCAGGGCGAACCTGGGAAACGCAGTTTCCTTTACTCAAACGCAGGATGGCTTCCTGCAAAAAGTGCAGGCCTCACTCGATCGGATGAGTGAACTGACAGTCCTTTCGAAGGACATCACAAAAACCGACACGGATCGATCCAACTACACCGTTGAGTTCCAGCAGTTGCAGAACTACATCAGCGACATTGGGGAGAAGAAATTCAATGGCGTGACGTTGTTTGATTCTACCCAGGAAGCTGTGACCATTGACAGTGATGCCAACACATTCAGCATGAATGCGGTGGACATGACAAATGCCGTGGCGACCACCGGCCTGGCTACCATCTACAACTCGACCAGCTCGTCGATCTCGAGTACGGGGAATGCGTCGACGGCGTTGACCAACATCAAGACTGCCATCCAGACCTTGGCCGATATGCGTGCCAAGGTGGGTGCGAACCTGCAGCGGTTGAACATGACAGACGATCAGGTGACCATCCTGAATGAGAACATGTCGGCAGCGAATAGTCGGATCAAGGACATTAATGTGGCGGATGAAGCCACAGATTTCGCTAAGTACAACATCCTGGTTCAGAGTGGCACGGCGATGTTGGGGCAAGCCAATATGCTTCCTTCATTGGCTCTTCAACTCATTGCTTAAACGATTGGGGCGAAGGATCCTCTCCTGCCATTGCGGAGGGAAAGTGATCCAATCCTCGTGCAGCATGGGGCAGCGTTTCGGCGCTGCCCCATTGCTTTGTTTTGGTTGAAATTGGGAAGGTCGACCTCCCAAGGGGTTGGGGCATCTGTGTGATGGCCCTTTGTGTGCAGCTTAGGTTATGGACTTGTCATTAACCTAACAGGGAGGCCGACCAATGGATCGCGGCTTGCACGGGCCGGAGGCCCGCGAGCCGCAAAGTTGTCCAGAGTTTCATGCGAAGTTATTCAAACTCCGGGTGGAATATGACCCTCGTGCAAATCAAATCCACCGCAACCCTGAACCAAACAGCAAAGAACAACGGTCGTTTGTGCAATATTACACAAACTTCAACTCGACTAAGCAGCGTGTATGCCAAATGGCACTGTCAGTGCTGAATGTTTCCTGTGTTTTGCCCATTTACTCGTTTTTTTTCCATAATTTGCTAATCCTGCCGTATGAGGGAGTTTGGGGAGCAACTGGATCGTTTTTCCGCCTTGGATCAGGTTGTTGTGCCAGACTTGTGGCAGCAGGAGGCGGTGCAGCATCTGCGGGCGGGGCGGGATGTGGTTGTTCATGCGGCCACCGGTGCCGGCAAAACCTTCATTTTTGAGTTGTGGTCCAACGACGGCCGCAACCCGGGTCAGGCCATCTACACCGTGCCGACTCGCGCCTTGGCCAACGACAAGCTCGCTGAGTGGCGGGCGCGGGGCTGGAACGTCGGCATTGCCACCGGCGACCTGTCGGAGAACCTCGAGGCACCTGTCATCGTTGCCACTCTTGAGACGCAGAAAAACCGCCTCCTCAATGGCGACGGCCCCAAGGTGCTGGTGATCGACGAGTATCAGATGCTTGGCGATCCTGAACGGGGACTCAATTATGAGTTGGCTATCGCCATGGCACCGCTCCAAACCCAGTTACTGTTGCTCAGTGGCAGCGTGGCCAACCCGCGCCATGTCGTCGCCTGGCTCCAACGCCTGGGCCGTGACGCGGAGTGGGTGTGGCATGACGACCGGCCGGTGCCGCTCGAGGAGGTGTACGCTGGCATGCTCAACTACAACGTCCCGTCAGGCTTACGGGGCTACTGGCCGAGGTTCGCGGCCAAGGCGCTGGCCGAGGGGCTGGGGCCGATGCTGGTTTTTGCCCCGCGCCGCCGCGCTGCCGAGACCCTTGCAGCCGACATCGCCCGAAACCTTCCGAACCCGAACCCGCTTCAGTTGAGTGCCTGGCAGAGGGAACTTGTCGGTGATCGCTTGGCCCGGATGCTTCAGGCGCGGGTGGCGTATCATCACAGTGGATTGAGCTACGGCGCACGAGCCGGCGTGATCGAGCCGTTGGCCAAGGCCGGCCAACTCCGGGTTGTCGTGGCCACGATGGGCTTGGCTGCCGGCATTAATTTTTCCCTTCGAAGTGTCGCTTTGGCTGCCGATTCCTACCGGCGGGATCACTTGGAAGTGCCGATCCGGGCGGATGAGATTCACCAGATGTTCGGGCGTGCCGGCCGACGCGGCATCGACGAGATCGGCTACGGCCTGGTTTCGCGAAACGAAATCCGCATCCGCGACGGTCACCCTTGTCTTCTTTCCCGCAATGGCCTGGTGGACTGGGCGTCGTTGCTGGGCCTGATGCACGGCGCGGCGGAGCAGGGACGCGACCCGTATGCTGAGGCGGTCCGTGTGCAGCAACGGCTGTTCAGCACCCAGCCGATCCTGCTTGGGATGGAGTTCGCGATGAAGCATCCCGACGTGCCGTGCGGGTTGGGCACCGATTCTGAGCGCGCCCGGAAAGCCCGCCGCCGGGTTCGTCAGATGCAAAACAGCCAAGGCGGCTGGGAGCCGTGGCCGAAGGCGAAGCCTATGCCGCTGGGTCAACTGTTTGTTCCCAAGGAAATCAGCGGTGACGGGGCGGCGGCCGCGGAACCTTCGCTTGGCCAAGTGCCCGGGCTGCGCCCGGCCTTGCTCGAGCCGGAGGTGCTGCGCCGAACCGGCGCTGGCGAGTTGGTACTGTTGCCTGGCGGCCAAGCGTACGGCCGGGAGCAGAAAGTGGCGGATGGGCTCAACAACGACCGCCTCGACTTGGCCAAGTGGGTACGGCGGCTGACCGGCTGGCGGATGCGCGTGGTGCCATTGAAGCTGTGGCAGAAGAAAATCCAGCCGCTCCTCGAGGAGAAACTGGCGGCGAACCAAGCACCGGTGGAACAATTTCGCCGGGAGGACAACCAGCTCCTGGTTCAGCTGCGACTGGGGCAGTTCCCCGTCCCCGCCCATGTTGATTCGCACGGTGTCGCGCTGTGGCGGCCTCGGGAGCGGCAGGTGGTCAACCACACATGTGCCGGTTGCACCCTGCACAGTGAGTGCCGCGAACTCCGTCCGGCTACCGGCGCGGCGCTGATGTGGAGACGGCTCAAGCTGGTCGACGAGAATGGTCACCCGACGAGGCGCGGCCGGGTCGTCAGTTTTTTTTCGCAGAGCTACGGGCTGGGCATCGCGGCGGCGCTGGAGGACGGGTCGCTACCGATCGACGAGCTGGCCTATGAGCTGGCGAACCTCGATGCCGGTCACCGTTTTGGCATCGAGGAGGCGCGCTGGGAAGGGCGCATCCCGGTTGCTTGCCGCGAGCGATACGGTGATGTGACGGTGCCTGGATATCTCGATGCCGGCCTGCCACCGCGCTACGGCTCTGGGGCCGGGTTGGTCGTGGCGGCTGTGCACGCCGAACCGGCTGACAAGGCCAACTGGGTGAACGATCTTCTGGGTGCGGGGGACATCGACCGCGCGGTGATTGAGTGGCGCAGCCTGTTGCGGCAGATCACCCACGCGCCGGAGCTGGAGTGGCCTCGCTGGTCCGAGTTGCAACAACACGCCAAGACCCTCCTTGCCGAGACCGGTTCGCCCACGCTCTGTGATTTGCCGCCGCTCGAGCACCACCAACAGGGCAGGGTGGATCACCGGTTGCAGCTCAAGCCGTACTGAGTGCGGCTAGCTGCACGGTTTGTTGTCGCAGACGCCGCTGCGTTTCAACTCATCGCAGGTGGCGGAGAGCTGCAGCTTTTGCGACTTCACCGTGAAGCCCAGCTTGTGGCCTATGTTGTTCTCGATCGACTTGATCTGTTCGCTGTCGAATTCCACGATTTTCTCGCAGTCCTCGCAGATCAGGTGGTTGTGGTTGGGGTGGTCGGAGTAGTTCGGGTCGTAAAATTTGTACGGTTTCCCGAAATCCATCTCGTGCACAAGGTCACTCTCGGTGAGGAGCGGCAGGGTGCGGTAGACCGTGGCGCGCGAGACCGAGCGATCCTTTTCGCGGGCCCACTCAAGCAGTTGTTCGGCAGTGAAATGTTCCTCAGTATCGAACACCGTGTCGATGATCACGCGTCGTTGTTCGGTGATGCGAAGGTTCTTTTTCTCCAGGAAATCCATGAATTTCCTCTTCGCCTCCTCTCTCACTTCTGTTTGCACAGCGCCGAATATGTTCCATAAACTGGGCTAAGTCAATGAGACTAGTCTCAAAAACTTGCCCTCAATCGCCGATTGTCGCACCGCCGCCTTTCGGGCATCGTTTGCCCAAGCGCTTGGTCAAGCGCGACTTATGCTCGGGCAACCCGCCAGCGATCCACCCGAAATCAGCGTTGTGATGCCGTGCCTCAACGAGGCCGAGACCGTCGCCGTCTGCATCCGAAAAGCCCTCGCCTGCCTTACCGAGAATGGCATTTCCGGCGAGATCATTGTTGCCGACAACGGCAGCACCGACGGCTCCCAGGCCATCGCCGAGGCCGAAGGCGCGCGTGTCGTGCCGGTCGAGGCCAAGGGCTACGGCAGCGCGTTGATGGGCGGCATTGGGGTGACACGCGGGCGGTTCGTTATCATGGGGGATGCCGACGACAGCTATGATTTCTCCGCGCTCATGCCGTTCATAGGGAAGTTGCGCGACGGCTGCGACCTCGTTATGGGCAACCGGTTCAAGGGAGGTATCGCGCCTGGGGCCATGCCCCCGCTGCACCGTTACATCGGCAACCCGCTGCTCAGCGGCCTAGGTCGATTGTTCTTCCGCTGCCCGGTCGGGGATTTTCACTGCGGGCTGCGCGGGTTCAGTCGTGCGGCGTACGACCGGATGAAACTGCAGACCACCGGCATGGAGTTTGCCGGCGAGATGGTCGTCAAGTCGACGCTGCTTGGCCTGCGTATCGCCGAGGTGCCGACAACGCTCTCACCGGACGGCCGCAGCCGGCCGCCTCACCTGCGGAGTTGGCGTGACGGCTGGCGCAACCTTAGGTTCATGCTGCTGTTCAGTCCGCGCTGGCTGTTTTTGTACCCGGGCCTTTTGCTGATGCTGGTCGGCCTGGGTGTGGGCGGCTGGCTGTTGCCCGAGACGCGGCAGCTTGGCCAGGCGAAGCTTGATGTGCACACGCTGGCCTACTCGGCGTTGGCTGTGCTACTTGGGTTTCAATCGGTGTTGTTCGCGTTATACACGCGGTCGTTTGCCCATTCGCGTGGGCTTCTTCTCGGGAGTTCGGCACTAAACAAACCGTCTCGCTACCTCACCCTTGAGACCGGCTTGATGCTCGGCGGCGTTTTGATGTTGATTGGCCTCGGCGGCTCGGTGTCGGCGACGCTTGGCTGGAGCGAAAAGGACTTTGGCGAACTCAACCCGTCGGTGGTGCTGCGCCAGGTGATCCCGTCGATTTTGGCATTGGCCCTTGGCTTTCAAATCGTGCTTGGCAGTTTCTTTCTCAGCGTGCTTGGGCTGGAGAGCAAGGGAGGCGAAGGGTGAAATGGTTCGATCGCTTCCTCCGGAACTGGCGCATCCGCAAGGCAATTCCGCACTTGGCCAAGGCCAGTCGGGTGCTCGACGTCGGCTGTGGTGATGGCACGCTACTGCGCCGCCTTTCCGGCGGCGGATTCCTTGGCGTTGGCATTGATCCGCGCTTAACCGAGCCACAAGCTGTGATTGGCTTGCAGTTCGTGAGAGGAAGTTTCCCCGACGACCTGCCGGCTCGTGAACCGTTCGAAGTGATTACAATGTTGGCTGTGCTGGAGCATGTTCCCAAGGGCACCAAATCGGACTGGGCAAGCGCATGCCACCGTTTGCTCAACGCCGACGGCTGCGTGGTGCTGACCGTGCCGTCGCCGCGGGTTGATGCCATCTTGGCTGTGCTGCGGTTCTTCCGCTTGGCTGACGGGACGGCGCTGGAGGAACACCACGGCTTCAACCCGGGCGAAGTGACGCCGTTGTTCGAGTTGGCGGGATTCCGCTTGGCTACGCACAAAACGTTTCAACTCGGGTTAAATAACCTGTTTGTCTTCACGAAAAACGACTAGTTCACTTTGTCGTCCCTTAAAACAGAGCAACTCGACGAGTCAAAAAAACGCTTTTGGCTGCAGATCGCCTTGGTGGTGGCGTATGCGCTGATGCTGGTGTCGATGCTTAACAACCTGCCGCGACTTAACACAGACGCCATCGCGTACATGCGTGTAGCCGAGTATTGGTCGGTCGGGAATTTTGAATATGCCGTGAACGGCTATTGGGGGCCGATGTTGAGTTGGTTGATTGTGCCGTTTTTGTGGCTGGGAGTGGAGCCGTTGTTGTCGGGCAAACTGGCGATGCTGATTTCCGGCATGATATTTTTTCACGGCAGCCTTTTTTTGGTTCGCGCGGTGGGGCTGCGGCTGCACGACGAGTTGATTGTGGCCTGGGTGCTGGCGTTGACGATTCCCGGCTGGATGTCGGATCATGTGACGCCGGACCTGTTGGTCGCCGGGTTGATGGCGTTTGCGCTTGGCCAAGCGATGTCGTCGGACTGGCTGATCGATCGTCGCCGTGCGCTTGGCTCCGGGGCAACGTGGGGGCTGGCCTACTTAGCCAAGGCGGTGGCGTTGCCGGTCGGGGTGGTGGTGAGTGTGCTGCTCGCGATCTGCTGGCGGCTTGGCAAAGCGGAGAATCGGGAGGCGGCCTGGCGGCAGCTTGGCCAAGCGCTTGGTTTGTTCCTGTTGGTTTCGCTGCCGTGGATGGTTATTTTGTCGATGAAGTACGACAAGCCAACATTTTCAACCTCCGGTGCGATCGCCCATGCAATCGTCGGACCGGGGAACGACCGGCCAGCGCCGCATCCGTTTGGCAGCACGATTTACAAACCAGAGCCGGGCCGAGTGACGGCGTGGGAGGATCCGAGCCGGATGGATTACGACTACTGGTCGCCGTTCGCGAGCGGCGAGAATTTCTCGCATCAACTCTCGCTCATCAGCCGCAATGCCAAGACGGTATTTAAATTCTTGGCATCCTTCGATGGGGTGGGTGTTCTGCTTGGTTGGTTCGGAGTCGCTACAATGGTTCTTGTTTTAGCGCTGGTCGTAAAATCTCCTCGTTCAAAAAACTGGCTGGTGGATCGTTGGCGTTGGGTTGTTCTACCGTTGTTCTGTCTTGGCGGTGTTTACCTGCCGGTTTACGTGATGCCGGTGGACCAGCGTTATTTTTATCTGTTTCTGCCTTTGTTCCTCGTCCTCGCGCTTGGCCAAGCTGGGATAACGTTGGCCAAGCAAAGGTCGGTTGCCTGGGCTTGCGCATTATTGTTTCTGCTTCCGTTGGCTTTGCGTAAGCCAATTCAACCGGGCGCTGGCGTCTTTGCGCAGGACTTGACCAAGCGGATGGAGAAAGCCGGGATGGTGGGGCCAATCGTCGGCTCGACGTTTTTCTCAAGTGAAGGTCATCGGCTTGGATTATACGTCGCTTGGCACCTTGGCCAAGCGTGGCACGGTGATGTGCCGACCGGAAAGCTTGAGGCTTTCCAGAATTCCGGGGCCAAATACACGATCGCCATCCCGGGGTCGCTCTTGGCTGGGCAGATGGAGGCCGATCCGTTTTTCAGAAATGTGAGCGGCAGTTTGGTTGGGGAACCGATCCTTCAGGTTTACGAGATATTGCCTGGTCAGCCGTAGTGCATTTTCCTTTTCCAGCGGGGTGTGGGCTTCTATCTTTCGGGCATATTGAAAGTCGTTTGTCGAGTTACCGTTGCGTGTGCTGGTTTGCTGTTGGCGTTGCTCGGTGGTGTTCGGGCTGAGCTAACCACCGAGCAAAAGGGGAAGCTGCCACCGGCGGCGGATCACAAGGTCAGTTTTTCGAAGGAAATTTATCCTTTGCTCGAGCAGAGTTGCACAAAGTGTCACGGCAAGGGCAAGGCCAAGGGTGGGTTCAGCCTCGAGACACGCGAGCAGTTGTTGGCCGGCGGTGACGCTGGGGTTTCGGTGGTGGTCGGCAACAGTGCCGGGAGTTACCTAGTCGATTTGGTTTCCGGGATCGATCCCGACAATGTGATGCCGCAGAAAGGCTCGAAGTTCACCCCAGAACAGGTCGGGCTGGTGCGCGCATGGATTGACCAGGGACTCCAGTGGGAGGAGGGCGCGAACTTCGCCAAGGCTCCGGTGCTGAACCTCAAACCGAATCGGCCGGAGTTGCCTGGGCCGGAAGTGGGTCATCCAATTGATCGCCTGCTGAAACCGTATTTCGAAAAACACAGCGTCAAGGCCAGTGCTGTGGTTTCGGATCGCATTTTTGCTCGGCGCGTCTACCTCGACACAATTGGGCTGCTGCCGCCGGTGGATGAACTCGAGGCATTTGTCTTGGATGCGGACACGGGGAAACGCCGCAAGCTGGTTCGGCGACTGCTCGACGATCGCAAGTCGTACGCCGAGCATTGGCTGGCATTCTGGAATGACATCCTTCGCAACGACTACGCCGGCACCGGCTACATTGACGGCGGCCGCAAACAGATCACCGGCTGGTTGTACGGCTCTCTTTTCAACAACAAGCCGTACGACCGGTTTGTGTACGAACTGGTGAATCCCACCGAGCACTCGCAGGGATTTACCAAGGGCATCGTTTGGCGCGGCGTGGTGAACGCCAGTCAGAAGCCGCAGATGCAGGCTGCCCAGCATATCTCCCAGATTTTCATGGGCGTGAATCTCAAGTGTGCATCCTGCCACGACAGTTTCATCAACGACTGGTCGCTGGCCGATGCCTACGCGCTGGCAAGTGTGTACGCAGACAAGCCACTCGAGATGATCGAGTGTGACAAGCCAACCGGGAAGATTTCCGACGTGCGGTTCATTCACCCCGAGTTGGGCAAGATCGATTCCAAGGCCGACAAGGCCACCCGCATCCGCCAACTGGCCGAGGCTGTGACCAGCCCGAACAACGGGCGTCTCAGCCGCACGATGGTGAACCGGCTCTGGGCACGATTCCTTGGCCGTGGCTTTGTGGAGCCTGTCGATGACATGGAAAACGAATCGTGGAACACCGACCTGCTGGATTTACTGGCAAGCGACCTGGCCGACAATGGGTACGACCTCAAATCCACCATGGAGCAGATCATGACGTCGCGCGCCTACCAAATGCCGGCGGTGAATGGCTCCGAGCAGGCGGAAAAAGAGTTTGTCTTTCGCGGTCCACTGGTGCGCCGCATGTCAGCCGAGCAGTTTGTCGATGCCGTGGCGACTCTCACTGGCCACTGGAAGCCGTCCCCGGCGAAGAAGATCGAGTTTGACGGTGCGAACCTTGACGGCGAGAAGGTGGGGGTCGACCGGGCCGACCTGCCCAGAGGCCGGTGGATCTGGAGCACGGTCAAGGCGGCCAACGGCGTCGAACCGGGCACGGTTTACTTCCGAAAAACCGTCGAGTTGCCGCGCAGGCCAACGACAGCGGACGTCATAGCTGCGGCGGACAACTCGTTTGTCCTGCTCGTTAACCGGCGCAACGGCTTGGCTGGTAAAAACTGGGAGGAGCCGCAGTTTCGAAACCTTGCCGGGCGGTTCCAGAAAGGCAAAAACTTGATTGCCGTGTCGGCCACAAACGACGGCTCTGGTAGCAACCCGGCCGGTCTTTGGCTGGGCATTCGATTTGAGTTCGCGGACGGCTCGACGATGGATGTGATCTCCGACAAGTCGTGGAAGGTCAGCACCGGGGGCTCCGACGACTGGAACAAGCCGGATTTCGACGACACCAAATGGCGTTCCGCCTCGGAACTGGGCGAGGTGGACATGGCCCCGTGGGGCTTGGCCAAGCGGATGAATATGCGAGGATCGGTGCTGTCCTTCGGCGGGCGGTTCCGTGAGTCGCTCCAAAACAAGACGGCGTTGACCACCGCACTTGGCCGTCCGAACCGCGAGCAGGTGACCACCGAGCGCCCGTCTGTCGCCACGACGCTGCAGGCACTTGCGCTGACCAACGGCGAGGTGCTCTCAAGCCTCATCAAGGATGGTGCGGCCGCCTTGGGCGATGGCCGGGAAAAACAACCTGGCTTAGCCAAGCGGCTATTCCGCTCGGCGCTTGGCCGTCCGCCAAGCCAGGAGGAGTCGGCGATGCTGGCCAAGCTGGGTGGCGGCGGCAACGTGGCCGAGTCGGTTGAGGACGTTCTTTGGGCGGTGACGATGCTGCCGGAGTTCCAGTTGATTTACTGATCGCAAACGATGCAAATTCAGGTCGGGATTATTTCAGTTTCGGATCGTGCAACGCAGGGTGTCTACGACGACGCCAGCGGACCAGCACTCAAGGAGGCTGTAGCGGGCCATGGCTGGGTGGTCGCCAGTGAGGCGGTAGTGCCGGATGAGATTCGCGACATCCAGCGCGCCCTGCGCGAACAGGTGAACAACGGCTGCCACCTGATCCTGACAACCGGCGGCACCGGTGTTGCCCCGCGCGATGTGACCCCCGAGGCGGTGCGTGAAATGGCCGTGCGCGAACTGCCCGGCTTCGGCGAGGCGATGCGGATCGAGTCGATGAAAATCACTCCCAATGCCATCCTGTCGCGCAACCTCGCTGCCGTGATCGACTCGACGCTCGTGATCTGTCTGCCCGGCAAACCGAAGGGGGCACTTGAGTGCCTCGACTTTGTCGTGGGAGCCATCCCCCATTGTATCAAGGTCCTGCAGGAAGTCCCGACGAGTTGTTAGCCCCACTTGGCCAAGCGGGGGGTTATTTAGGGATACGAACGATGCGGCGGATATTGCCGCTGAAAAGTTTGTCCTGGATTTTCGTGTCGGGAACCAGTCGGCGGAGGATGCTGATCGTCCGCGCGCCAATGCAGCTTGGCCCACGGCCAATGATGTCGTTGCAGTCGCTGCCGAAGATCAACTTGTCCTGGTGGCGCTCAATGAACTTGACCGCGTGCGCCTCGTCGCGGACGAGCGCGTTTTGCCCGGAACCGGCCGAAAGGTCGCCGAACATGTTCGGGTAGTCGCGCAGCAGCCGGTCGCTGATGCCGGACGGCGTGACGGCGCCCTTGGGATACATGACCGCTTGGTCGTGTTCCTTGTCGATGTTGCCCCACCAGGTCTGTGCGTGGCCGATGAAATTCACCGTGGGGAATTTCTCAAGTATCTTGTGGAAGCGTTCGAAGCCGGTGTTGTAGTTGCCGTGCTCGAAGTGCATCAGCACCGGCACATCGTATTCCCGCGCCAGCTCGGCGATGCGCTGGATGTGTCTTGAGTCGCACTCGACGCGGAACTTCTGTTCGCCGATGCCGACTGCGCCCTTTTTCAAAAACGACTCGATTGTCGGAATGCATTCGGGGTGGTCGGCGATTTCGTTGGCGAAGTGCACGTAGTTGCGGGGGGTTTTGACCGCAACCCTGCGGACGGACTTGTTGCCACCGCAGTTGGCGGCGAGCCCGTACAGGCGGCCGGCCGGCAGCAGGACGGTCCACCGCGCGCCCAATGCCTTTTGATGACCCAGCAGCCGCTCATCGTTTCGGCCGCTGTAGTTGGTGTGCTGATGCAGGTCGATGATCTCCTGCTTGGGCTTGCGGGCAAGTGCCCGGCCGGGCAGGGCGGCGGTTGCAGTTGCCGCGACGGTGGCGGCCAAAAAGTGACGACGGGTCAACGGTTTCATGTTCGTGAACTGGCTGTGGCGAGGCTAGTTTTTCCGCTTGGACAAGGCGACTTTTTTCTTGGCATTGTGAAAACCGATCGTGCCGCCTATGCTTCGCAAGCCCTTTAAGGGACGGTTCATGGACAAACTTCTGCTCATCGATGACGAGGATGATGTACGCTACTCGTTCAAGCGCATTTTCGCCTCGCCCGACCTTGACCTCGAGACCGCTGCCAGCGGCGAGGAGGGCCTCGAGGTCATCAAGCGATTTCAGCCGGACCTGGTGTTGATGGATGTCCGGATGGGCGGCATCAGCGGGCTGGAAACATTGCGCCGCATCCGGCAGGACGATGCCAAGCTGCCGGTGATCATGATGACCGCCTTTGGCACGACGCAGACCGCGATCGAGGCGATGAAGCTCGGTGCGTACGACTATCTGCTCAAGCCGTTTGACGTGCCAAAGCTAAAGCAGATTGTTGCCGACGCTCTCAAGGCGGCCCGCGACATGAAACAGGTTGTCGCCTGCGAGCCGCTCCTCGAGTCGGAGGATTACGACCTGGGCATCGTCGGCCGTAGTCAGCCGATGCAGGAGGTGTTCAAGATGATCGGCCAACTTGCCGGGTCGGATGCCACGGCGTTGATCACTGGCGAGAGCGGCACCGGCAAGGAACTGGTCGCGCGCGCGATCTACCAAAACAGCCAGCGCAACGACAAGCCGTACCTCCCGATCAACTGCGCCGCGATCCCGGAGAACCTGCTCGAGAGCGAGTTGTTCGGCCATGAGAAAGGCTCGTTCACCGGGGCGAACTCGCAGCGCATCGGCAAGTTCGAGCAGTGCGACAAGGGGACACTGTTCCTCGACGAGATCGGCGACATGACGCTGGCCACGCAGGCGAAGATTTTGCGGGTGCTGCAGAACGGCACGATCGAGCGCGTCGGCGGCAACAAGCCGATCAAGGTCGACGTACGCATCATCGCCGCAACGAACAAGCGACTGGAGGAGGCCGTGGCAGCCAAGGAGTTTCGGGAGGATTTGTTTTACCGGCTCAACGTCGTGCGGATCAGCCTGCCGCCGCTGCGTGAGCGTCCCGGGGACATCCCGCTGCTCATCGATTATTTTCTCAACACCATCGCCCAGGCCGAGGGCCGCAAGCCGAAATCAATCCTTGAAGACGCGCAGGAGCGGCTCGTCGGGCACGATTGGCCCGGCAACGTGCGGGAACTGGAGAACGCCATGCGCCGAACCATCGTCATGGCCAAGGGCGACGCCATCCGGGCCGCCGACCTGCCATCGGACATTCGGCCCGGCCGGGCCGCCCCGGCTGGCCCGGGCCAGGCGCTTGGCCAAGCGGAGCCGCCGCCGGCCACCGCCAACGACCTTGGTTCCATCGCGGCGACGCTTTTTCACTGGGCCAAGGAGCAGCCGGACCTCGCCGTGCTACCGGCGGTGGAGCGGGAGTTGATAGCCCACGCGCTGCGCGAGACCAACGGCAACCAGGTCCAGGCGGCCAAGCTGTTGGGCATCACGCGCGCCACGTTGCGCAAACGCATCGAGAAGTTCGGCATCAAGCAGGCAATCTCGGTGGAGTAGGCGCGGCAAGCCCGCGGCCGTTACTTGGCGAAGAGGTTCCGCTTACGCTGTCCATACGGGCTGGAGCCGTCATGTCCGCCGGGTCGGGTGAGGCTCCAAAACCGCCATGTCAGCAGGGTCAGCATCGCGAAGTTGATGAGCTGAGACACGCCGTGCCACACGTCAAACTTCCACTTGGCGTCCTGGATGACTTGCGGCTCGTAGGTTGCTGGCTCAATCATCGGTGGCTCGCCTTCGCTCTTCAGCTTGAACTGCTCCTTCTGCTGGTGCCAAACGGTGAGCTTGGGTCCGATGAATTTGCCGCCGATCAGTGCGAGGACAAGCAGCGCCCCGACGACCGCAACAGTCCGCCTCGGGAATCCGCCCCCGCCGTACAGCCACTCGAGTAGCAGATGCAAGATTGCCAAGACTCCGCAAAGGAGGTGCAGCGTGAAGTAGCGGCCAAGCATCGCCTGGGCGACGATGCCGTTGTATGGCGGTGGGGTGATCGACTTGACTTCTGGCGAGAAAAACACCGGCCCGGCGAGGAACGAGAAAAACACCGAGCCGC
>JASMKO010000032.1 GCA_030749225.1 Verrucomicrobiota bacterium
AGCCACACCCGCCAGCGGGCGACCGGCTTGACGGCAACCATCTGCATCACGTTGTCCTCCACCTCGCGGGCCAGCGTGCCGCAGCCCATCCAGAGCGAGGCGATGCCCAGCAGCGCGGTGGTCGCACCGAGCGTGTAGGTCAGCACCAGTTGAACGGTGCCCTTGGCCGTCCCGTCGCTCTTCAGCAGCAACGGCACGCCGAACACGATGACCAGCAGCGCCAGGCCAAGCGCCACGACGAACCGATACCGGACGGCGGCTTTCAGGGTTTGCTTGGCGACGGGCCACATGGCGCTTGGTTTCCGGCGAAAAAATCAGTCGCCGAGCAGGCCGCCGAGTTTCTCGTTGGCTTTGTCGAGGTTGTCCCCCTTCGCCGGGGCGACCTTGCCTTTCGGGGCCGGTTCGGCCTTGGCCAAGCCGGCCAGTTTGTCGTGGGCAACCGTCTCCGCCGGCGTGGCCACTTCCGGCGCTTGGCCAGCCGTTGATCCGTCCGCGGCACGGGTCAGGTGATCGAGTACGCGGTCGGTCCGGTCCCCCGCTGCATCGCCGCGCAGGTAATCGGCTACGCGATGGCCGGAGGTCGCCCCGGAGGTCTCCGACTCCTTGCGGCGCGCCTGCTCGACAATGTTGAGGAACAGGCTCTCGAGATTTTGCGTCGGGTTGTCGACGCGCACCTCCTCCGAGCCGGTGTCGTCGCGGATCAGTGACAGCACCCGCTCCATCGTGTCGCGGGAGAGGGTCGGCGCGGTGATGCGCGTGGCGTCGCGGTTGGCCAGCAGCTCGCTCATGGTGCCCATCGCCTGCACTCGGCCGCCGTACAAGATCATCGCGCGGTCGCAGACATCCTCCACATCGGCCAGCAGGTGGCTCGACAGGATGACCGTCTTGCCACGCTCGGCGAGGGTGAGGATCAAATCCTTGATCTCCCGGCAGCCAATTGGGTCGAGCCCGGAAGTCGGCTCATCGAGGACGATCAGGTCGGGGTCGTTGATCAGCGCCTGCGCCAGGCCGATCCGCCGCTGCATGCCCTTCGAGAATTCGCCGACATGCCGGCGCCGGGCGTTGTCGAGCCCAACCATCTCGATTAGCTGCGCTGCGCGGTCGCGGCGTTCCTTCGAGTCGATGTGGAACAGGCTGCCAAAGAAGTCGATCGTCTCGTCGGAGTTGAGGTAGCGGTACAGGTACGACTCCTCAGGCAGATAGCCGATGCGCGCCTTGGTCTGCACGTGGCGTGGCGAATGGTCGAACACCGTGATGCGGCCGCGGGTCGGGTACAGCAGGCCGAGCAAAATCTTCACCGTGGTGGATTTGCCGGAGCCGTTCGGGCCGAGCAGGCCGAACACCTCGCCTCGCCGCACTTCGAAGTCGATTCCATCGACGGCACGCGCCTTTGTCCGGCCCCAGAAATCCTTGAACACCTTGGTCAGTCCCTGCGCGGAAATGACCGTTTCGTTTGAACTCATAGCTGTGTCTTCCCTGCGCTTGGCCAAGCGCGGCTCATAAAACCCGTCAGGCTGGCTGGGCCGTCATGCCGGCCGCGCCATCGCTGCCGGCCGTGGCGGACTCCGGCTCGAATGGGACCAGTTCCTCACCCTGCCGGACCAGCCGCGCGCTGTTGAACACCACGATCAGCGAGCCGGCGTTGTGCAGGATCGCCGCGACAATCGGGTTGATGATTCCGTAGCTGGCAGCCGCCATACCCAGGATGATGAACAGAATGCCAAACAGGAAGTTTTGGTTAATGACAGAACGGGTATTACGGGACAGGCGTACGAGGAACGGCAGTCGGCGAAGGTCGCTATTCATCAGCGCGATCGTGGCGCTCTGGATGGCTACCTCGCTGCCGGCCGCGCCCATGGCCACGCCCATGTCGCCGGCGGCTAACGCCGGGGCGTCATTGACCCCGTCGCCGATCACAGCCACGCGGTAGCCGCGGCTCTTCAGGTCAGTGACATAGTCAACCTTGTTCTGTGGCAGGCATTCGGCCACGACCTCGCCGCAGCCGATCTCCGCTGCCACCCGGGCGGCCACCGGCTGGCGGTCGCCGGAAACCATCGCCACACGTTGCACGCCGGATCCTAGCAGGTCAGCCAGCGCCTCCTTGGCCTCGCCGCGGGTGGCGTCCTGCAGACCGATCCAGCCGATACAAACGCCGTCTCGTGCAACGAACAACAGGCTGTAGCCCTCGGCCTCCTTAATGTCGACGCTGGATTCGAAATCTTCAGCCACCCCGTTGTCACGGAGCCACTGTGCGCGACCAATCACGATGCTCGCGCCGTCCACCCTGGCCTGCACTCCCTTGCCGGCGGTTTCCTTGAAATCGCCCGGGTCGGCCAGTGTCAGTCCAGCCTCTCCGGCAAGATTGGTCAATGCCTTCGCAGTTGGATGATTGCTGAATTTTTCCGCAGTGGCGGCGACCTTGAGCAGCTCGGCCGGCTTGATGTCGCCCTGCGGCGCCAGACGGCTGACCGCGAGCTCGCCGGTGGTCAGCGTGCCGGTCTTGTCGAACACAAAGGCGTTGATGCGCGCCGCAATCTCGATGTCTCCGACATTCTTGATGAGCACTCCGAGGCGGGCGGCTGAGGCCAGCGCGGCAACCATCGCCGTTGGCGAGGCGAGGATGAACGCGCACGGGCAGGAGATGACCAGCACCGAAACCACGCGCTCGATTTCCCCTGTAAAAAACCAGACAATGCCGGCGATCACCAGCACGAGCGGCGTGTAGTAGCCCATGTACTGGTCGATGATCCGCATGATCGGCAGCTTGGTCTGCTCGGCGGAAAGGATCAGGTCACGCACGCGGCCGAAAGTAGTGTCCTCCCCGGCGCGGGTCACCTCGACCTCGAGCACGCCGTTCAGGTTGGTGGTGCCGGCGAACACCTCGTCGCCGCTGCTTTTGTCGATGGGGAGCGACTCGCCGGTGATGTTGGCCTGGTTGATCGAGCCCTGACCACTGACGATTTTACCGTCGGCTGCCACGTTGTCACCGGGGCGAATCCGGATTTTGTCGCCCACTTTCAGTTCCGAGGCGGCGACCTCCTCCTCGTCGTTGCCGACGATGCGCCGGGCCTTCGTCGGGGTCATCTTGACGAGCGACGCAATCGAGGCGCGCGCGCCGGCAGCGGTGCGGGTCTCGATCAGTTCACCCAGCAACATGAAAAACGCGACAATACCGGCTGTCTGGTAACCTCCGAGTTGCGACTCGCCGGAGGCGATCGCCGCAAGGAACGCTATGGCAACGAGTTCGTTGATAGTCAGCATGCCGCGGGTAATATCCTTCACAGCCAGACGCAGGATCGGGAATCCGAGGATCATGGCGCCAATGAATGCGCTGATGCCGGCCATCTGGTTGTCCGTGCCCGAAAACCACTGCATAAAGAAGGAGTTGGCTATGAACACCACACCGGCGACCATGGTGGTCATCCGAAAGTTGGTGTGTTCATGATCGTGGCCGCAATCATGATCATGGTCGAGCTCATGATCGTGATGGTGTTCGTGGATTTCCTTTCGGCTTAACAGTGATGAAACTTGCATGTTGAGTTAGTACTGCAGCGCTTCGCCAAGCGCTTGTTTTAGTTAATCAGGGCGCTCCCCCTTCCTTCAGCTTCGGCTTCTCTGGCGTGCGGTTCAGCCAGATGCGCGGCTGGCGGCCGGAGAGGTAAAAGACATCAACAGCGTTGGTGAGCACGCGCTGCATCGTCCCGGTGAGCAGACGCTGCCGGAACAGCTCGGGGTTGCTCTCGTAATACGGCCGTTGTTCGGTGAACGACCGGGCTTCGGCCTCCACCGTGGTCAGAAACCGGCGTTTTGTAGTTTCACCACCGCTTTGAATCACCTTGGCGTCGCCTTCGGCTTTGGTAACAATACTGCCCGCCTCGGTTTGGGCTTTCACGACTTTCTCATTCCGTTTTGTCTCAGCGTCACCGAATTCTAAGTAGGCAGACTTGACCCCCTCGGGTACTTGAAAGCTTAAAGTCAGCGAGTTCACCTTGATTGGAAGCTCGTGTGCCTCGTTGACAACCTTTTTGACTCGGTTGCGGATGTCCTCCTCAAGTGTTTTGCCAAGTCGATTACCATCAGAATCCATTTTGCGCTTTTCCGCGTCCAGCGCACTGCGGTTGGCGGAGGCGTGGTACACCGCGTTGTCCAGTGCAGACTGGAGAAAAACGGCCGTATCGTCGAAATTAAAGGCATAGGCTTTGATAGCTTTCTCGGAATCTTCGAGGCTGAAATTCATTACCGCCTTGATGTGCACCGTGTTGCCCTTCCCGGTGAGGGTGTAGCCGTCGAAATTCGGGTCGAAGGAAAAACCGTCCTGCGGCTCCTCTCCTTCTGCGGTGCTCCAGCCCACATCGGAGGTGATCGTTACGTTTTTGCTGACGTCCACCTTTACGATTCGGTCGATCGGGTTGGGCCACGCAAAATGCAGACCTGGCCCAAGGGGGCGCTTGAACTCGCCGAACCGTAGCAGCAACGCCTGCTCGCCGCTGCCCACCTTCGTGATGCCGGAACCGAGGAAGGCAACAGTCAACACAACCATGAGTACACGAATGACCTTGAAGCTGCCCTGCAGCGCCTCAGCCAACGCACGGGCGCGGGCATCCTCCACGACCTGGGTGGAGTCGTGACGTTCCCCGACGGGAGGTTCGGTGCCCTGCGGTAGTTTTTCCTCGTCGCTCACAGGTTATTCCTTTGACGCCTTGTCCGGCTGAGTCAACAGGTTAAACGGAGGGGTGTTCGGATCGAGGATCAACGTGGCGTTATCCTTGAGAGAGCCCTCCAGGGCATTGAGGTTGAAAAGGAAATTGGCCAGCTCAGGGTTCTTTTCGAACTCCTTGTAATACTTGGCGGAGGCGGCTTCGGCTTCGCCACGCAATACCTTGGCCTGAGCCTCGGCTCGAGCCAGAATCTCGTTGGCTTTCAGGTCAGCCTCGGCCTTGAGCATCTTGGCCTCACGTTCGCCCTCCGCCTTGACCTCCTCGATGTGGGCCTGTCGCTCAGCCTTCATGCGCTCGAACACCGCAGTGGTCACTGACGCCGGGAGTCCCAGTCGCTTGATGCCCACCATCTTGATCTCAATGCCGGAGCTTAAAGTGTCACTGCTCGCTTTTTCGCGCATTTTATCCTCAATCTCCGCGAGCTTGAGCAGTTCGGGGTTAGTATTCACGATCTGATCAAAGGTGTAGTCGGCAATAACAGCGTTCTGGGCACTACGCACGATGTCTTCAAGCTTGCTGTTCGCTTCAGTCAGGTCACCATCGAACCTCTTGAAAAACTGCAATGCATCACTGATCTTCCAAGTGGCGAACACCTTTACCAGGATCGTTTTGCCCTCCGTGGTCATGGTCTCTTCAAACGTCCAGTCCGAGCTCTGGATGCGATTGTCGAACTTGTGAATCTCGTTGATGGGCCAGGGGAAGCGAAAATGGAATCCTTCTTCGATATTTTCGGCGGATCCAGTGATGGTCTCGCGAATCGCCACCTCGGTGTGGCGCACCTGGTAGGTCAGCAGCATGAAGCCGAATATGATCACGAGGATCGCGCCGATCGTCAGGGTGACATGATTTTTTTTCATTGAACTTAAATTGGCTGGGTTAGTTGTCTTGTTCGACGGTTACGTTAAGCAGGTCTTTTCTAAGTTGATCCTGCAACTCGAGGTTGATGACATCCCGGTTGGCCGGGTTTGACAAAATATACTTGCGCGAACCGACCGTGGCTTCCTTGAAGCTCTCCAGCTTCATCCGGGTCTTGTAAACCGACGGAGCACTCCGGAAGGCAGCGGCCTGGTTGGCGAAGCGCTTGGCCTCCGCCTCGGCAATGGCCACCTTGTTGGTGCTTTCACTCCTCGCCCTGGCCAAGATCTCGGCAGCGGTGGCGTGTGCCTGCGGAACCTTGCCGGCGCTGTACAGTTTGGCTCCCAGGCGGTTCGTCTCGGCGTGCATCTGCGCTACGATGACCTCCTCATACTTCTCCGCAACGCCCCCTGTCTCCTTGGATTGTTCGTTTTTGCCGACGGGCGGATGAATGTCCTGAAGGCCCACAAACAAGACTTCCGCCCCCAGGTTGTGGGTTTTTGCCTGGGCATCGATTTGTTGTTTCAGCGTCTCCTGGGCGGAGCCGCGGCCGGGGCCCATGAGTTCGTCGACATCTGCACCGATGAGGAATTGCGTGACTTCACGCATGGCCAGTTTCTGAAGCAGTGACCCTGCGTTGGCATTGTGAGTGATCCATGCCTTCAAGTCGTTGATGCGGTAATGCACCGGGATGCTAACCGTGAGGAGGTTCATGGGAACCGCACCCGCGGCGCTCTCGGCATCAGCATTCCTGCTGGCCACGATCATGTTGAAGTTTTGCTCCTGATCCGTCGCGGAACCGTGATTGTGTGGCGTGGTCCACAACAGCACCTCGCTGCTCTCCGGCTTGGCCTCGTTGTGCTGGTTATCCACCACACCCAGCGTGAAGGATTGAATCTGGTCGGTCTTGAATCGATACACCTTGTCGATTGGCCACGGCAGCTTGAGATAAAAACCGGGGATGAGCTCCTCCTCCTGCATTTCGCCATTCCGCTCCAGCAGAGCCTTCTCGTTGGAGTGGATCACCACGAAACTGCTGCTGAGAAACAACACCCCGAACTGGATTGCGAGGATGAGCGCCAGCTTTTGCTCAATGTAGCGGTAAAACCAGGTCTCGGACACCTTAAAGCCGAACTGATAGTCCATCGCCTGCGCCGCGGTGGAGATCAGGCCGCCCGGTTGGCCAAGCAGGCCAATCAACCGGCTGTCGTAAATCAGGCGGGCCTTTTTGCCGTCCACCCTTGGCCGGTAAATCTCCAGGATCAGCGTGATGCCGTTTTCCAAGGCGGCGATCGCGACTACCGCAAACAGGATCCACGCGATCACATCGTCCCAGCCGTGATCGTTCAGGTGTGATGCCGTCAATGATGCCACCACTGCGGTGCACGCCACCGAGCCAAGCAGCATGTAGTTCGCGGCCGGGCGCAGCAGTTCCTGCCCGTCCATCCGGGCGAGGCCGGCCGAGTATTTGCCCATCATGAACAGTATGATCATGAACAGGGCAAAGAACATGATCGACAGCACCCTGTCGCCCGCGTCACCAGCCTCTGCATTCCCGGTCAGCTCAACATAAAGCCATAACAAGCCAAACGCTTGGCCAAGCAGCACCAGCACCGTGAAGCCCGGCACCACCCATTTTTCGAACTGCCGCCGCGCGTTGCGCGCCGGATAGGCATCCTCCGCAGCCCCGGCAAAGAGCGACTGGTCGCCACGAGACTGGTCCAGCGCCTGCATCTCCAACTCCTCCTGCCGCTCACGCCCGATTAGGTGCGAATGGACGAAGGCGAAGAACCCAATCACCGTCCCGATGCCCAGAAGCAGCACCGCGGCGAGGCCGGCCGTGGTTTGGGCTCCATGTGACAGGAACAGCGCCGCGATGGTTACAAGCAACAGCCCGATGCTGTTGATCATTCCCAGTTTTGATGAAGTTTGCTGCTGCATTATGTTAGTTCACGATCCTCAAACAACCAGAGGGCAACCGACAAGGTTGCCCCCACGTAGCCGACAAGGTATCCGAACGCTTGTCCAATATACCGGATAGGGATCACCCCATCACCCTCCAGCACGTCGGCCAACCAAAAATTCTGCCAGTTTGGTGTGACGGTGTAAAGGATCGACGCCCACCACGAGCCGCCATCCACCCGTCCCAAAAATAGCCAGTCTGACATCAGTCCGAGAAACAGCACCCCGGAGCAGATTGCCAATGTCGGCATCAGCTCTAGCCGTGTGGAACAGGCTAGAGCCAGCGCCGTCAAGATCAGCACCGCGAACAGGATCAGCACCGACGCCGAGATCAGCCGCCAATCCACCACGCGCGGATCCGCACTGGCGCCGGTCGTCGCTGGTTCAGACACGAAAATAAACGCGGACATCGCTGTAGTCAGGATCACCATCGCAATCACCGTCGTGATAATGAAGCGGAGTTGCAGAAAATAATTCAGAAAACCGCCAACCATAAAAGCCGCCAGCAGCCCGCCAAGACAATAGACGCCAAAGGAAAAGGTATCGGCCGAGCCATAGGCATCGTAGGCCATCCGGCTGGCCAGCAGGCAGGCGACCAGGTTGGCGTACACCAGCAGCGCCAGTGCGCCGGACAGCCCGGCATACTTGCCGAGAAGGAACCGCGCCCGGCCCACCGGTTTCGACAACACCGCCAGCGCCGTGCCGGTGCGGATTTCCCGCGCGACCGACGAGGAGGCGCACAGGACAGCCCCGAACAAGCCAGTCACCAGCATGACCGCGAGCGTGCTGGTCTTCACCATCTGGATGTCGTCACCAAAACCGAAGTACGGAACCACTGAAAGAAAGATGCAAAAAAAACACGAACCGGCCATCAACAGCAGGTAAACCGGCTGCTGTGCCACCTCCATGAATGCGTTGTATGCTATGGTCCCGAATTGTCTCAAACCAAAAGGGCCGGGAAAGATACCGGCCCCAAAACCAATTGCAACCGAGAAATTTGGCGAAAAAAGCCTTTTTTTAGCTAAAACAGGCTAAAAATCGAGCACCTCGGAAACCCCGATCCCTCCGTCGATCAGTTGCCGGCCTCCGCCCCCGGTGCGTCCACCCTGAATGACCTCGGCGATCTTGGTGTTCCCCCGGTCGTTGGCCACTTGCAGCGGGGTTTTGCCCTCAAAATCCCGCGCACCGGTGTCCGCACCGTTCGCGAGCATCCACTTGGCCAAGGCGATGTGGCGGTTGTTGCCCTGGTACGCCGCGATGTGCAGCGCCGTCACCTTTTTTTTGCCGCGCTTGTTGATGTCCACACCGTCGGCCACCAATTTCTTAACCTTGGCAAGGTCTCCATCGAACGCCGCGCCGTGGATATCCTTCGATCCGCCACCGCACCCGGCCAAAGCCAAGCCAATCACCAAGAGCAAACCGGGTTGAGTTTCGCTAATCTTCATAAATCTGAACGATAAAAAACCGTTGAGCCGCCGCTGTCAGCTTGAAGCGAACCGCCAGCGGTTTGCCCCACTCGAACTCCTTCGCAACGGCTTCAAGTCTGCTGACCTTCCTCCAGCTTTTCAAGTCTGCAGAGGATTTCACGATAAAGGTTGGCGTCTTCACCATCGGCACATAGTCCAAACCATCAAATTTCAAGAGATTCATCTCGGGATCAAACAGGCCCACAATTTTTTTGCGCCCAAAGAGTTTCGCCTCAACGGTGAAATCTTCAGTCACCTCGTAGTTTCCTATCTCAATGTAGTCGAACTGAAACCATTCCATGATGTCTACCTCGTGGTGTCCGAAGGTGAGTTCATGATGAGTTGGGGGAAACCAGGGTGGATCATTGGGAAACGTTTTTATGGAAACAAACTTGGTGTTCTCCCAATCGAATGGTTGGGCAAGATTAACAGAAAGATCCACCACGCCATCCTTGATTGCAATCCCTGCAATCTGCAGAGTTGGCCCTTCCTCATCTCCTGGCCCAGCTACTGCAGGATAGGTCAAACATCCTACAAAAAACCAAGCAGCAAGTAAGCGAGTTAATCTTTTCATTTTACTCGTCCCAAACAGCCTCCGCTTGGCCAAGCGCAACCGGTTTATCAAGTTCACGACTTCAATCTACCCCAGTTTCCAATCCACATCGAGCCAAGTTTGGCCAAGCGGAGAAATGCGTTGGCATTGGCTATTCACTACGCCTGTGTCACACCAATATATCACGAATCACTTGGCCATGGACGTCTGTGAGGCGGCGATCTACTCCGTTGTGACGAACGGTCAACTGCTCATGATGAATTCCAAGCAGGTGCAAAATGATGGCGTGCATGTCGTGGGCGGTTGTGCCGGTTTCGCTTTTCCAACCCCACTGGTCACTCTGGCCGTAAGTCGTCCCTCCTTGCACCCCACCACCGGCAAACCAAGTGACGAATGTTCCGCCATTGTGATCCCGGCCTGCCTGCCCTTGGCTAAATGGCATGCGACCAAATTCGGTGGTCCAGATCACAAGGGTGTCCTCAAGCATACCACGCGACTTCAAGTCCTTGATCAGGCCGGCAATTGGTTTGTCGACCTGCCGGGTCATGTACGGCAGTTCGGTGTCAATGTTTGCATGGTTGTCCCAGTTTTTGTTGGGACCACCCGCACCGCTCCAGATCTGGACAAACCGCACTCCTCTCTCCAGCATCCGGCGGCCAAGGATGCAGCGCTTGGCGAAATCCTCGGTGGTCTTGTCGTCCATGCCATAGAGCCGCCGCACCGCCTGGCTTTCGCCTTTCATGTTGAACAGGTCCGGCACGCTGAGCTGCATGCGGGCGGCCATCTCGAGACTTTGGATTCTGGCTTCGAGTCGCGAATCGCCGGGCATTCGGTTTGAGTGTTTTCGGTTTAGAAACCCGAGCACTTCCCGACTGGCGGCCTCGCTGGCCGCGTTGATATGCTTCGCTTCGCCCGGCGGGAAAAGATAACGCACCGGTCTCGAATCGGAGGCGTTGATGACTGTTCCCTGGTGCCGCGCCGGCAAAAAGCCTGAGGTGAAATTCCCGAGATTGTTGTACGGAAGCCCTTTCGGATCGGGCATGACAATGAACTCAGGAAGGTTCTGATTGATCCGGCCAAGCGCGTAACTGATCCAAGCTCCCATACAGGGGAAGCCTGGCAGCGTGGACCCGGTCGTCTGCATGTAGCTGCCCAGCCCGTGAACATTAGTCGGTGAATTCATCGACATCAAAAAAGCCAAGTCATCGACGACCGATGCCATATGCGGCAGCCCCTCACTGACCCAACGACCACAACCCCCGTGCTGCCGAAACGCGAACGGACTCTTCAGCACCTTGAATCCGGGAGAGTTCGTCACCGACTCCACCAGCCGGCCATCGCCCGGGTCAAACTTTTGCCCATCCAAGGCAGCCAGTACCGGCTTGTGGTCAAAGGTGTCCATCTGGCTGACCCCGCCGTTCATGAAGAGTTGGATCACCCGCTTGGCCTTGGGTCGATGATGGATCACCGGGCCCGACGACGCCTCGGCGGCAAGCGCCTGGCCAAGGGCAAGCCCGGCGAATCCACCTGCTGTGGTTTCAAAAAAACTGCGCCTGGAAAGGGCCGGTTGCATGTCAGTTCACAAAGAGAAATTCGTTGCTGTTGAGTACCACGCGACAGGCATTGGCCAAGCCGTGTTCGCGAGCAAGCCGCGAGACCAACTGATCTTCGTCGGTTGTCGGTTCGCGATGATACGCCAGTTCAAAGAGGCGCTTAATTTGAGCTTCAGGGGTGGGGCTTTCGCGCTGAAGCCGCTCGGCCAAGCGCTCGCCTTGCCGCACCAGAAAACGGTTGTTCAACATGCCAAGCGCCTGCAGCGCCGTCACCGAGGACTCGCGCTTCGGGGCGTGCTGCGATGCGTCCGGACAGTCCATCAACTGCATTAGCGGATCCGGGATGGTGCGAAACACAAACCGATACACACTGCGCCGATGGTTGGCCGGGGCATCGGGATCGAAGCCGACATAATCGAGATTCGGTGTCACGTGCACACCCTTGCTCATGTTAAACTGGCGATCCGACGGTCCGCCCATTTTCAAATTCATGTTGCCGGCGAGTTGCAGCACGGCATCACGATATGACTCCGCGTCGAGCCGCTTTCTGTTCATCCGCCAAAGCCAACGGTTATCGGTGTCGCGCTTCGCGAAGCCCGCGTTGTAAGCCGATTGCTGCAGGTAGACGGAACTGGTCATGATGGTTCTGTGCAGCCATTTCAGGGAACCACCGCGAGCGCGGAATTCGTACGCCAGCCAATCGAGCAACGCCGGATGGCTCGGTCGATCTCCCATCCGACCAAAGTCGTTCGGTGTTCCAACGATCCCGCGGCCAAAGTGGTAGTGCCAAACACGGTTCACGATCGATCGCCAAAGCAGTACGTTACGCTCATCGGCCAGCCAGTTGGCGAGCGCGGCCCGCCGCTTTTCCTCGGAATCAGAGCGAGAGATTGTGAATCTGTTATCCAATCCACTGACGCAACTCAACGCGCCAGGCTGAGCGAGGTTGCCGGGCGAATGTATGCTGCCCCGCTGAAGCACATGAACCACCCGCGGTTTTTCGGCCGGTTTGAAATTTCCCAGCGCCGCAAACTGACTGGCAACCGCATAGACCTTGTTTTGCGCCCCGAGCGAAGCCATTGCACGTTCATTGACGGCCTTGGCAAAATAAAACGCTAGCGCGTGTTTTTGCTCTTGGGAGCGTTTTTGAGGGTTAATCGCTAGTATTTCTTTAATCTGTAACGATACAGATTCGACAACACTTGGTAGGGTAAAGTTGGTTAGCTTCAGGCGTGGACGACCGATCAGGTGTTTTCTCCCGTGGAGTTGGCGCAGTTCGACTCGGATTTCGTCGCCCTTGATTCCCGCCAGAGGTTTTTCAAAAACGAACAGTGCGCGATGTGTTTGCCCCTCCTTTGGGTGGATTCCCCAAGCGGAATCAGGATTCGCATCAATCGCATGTGCGATTGTCCAGCCATCCTGATTGAAATTCGCTTCTGCCCGCGCAATTTTGACCCGATCACCATTTACCCGAACCAAAATTTTGGACAAATGAAGATTTCCATTGTCCGCGCGGCCGGGTCCGCTTTTGGGCAGTGACTCGTGAGTTAATAATTCCAGTTGCAACGCCGTTCCACCGTCTATCGGCAACTGGGCGGTGAAGGTGGTTGTATCTTTTTCCGGCGCTTGGCCAAGCGCCAAAAAAGAGCCGTCCGGCTTGGCCTCATACTCGATGCCGCTGCTCGATTCAACTGTCGCCGGGGAGAGGACAGCCCACTTCGCTTGGCTACGATGCAACTCAGCCTCCAGCTTGGCTAGGTCGGCCGCAGTGAACATGCCCTCAGGAATTTTCCCTTGGTCAAGCGTTCGTTGACGTGAATTCAATAGTGTGCGGCGCTTGGCCAAGCGGGCGTCGGCATCGTATGGTCGATCCACTTTGTCCACTCCCGCAAAAACCGCCTGCAACGAGTAATAGTCCTCCATCGAGACCGGATCAAATTTGTGATCGTGGCAGCGGGCGCAGTGAACGGTCGTGCTGACGAAGGTGGACATCACCGTGGCGATCATGTCGTCGCGGTCGAGGTACTGCGCGATCTTCTTGTCGATGGTCCCGTCCGAGATGCCCATCTGCGAACTTTCATCCCACGGCCCGGTCGCCAAAAAACCGATACCTCGTGTCGCTGAAGGTTCCTCGGGAAAAAGCACGTCACCGGCAATCTGTTCACGGACGAACTTGGCGTACGGTTTGTCGTTGTTGAACGACTCAATGAGAAAGTCTCTGTACGGCCACGCGTTTTCTCGGATGGCGTCTTCGTCGTGGCCGTGTGTCTCCGCATAGTGGGCAACGTCCATCCAGTGCCGCGCCCAGCGTTCACCGTATCGCGGGCTCGATAGAAGCCGGTCAACCAGTCGTTTGGTTGCGTTGGGCGAGTTATCGTTCACGAACGCGTTGACTTCTTCGGGCGTCGGAGGGAGGCCGGTCAGGTCAAATGTTGCGCGGCGAATGAAGGTTCGCCGGTCTGCGGCGGGTGTGGGTAACAGGCTCTTTTCGGCGTGCTTGGCCGCGACGAAACGGTCGATTGGGTGCTCGCTCCATCCGGGTTGTGCCGAGGTGGATTTTGGAATCTCAGGACGGTTCAGCGGTTGAATGGCCCACCACGATTCATCCGTAGTTTCGCCACCGGTTGCGCCGCCACGACCCAGAAGCAGAAGCAGAAGCAGAAAAAACAGTTGGATGGCAGAGCATCGGGACACCCGCCGATGGGGAATCAGCGCCACTCCAATGACAAGAAAAAAGGCAGGTCGCTACTCTCGGCAGCCTAGTTTGCCTGCTTCTGCAGCAACCAAGCCAGGTTGAAGCGGGCCATCCAATCTTTGTTGGAAAGCAGGTAGATCATGCCTTCGCTGGCAGTGCCTTTGCGGCCTGCAGCCATCCAAGTGTAGTTGCCGGGGCCAACCTTGACGATGCGCTTCACCGGCCATGATTGGCCGCGATCGAAGCTGACTTGCACGGTGATGTCGTCGCGTTTGTCACTGCGACCCGGGCCGCTGAATAGGATGATGTCGCGATCGTCGAACGGGAGGCGAAGGATGGCGCCCTTGCAACCGTACTCGTCCGGTGGGCCGTCGAATAATTCGTCGTCCTCCTTGGCATCGAGCCAGGTTTGGCCGCCGTCCAAGCTGCGACCCACGATCTTGTTGCCGGTCCGGATGTGGGTGCGTGCGTTGTAGTAAATGCTGCCGTCGTTCATCTCGAGAAGCCCGGGCTCCGATGTCCCGAGGATGGGGTATGGATCGCTGGGAATCCAGGTTCTGCCGCCATCATCACTATACAGGGCATTACTGTAGCGCTTGCCAAAATATTTGCGGCCCTGCCCCTTGTTCAAATAAGTACGGCTGCCGTCCTTGTTGATGGATCCAACAAAAACCTGCGACGGCATCAGGAGCCGGCCCTTGTGTTTGCCATGGCGCAGGGTAATGCCGGAGTCGCAGCAGTAAGTCGTCCCCTGCCAACCATTGTTGTCGGCCTTGATCACTATCTTCTCGGTGGCCCAAGTTTTGCCGTGGTCACGACTGCGGTAGAGCACCTCTGCCGGCTTGAGTCCAGCGGCGAATACCATGATGTCTCCCGTATTTTCGTCGATGGTCACGTTCGTGAGTTCGCTCCAGCCGACGTGTTCGCCGCGGTACCGCCCGTCGTCCGACATGTCAGCATTGATCTTCACGCGTTTGCCAATGTTGATCGGTTGGCTCCATGTCCGACCGCCATCCTCGCTGCGTTTCACATCGCCCCGGCCCTTCTCTCGGTTTTCCTTGAAGATAAGCACGGTGCCATCTTTGGCCACGGCCAGATGCCCCATCACTGGCACCTCCTCAGCCCAGGTTTCGTGGAACGGTTTTTGTTTGGCGACCTCCCCAGGAATGTCCACTGCCACCGCTGCGGGGCTCCAAAGTCCCATCGCAAACAACACGAACATCAGCCGCACACCAAGAGCGCGGCAATTCAAGTGGTCAGCCATCGCCGCAATTTTTGAATCAAGCTGGTTGCCGGTCAAGCGTTCTCCCGCTTGGCCAAGCGGCGGGCAACTAGGTGAATTGATGGGGTTGTAAAAGCCATGTCCGAATAGTAGTTTTGCCTTTGAGCAAAAAAGATCGTTCAACATGGCAAATTTTCTCTCTCAAAATTGGTTGTTACCGCGCCGGCATTTTCTGCGAGGGCTCGGCGTTTCGCTTGGCCTGCCGCTGCTCGACTGTATGAGGCCGTTGCGCGCTGCCACGGTTGACGAACAGCCCCGTCGCAGCATCTTTGTTTACCTGCCGAACGGGGTTAACACCCACGACTACGAGTTGACTCAGGCGGGGCCAGACTATGAATTTTCCCGCATCCTCGCATCTCTGGCCAAGCACAAGAGAAACATCTCCCCGATCAGCGGACTGCATCATCCAAACGCATTTGGCATCGCTCACAGCGCCACGCAGACGTGGCTCACCGCGGCCAAGCACGGTCCGACCGACCGGAACACGATATCGGTTGACCAATTGATCGCCGGTGTGACCGGGCCTAAAACTCGGTTTCCGTCGCTCCAGATCAGCAACCAGGGGCAGCCTCTCGCGGTGAGTGCGGATGGCATTGCCCTTCCTGCGCACCGACAGTCGGGGGATGCCTTCAAGGCACTCTTCACCGAACCGAAAGGTGGCATTGAGAAGCAGCGCCGTCTGCTTCAACGGAAGGAAAGCATGCTGGACCTGGTCCTCGAAGACGCCAACGTGCTGGCCAAAAACATGGACCGTGAGGACAGGGGTCGGCTCGACCAATACCTGACCGCGGTACGGGAAGTGGAGATTCGCACCAAACGCGCTGAAGAGTGGCTCGAGACTCCCCGACCGAAAATCGATTCCGGCACCGCGTCGAGGCTCAGCCAAAACGTTTATCTGGAGCGACTCGGAGAGCATTTGCGGACGGTGTACGACATCATCGTGTTGGCCTTCCAGACAGACATGACGCGTGTGGTGACCTTCAACACCGGCAACGAGGGGACCGGCCCAGCCGTGCCGGAGATCGGGATCAGTCGCGACCGCCATTCGCTTTCGCATCACAACGGCGACAAGGACCTCCTCCATCAACTCACGCGGAGCGACGAGTTCAACGTCCGGCAGTTCGCCTACTTTCTCGACCGGCTTTCAGAGGTGCGCGACGGCGACGGACCGTTGCTCGACACTACCGTTTCGCTTTATGGTAGCGGATTGTCCTACGGCAACAGTCACGGCACGACCAGTCTACCGCTTGTGCTCGCGGGCGGGGCCAAACTTGGTTTTAGGCATGGCAGCCACGTGGATTTCAACCGACAGGTCAAGGGCTTCAAGGGCTACGGCGATGGTATCAGTATGTACCATAGCCCCATCAATTCCGGGGCGCATTTCAGCAACCTGCTGCTGACCATCGCGCAAAAGGCGGGGGTCGAGAAAGAGGCGTTCGCTGATTCCAACGGCGTGGTCTCGGAGGTTCTCACGTGAGCTTGGCCAGGCGCCGCAGCACCTGTGCTTGGCCAAGCGCGATTGTTTTTGCCCTCACTCTCCTTGCCGGAAACCAAGCGTTGATGGCGGAGCAGGACGCGGCTGCGGATGCTGTCAGGGATCACTTACCCAAGCCGGGTGTCTTTCCGCCGGTCGGCGCTGGGATTCACCACAATGGCGACCTCGTGGTCAGCGATCCAATTAACCGCCGGGGTGCCCTTCGGAAGAGCCAGCATGCACCGAGACATTACTTCGCCATGTTGCCCTACGGGATGGTTTGGTATCACGGCGCGCCGGCCGACGTCCGCGACATTCCGCCGGGGACCCACATGCACGGCCGCTTCCTGTTGCCGTCGGAGGGGGAGGAGAAAACGATTCTGCTGACGGAGGAACAACTCAAAAAAAACGCTACGCTTCGGTATAACCATGCGATTCTGCTGGAGGACGACGCCAGTTTTTATTCGCGCCGCGGCCGATCATGGAAAGTTCTCGGCTTCGAGCAGGGCGCCGGCCCGGCACCTCGCCTCAAGCTTTCCGTGGAGCCGGCCGGTCCGGAGATTGAGGGCGGCATCAACAAGCCGGCATTATTCGACATCGACGACGGCACTCGAGTTTGGAAAAATCGGCAGTTGGTCGGCAAGGATCAGATCGAGCTGGGGCAGGAAGTTCAGGTGAACCTAACTTGGGGACCGTTCGACAGCTTAGCCACGACCGATGTCTGGCTGGACGACGAGAGCTTGGCAGCCTGCCGCGAGATCCAGCGGCAGCGGCATCTGCGACTCATCCGCTCCCGGTTCCTGCCCGGCTGGGTGGACGCGGTGGAGAACAACGACACCGGAGGCGGTGAGGTTACGGTCACGTTGTTCGGGGGGATGGACCCGGTGTTGTACAAGGAAATTAAGCAGGGCAAGTCGCCCAAGGTTTGCGACGCGGCGAATACGCTTCGCACGTGGAGTTATCATCAGGAATACTCCGTTCGCGGGCAGACTTTGGATTGGAAGGAGACAGAGAATCCGCCACTGGGAAGTAGTGGGTTTCAAATGCGGGTAAAGTTACCGCAGATGCTGGAGGGATTTCGGCCGGGCCGAATCGTTCGCCTGAAGGGGCCGTGGACGTATGTGCTGCTGCCGGCCGACGAGTGGCTGGCGAGTCCCGAGGATTTTGAGTTTTCATCAAAGTTGCGTCTGCCGTGAGCGTTATCAACGACATCGAATGCCTCACTTTTTTCCGTGCGATGCGCCTGGCGGTGTTGTTCATGTTTTCTTGGTTGCTTGCCCCAGAAACTTTTGGCGTTAAGGAACTCGATGACTCTGCACAATCCTTTCTCAAGATGCACTGCGTCAGGTGTCACGACAGTGAAAAGCAAAAGGGAAAGTTCCGCCTCGACAACCTTGGGACCGATTTCACGAATCCGCTGATCGCTGAAAAATGGAGCGAAGTGCGGTTCCGCATCAATGCCGGCGAGATGCCGCCGGAGGATGAAATGCAACCGACGGCCAGCGAGATTGGCAAGGTTGTAGACGTGCTCACGCGGAGGATTCGCGAAGGCGCCGCCGAGCGCCTGGCCAAGCGCGGTTTACTGGAGCACTACCGACTGAGCCGACAGGAATATGCGCACACCATCTATGATCTTCTCGGGGTTGTCTACGACGTCGAGGCTCCTGGCGCATTCAACGAAGACCCTCGCCTGCATGGATTCGACCGCATCGGTGCCCTGCTGTCAGTGGCGCCCTCGCACGTTGAGCGCTACCTTGAGGCGGCAGAAGCCGTGCTAGCACAGGCGCTGCCTGACTCCGAAATCCCGGCCAAAACCGATCGTCACCTCGCCGGTGAGGGCAAACGTCGCCTTCTTCAATTAGGGGAGGGCTGGGGCTTTGACCTTAAACATCCCGGCCGCTATCAGTTGCGGATTCGAGCCAGCGGCCTGCCGGCTTTCACAGGGCGCGTTCCGCGCCTGTCGATCTGGCATCGACACCACAAGCGGTCGTTTGACGGAGTGGACCTGGTCACGAAGGAGGGCGATCCCGCGGTCATCCAGCTGGAGGGATTGTTCCCCGCAGGCGGGTATGACATCCGGAACCATGCCCGGACGCTGAATCACGCCAACGGTGCGTACAAGCTGTTCCGTAACCAGTTGATCGACGCCACCAACTCGGTATCCACCCTAAAAACCCGACACCCCTCCCCGTGGACCAAGGTGGTGGACGAGAAAGGCAGGCCGGTGATGCCGTTGCTCCTTATCGACTGGATTGAGATCGATGGGCCGTTGAAGACCGAGTCTGATCTGGCGAAGCGCAAGGGACTGATGCCAGCCGATGAAAAGGACGCCTCGGAGATTCAAGCCAGCCTGAAACGGTTTGCCGAGCGCGCGTGGCGCCGGCCGGTGAAGGATGCCGAGATCGAGCCGTACACGAATCTTATCACCGCTGAGCAGGAGGTGGGCGAATCGTTTAAATCGGCGTACCAATCGTCTCTTGCGAGTGTGCTGGTCTCCCGCAGTTTCTTTAACCTGGAGGAAGGTTCCCCCGGTGAAAAACGCGCACGGTTGAATGACTTCGAGTTGGCCAGCCGGCTTTCCTATTTTCTCTGGAGTTCCATGCCGGACGAGCCGCTCTTTGCCGCTGCCCGAAACGGTGAACTGCACAAGCCGGATACTCTGGCACAGCAGGTGGACCGCATGATCGCAGACCCAAAGATTGGCCGCTTTTTGGAGTCCTTCCCGAAACAGTGGCTGCAGCTACACCGAGTAGGCATGTTTCAACCCGACCCCAAACTCTACCCCGAGTATGACCCTTGGCTGGAGGAAAGCATGGTGGAAGAAACGACCGCCTACTTTGCCGAGATGTTCACCGGAAACCTGCTGTTGCACGAGGCAGTAGATTCCAACTGGACGATGCTCAACTCGCGCTTGGCCATACACTACGGAATATCCAGGCCACACCCTCTTGGGCTCACCCGCGTAAACCTTGGACCGGAAACCGGACGAGGCGGCATTCTGACCCAAGCCTCGATTCTTTCTCTGACCTCGGACGGAACGCGGCATCGGCCGGTCCACCGTGGCGCCTGGGTTTCGGAGGCGATCCTCGCACACACGCCGCCCCCACCGCCGCCAAACGTGGATCCGCTGGAGCCGGTTGTGGGTGACAAACCCAAGACTACCATTCGGTCCCAACTTGAAGCACATGCCACTGATCCCAACTGCGTGTCTTGCCACTCCAAAATCGATCCGCTTGGTTTGGCCTTCGAGAATTTTGATGCCATCGGACGCTGGCGCGAAACCGAGCGGGTTAAGGGTGGCGTCGGCGAGGATCCCCCTGTGAACGCCTCCGGTGTGCTACCCGACGGTCGGACTTTCGCGAACCCCGCAGAATTCAAAAAACTGCTCGCCGGAGACAATCGCTTGGCCGAGGCGTTTCTTGAGCAACTGGCCACCTATGCCTTGAGGCGAGTCATGACTATCGATGACTTGGATCAGCTCCGCCCCATGGTTGAACCAATAAAGGCCGGCGAGCATCGTCTGAAAAGTCTAATTCGTCGCTTCGCCCTCTCTGATCTCTTCAAAAAGCGCTAAGGTTTTGGCAGTAAATTTCAGTTCTTTGAATGGGAACTGTTGCTATGGAGAAGCGAATACCTTTTAGAAGAAATTCCAAGAAAAACCGGAATTAAAAGAAAAATGGTCGGAGCGACAGGATTCGAACCTGCGACTTCCAGTTCCCAAATAGAGCGCAACTTTCTAATACACTCCATTTTTCAACAATTCTTGATCGACTCGATTTTGTTTGGCGCAGTTTCGACAGAATCCATCGCTAAAATTTACGCGTTAAAGATATTTTTTAATAGCGGATTAGTGCACCAGAACAATACTCGTCTGGCTATCTTCCAGCGGTTCAGATAGAATCAGGACGAAAGGCATAATGAAAAAACTCCCCATTTCAAACTTTGCAGCGGCGGTTATGTTGCTGTTCGGAGTGGTTAATGGGATTAATGGAGATCCTTTGACGTACAAGGTCAAGGGAGAAACAGTTTCCGTTGTTAATTGTGATAAAGATGCCTCTGGAGAAGTGGTGATTCGCTCTTCCTATGCGGGGAAACCGGTCACCAGCATTGGGAATTGGGCCTTCCGGGACTGTAGTAGACTAGTGAGCGTGACGATCCCCGACAGCGTCACCAGCATTGGAGATCGTGCCTTCCAATACTGCGGTAGTCTGACGAGCGTGACGATTGGCAACAGCGTCACCAGCATTGAGGGGTGGACATTCGATTATTGTGGTAGCCTGACGAGTGTGACGATTCCGGACAGCGTCACCAGCATTGGGAAGAAGGCCTTCGCTCACTGCAGTAGTCTGACGAGTGTGACGATTGGCAACAGCGTCACTAGCATTGGGACTTTGGCCTTCTATGACTCCGTTAGCCTGACGAGTGTAACGATTCCAGACAGCGTCACCAGTATTGGTAACAGGGCCTTCGAATACTGTGGTCTAACGAGTGTGATTATTGGTGACAACGTCACCAGCATTGGGTCGAATGCCTTCGCTTACTGCACTAGCCTGATAAGCGTAACGATCCCAGACAGCATCTTGAGGTCTGGGTTCGTAGGAGTGTTTTCATCCAGTCAAAAAAATCTGAAAAACGTGACGATCTCCGGAAGTGTCACCAACATTCCGAAATATGCCTTTAATGGCTGCAGTAGCCTGACGAGCATTAGAATCCCCAACAGCGTCACCAGCATTGAGAAATCTGCCTTCTCAAGCTGCAGAAGTCTGACGAGCGTTACTTTTGAAGGTGATGCGCCTTCACTTGAAGCTAATGTGTTCAGAAACGTATCCGGTAATGCCAAAATATTTATTAACCCGGGTGCGACCGGCTTTGGTGAAACCTTTGGAGGATTACCTGTTATAACTCTTAAAAATCTAAGGATTAAATCCTTCAACAACCACGCCACTCCATTCTTCCTTAGTTTTGAAAGCAAATCGGGGGCAACCTACAAAATCGAAGCCTCACATGACTTAAAGAAATGGGGCGAGATTGGCGAAGCCCAAGGCACCGGAAGCTCGGTTAAATTCATTGAGCGCCGAAAGGCAATGTTCCCTCAGCAATACTATCGGGTTAAGTTGGTGGAGTAATCGGCGTTAAAAACTGCTGAATAAAAGCTCCACTCCCAGCGGCGAAAGTTCTAGATCAATTCTCCCCGATCCGAGTCAGCGATCAAAACAGCAGTTTTTTTAGCGCAGTTTTTGGCTCAATTTCGGGCAATTATGATATCCCTCTTTTTTATATAAATCCAAAACTTCCGCGAAAATTGAAAATTTACCCAATAGAATATGTTTTTTGCCGCTCTACCGGGTGGTTTTTACCCACCAGACATTAAAAGCATGAGTTTATTGAGAGAAGGGGAAGAAAAATGGTCGGAGCGACAGGATTCGAACCTGCGACTTCCAGTTCCCAAAACTGGCGCGCTACCAAACTGCGCCACGCTCCGACCTGCAGAAAATCTTAATAGAATGATGCTTTAATGGCAATCACGATGTCTCATGGATGAATACCCATCATTGAGCGTCAACGGTCTGGGATGTTGAATTCACTGATTGGCGTGAGGCGCCTTTCCAAGAGCAATACTATCGGGCGAAGTTGGTGGAGTGAC
>JASMKO010000033.1 GCA_030749225.1 Verrucomicrobiota bacterium
AAGAAGAGAGGAGCCAGTGGTCGGGATTGAACCGACGACCTGCTGCTTACGAATCTTCAGAAACAGTAAAAAATCCCTTAATTCGGAAAAGTATGAGACTTAAATTTCCAAAAGTCGATTTTCAAAGGACTTTTGAAGAGGGGGAATTAAACATAAATTGAACTCACTTTAAGCGTCACATTTAAATCGTTTAAAACTTCCCCGTAAAAAAGGAACTCCAATCAATTCTGAGCAAAAGTGAGACCAATTGAGCAATATTGGCATATCTGGTGCTTCTCAAACTACTCTGATGAGTGAGACCCAAAGAGATTGGCTGAAGAAAGCTTGGCCGCAAAACGCGCTACGTGATGTATCAGAGGACAAATGTCATGGAAATAAATATTACAGTGCCTTAAGTATCATAACACATGCTGTATGCAATTTATCATGTGAGCATTGTTCAGTTATGCCTTGGATGATGAAGTATGGTAAAGATTATGAGATGACCATGGAAAATGTTAAAAATTTTGTATTTTGGACCAAGAAATCGGGATATTTCTTTGAGCGTATTTGTTTAACTGGTGGAGAACCTTTATTATGGGATAATATAATAGATAAATTAAAAATAATTGTAGCAGAAAAAGGCATCATTTATAAAGAACTCAATATACAAACAAATCTATTAAAACTGACAGAAGCAAATATTGGATGGTTTAAGGATATTTTGGCTCTAGTTGACGGGGTTCGAGTTTCTATGTATTTATATAACAATAAAGCGGTTGATATCTCACTTAACAAGCTTACATCTGCAGAAAGTGAAAAAATCTCATATGTAGAACGTTCTGATGCTTTTATGAAACGGCTTTTGGAACCAGTTCCAGATAGCCTGCCGGCTATATGCGGATGCCCAGATTATAATTTATATGGGGATGGAGTAGATATTTGCGGGGGTGGTCGTCCCATTGCAACTTCCATGGGAAAAACAATTGAAGAGGATTACCCCTATTATCATGCTAAAATAGATCGAGTAAATTATTTGGATCAACTGAACAGCTACTCTCAATTTAAACAAGAGTTTTGCCAATATTGTGTCGTAAATACAAAAAATCATTCTGCAATAGAATTGGCACCTAATAAAAATAAAAAATACAAAGAATTAGAAGACATGGATTTAATAAAAAATTATAAAATAAAAAATTATAATATTACCAAAGAAATATTTCAGAAAAGAATTAATGATTCACTCATAGCTATGAACGGGACAACTTAAAAACAATCAAAATTAAGAAAGATATATTGAGAGTATTAATTACGAGGTGCTGGGTTCATCGAGAGAGACATAGAAGCAAAGAGAAATTATTATAATTAAAGTGATCGAGTTACCCAAACTGGGCCAAAGCTTTCGTTCATCAAATCCCAGTTAATTTCCTCCCAAGTGAGTTTTTCAGCCTCAGTGGGTCTTAATCCAGCAAAGAAACCGAGCACCAACCAAGGTAGCACCTTCTCTTTAGCCTTTGCATCGATTAATGCAGCATTCAACAAATCCTGCACCTCGCTGTTTTCCAAAACAGAGACCTCTCTGGCTTCAACTGAAAAACAAAGCCCATCACAGGGGTTTCTTTCAATCCACTGTCTTTTGGGGTTCATACATCAATTGAAAAACATCTTAAATTGAGTCAGCCTAGTTCTCTTACTGCTTTGGCTTAATTTCCCCCCATCTACTCGTTTGGCTTTTTTGAAATAGGCCTCAACCATTTCAAATGAAACTGAATCTACCCGCGCCCAACTCAAATTGGATTCTGCCAGATACTTTACGGTTTGCTTATGTTCCCGTATTGAATGCATAGAAAGAGTGCGACCTCCTTTACCTCCAAATTCGGAAGTTTTTCTTTTATCCATTGTTTGCCCGCATCTCGTATCGTTGGAATTTTTCTCTGCGCCTTTCTTAAATTTTGTTTCTGATTGAAATAAAAATCATTGAAAACATCCTCCATTACTAGGTCAGGATTTCGAAATTCCTTCTTTGCTTTCTTAAGTAGTCGTTCCCAATTCTCGTAGACTCGATACTCATCTAATTTGTACTTTGAATATTCTACGCCAAATTTTTTGAATTCAGACTCTATCTCTTTCGCCTTCTTTATCGCCTCGGTTTTTGAATGAAAAAAGAACCTGTCTTTTCCTTCCCAGTCATTGCCGCGCGCATCAACCAAGTAACCAAAACCTCCGTTCTTTTTCACTTCTCTGACCCTTGGCCAAGTCGAACGGATCAAATTTTTGGCATCAAGCATGCGCATCACTCCAGTATGTGTCATTTCGAATAAATTTAGTACAGAACTTTTATTCTATAATATTCACGGTTATTAAGCATTAGGATTAAATCTAACGATTTAAGGATGACTAAAATGAAGAACTCGTGAATGTAGGTGTCAAAAATTGACACTAATTGACACTGAAGCTCGAACTGTTACTAGGTTTGGAATTGAAGAATTAAGAAGTGACCCATTTAGACCCTTGTAAAAAGGGACTCAAAAGATGGAGCCAGTGGTCGGGATTGAACCGACGACCTGCTGTTTACGAAACAGCTGCTCTACCACTGAGCTACACTGGCTTGCCGAGCTTGGCCAAGCGGGCGGGCACATTATCCGCCGGCTCCAGACAGGTCAAGGTGCCACCCCAAGATGGTCGAAGCCGACAACGATTACCTGCTGTCTGGCTTCAGTCGGGGGATTCCGAGTTTGTCGGCCGCTTTTAACATCCCACCCAACCGATCGACCAACGGGAATTCGACGCCGTCCGCGAGCAGTTGGGCCAAAATCGCCGGATCGTTCGTGCAACAGTAATTGATCCTGATCCCGTGTTTCCGCAAGCGTTTGGTGTACGCGGGGTCGACCTTACCGCCGCCCAGCAACTGGATGAACCCACATCCCGCCTCGATCGTTTCGTTCACGTACTGGAGTGTGTTCGCCTGGCGCTCCATGTTGCAGATTTTGATTCTGGGCTCGATCAATTTGGCGGCGCTTGCCGCATCGGTGCGACAGGCCAGAAATGCCTGGTGCAGCCGGTTCTTCGATGCGACGAGGCGCGCTGTTTTTTTGGCGAGTTCAACTCCGCCCTTGAGGTGGACGTTGAGCCAGATGTTTCGCGGCATGACATCGAGCGTCTCACCCAGGGTGGGAACTCGCTCTCCTTTATAGCGACTGTTCTTCCAAGAACCGGCATCCAGATTTTTAAGGTCGGCGAGCGACCAATCTTCGAGCCGGCCTTCGCCGTTCGTTGTGCGGTCGATCGTGTGGTCATGCATGAGCACCAGTTCCCCATCCTTGGTGAGCGCCACGTCGAATTCGATCATATGCGCGCCCAGCCGGATAGCTTCGCGAAACGCGGCGATCGTGTTTTCCGGGTGCGTGTCGTTTGCACCCCGATGGGCACACACTCCGCGCGTTGGCATCTGCACATGTTCGTGATCGATGCCGATACAACCGGCCAGCAGCGCAGCTATGATTGAAGCAAATCCTCTTTTCACATCTGTCGCGAAGGTAGCCAGATTCAGCATTGCCGGTCAACGACTGAAGATGTAGGCGGGATGAGAAATGAAATCGTCGGGGTTGCCATCCAGCGTAAGTTGGGTACAATCCTCCCAAACGAAAGGTTTGGTTGATGGTTACCCCTCGCACCACCCGTATTCTGACCTGTGCCTTGATGTTACATGGCGCAGCCGCCGGTGTCTCGTTGTCTGCCGCACGCGTGGACGCACTTCTGGCAGCCGACAACCGAGATGTCGGCAATGAGGGTGTTGCGCTTGGCCAAGTGCTGGACGACCTGGCCTTCCTGCGCAAGGCCACCATCGACATGGTGGGACGGATCCCAACCCACGCAGAGATTCTGCAGTATCAACAGTGGCCCCAGACCAAGCGGCGAGCGATGCTGGTTGACAGGCTTCTAAAAGATGACGGGTTCGCCGACCGCTGGACGGTGTTCTTCGCGGATCTGTTACGCATCCGTAGTCGGGCTGAGGGCGGCAACCGACTGCTGGCCTACGTGCACCAGTCGATCGAGACCGGCAAACCTTGGGATGTCATGACGCGCGAACTGATTGCCGCCAGTGGCTCGACCGGCAAGGCCCCGTCGGTCGGTTTTTTGTTGGCTGACGATTCTGATCCTATGGAGATGGCCGCAGCCACGGGACAAATTTTCATGGGCGTGCGCATGGCCTGCGCGCAGTGCCACAACCACCCGTTCGACAAGTGGCGCCAGAAACAGTTTTACGAACTGGCCGGTTTCTTCGGAAAGACCCGGCAGATCGAGAGTCGGCTCAGCAAAAAGACCTATGTCACTGAGGGGGAAGAGATGAAGGTCCTTTGGCCACCGGAACGTCGCAAGCCAAAGCAGCGGTTCGCGGTGGCGCCCAAGTTTCCGTTCCCGATCGAAGACAGCGCAGTCAAGCCGGACTACCTGAAACGGCTCGAGTCGTTGCGAGCCGGGGAACTGGACAAAAACAAAAAGCAGAGGGAAGCCGACGCGCTGGATGCGTTGATCGATTCTGCAGGCACAACCGAATCACCCAAAGCCGAGCCGACCGCCCTCGACGTGGCACGTGAAGCGAAGGCGGACATCCGCAAGCTCAACGTCCAGAGCGACCTGTATCGGCGCAGCAAATTGCGCACCGAGCTGGCCCAGATGGTGACCCACCCCCAAAACCGCTACTTCGCGCGAAACCTCGTCAACCGCGTCTGGGCGGAGTTGCTGGGACGCGGCTTTTACATGCCGATCGACGATTATCAGGGCGAGGTCACGCACCCGAAAACCGTCGAGCACCTGTGCGACGAGTTCATCGCCAATGGCTACGATGTGCGGTTCCTTTTCCGGACGATTCTGGAAACCGCTGCGTACGCCCGCGCGCCGCTCGACGCGGAAGCCGGGAACAACGCACGGAAGGCGTCGCAGGCGGCCTTCGCCTCCGGCATCACACGCCGGATGGTGAGCGAGGTGCTCTACGATAGCATCGTGATCGCCGGCCATCTGCAGGATTACAAATGGCCGAAGGGGGCCAATGTGCGGGAGTTCGAGCGGCGGGTGCGTGTGCCGCTCGAGCCCGAACCCGAGGCGCTGGTACCAGCGGAAGCCGAACCGGAACCTGGCCAGCCAGAGATGAAAATGACGACCAAGCCCAAGCCTTACGACCTGGAGAAAGTTATCTCGCTGGACTTCGACAAGTTGGCGGCGTCCGACTTGGAACAGGACCTGGGCAGGATGAAAGCGATGTCAGACCAGGAGCTCGAAGCCAAACGGATGGCAGAGATGGACCGTAAGAAAAAATCGCTCCGCCGCCGCTATACCTACAAAACCGTGACGGAGGAAGTCGACGATAACCCGCGATTTTCCAGTTCGATGCGCATGGCCACTCCGGCCGCGCCATCGCATTTTCTGCGCGTATTCGGGCAGCCGTCCCGCGACGGACTCGGAGAGTTCCGGGAGCACACCCCGTCGATGCGTCAGGCATTGATGATGCTCAACGGCAAGGCCACCCACGAGGCGTCACGTGTCGGGCCTTACGAGCCGATCCATCGGCTACTAACCGGCGAAGGTAGAAACCTGGTCAAAGCGGTGGAACGGGCCTACCTCGAGACGCTTACCCGCAGGCCAAACGCAGACGAACAAGCCGAGGCACTTGTCGTGCTTGGCCAAGCGCCACTGGAGGGAATGGCCGACCTGCGCTGGGCGCTGCTCAACAGCCACGAATTCCGTTACCTCCCTTAAAACCGAAAACGAGCATGAAAGAAACAGGATGCCTTGATTATCATTTGACACGCCGACGCATGTTGCAGGCGACCGGGGCGACGATTTTGGGGATGCCGGTGGCACGCCTCCTCGCCGCACACAACAAGGCCGCCGCCACCAAGGCCGAGCATGTGATTCTATTTTGGAATGGCGGTGGCATGAGCCACATCGACACATGGGATCCTAAGCCGGGTCGCCCTGTGCAAGGCGAATTTTCCGCCATCAACACCTCGGCGGATGGCATCCAGATAAGCAGCATCTTTCCGAACCTGGCCAGGCAGATGCACCATTGTGCGCTGGTTCGATCCGTCGTTGGCAGTAACGGGGCACATGCCCGAGCAACGTATGAATTGCAGACCAGTTACAACGTTGACCCCACGTTGATCCATCCAGGTTTGGGGTCGATCGTTGTTCACGAAAAGGATCGAATCGGCGATTTGCCATCATTCATTACCATCAATGGTCAGGCGCCCAAGCCCGGTTACTTCGGCCAGAGTTGCGCCGCATATTACGTGGGCGAACCGGGTGATACAGACCCTTACTTGGCTTTTCCGGCCGGGATACATGAGGCTCGCGGAAACGAGCGACTCGATCTGCTGGCCCGTATGAACGCCCGCGCAATCAAGCAGAGTGGCAACGCCGCTTTTAAAGCTACAGAGACGGCAATGAAGGAAGCGGTTGCGTTAATGAAAAGCCCAGCGCTCAAGGTCTTTGATCTGGACAAGGAAAACCCCAACACGCTGGCTCGGTACGGAGACACCGACTTCGGGCGAGGTGCCTTGCTGGCCCGCAAGCTTGTCGAGACAGGTGTGCGCTTTGTGCAGATTAACCGCGGAGGATTTGACACGCATTCCAACAATTTTCCGGCAATGGAGAATCATGGCCTCGAGATGGATCCTGCCTTGGGAGCATTGATCGAGGATCTCGCTGTAAACGGCAAATTGAGTTCCACTCTCGTGCTAATGCTTAGCGAGTTTGGTCGCACACCTCGCATCAATAACAATGCCGGACGCGATCATCACGCAAGTTGCTTTAGCTGCCTGATCGCTGGTGGAGGGATCAAGGGGGGGCGGGTGATCGGGGCCTCCGACAAGGATGCGATGGAGCCAATCTCACGACAGGTGAAGCCTAGCGATCTGCATGCAACAGTATGCCATGCTCTAGGCATCGATCACGAAAAAGAGGTCTACACCTCACAAGACCGGCCTTCTATGCTGATCCGCGAAGGTGCCGAACCAATCAGAGAATTATTTGTCTGATGTTGGGATCGATTCTACGACCACGCCGCCGTCCATGGCGGCGTTTTTGTATCGGGCGGCTTCCATTAGCCGCCCTGGGTGCTGCCTTGGCTGCATCATTCACGCTTGGCCAAGCGGAGGAGGAGCCCAAGCCGAATCCGCCACGCGGGTCGATCGTCGAGGACCGCGCCGCGCGCAAGCTGCTCGAGGCCGGGGATCTACGGATGGACGCCGGCGAGAGTGACAAGGGCCTTGAGCTGTGGCGCTCGGTCATCGAGCGTTATCCTCTGAGCAAGATACGGTTCCTAGCTCACATGAAGCTCGGTGAGCACCACCTTTCCGTTTTGGCGGATCATGCCAAAGCGCGCGCCCACTTCGAAGCCGTTTATTCGGTCGAAAACCTGGACGAGGACCAGCGGGCACTGGCCTTGTTGAAGACCGGGGTCTGCCTTTACGAAGCCCGGCAGTACGGGCAATGCTTCAAGATTTTCCGGCAGGTCATCGAGGACTACCCCGTGTCGCAGCACGTGAACCGCGCCTACTACTTCATCGGCCTAGGGCACTTCAAGCAGGGCCACTACGGGCGCGCAATCGATGCGCTTCAGAAGGTCGGAACGGTAACATCAACCAACCGGCTTGGCCAAGTGAAGCTCGAGATCGGCAAGCGACTCTTCATCAAGGTCGAGGACGCCGACCTCGCAGTGCTGAAAAAGGAAGAGACCGTTCGGGCAACCTGCAAAACAACCGGCGGCGATGAGGAGACGGTCGACTGCCTCCCGCTTGGCCGCAACGTGCGTGTGGTGCTTGGCTCCACCGCCACCCGGCTGGGGCGCCCTAAAGCGAACAACGGCGTGTTGGAAGTTTCCGGCCAGGATGAAATCAGCGTACGCTACAGCGATGAGCACACAGCAGGCGGCCAGCTGAATCAGGAACGCCTACGCAGACTCACCGTCGCGGGCAACGCCGCGGCTCGGATTATGGACGGCGCCTTCGTCGATCCCATGGACGGCGTGGTTGTTGGCAAGCAGGTGAACGTCGAGATCGTGGATGCGGACCGGGACCAGACGGATGACGCCGACTGGGTGGAGGCACAGGTGAAACTTTACCGGAAAAAGACCATCGCTGAGATCGAGGAGGAAGCAAACGAGCGGGCCGCCGAGGGAGCCCTAGGCAGGGAAGTCGAGGGGCTGGTGGTCGCCGAGGATGCACCGAAACAGGAACTCAGCAATGAGGAAAAATTCCAATTGCGACACAATCTGATCGACCAGGCCCGGCTGGTGGCCACCGAGGTCGCGATTGAACCGGCTGACAACGAACCAGCGCTACCCGTTGAATCGGACGCGCTGGCGGAGGAATTGTCACCCGGTGACTTGAGGGGCGATGCGAAGCCGGAGAGTGAATTCGCCGCACTTGTCGAGGAGGAGGCCCGTGACGACTCCATCCACACAGGATTGTTCCAAGGCTCGCTTCCGGTGCGCCAGGCACAGGAGATTGTGGACGGCGATGCGGTGCTGCAGGCCCTTCCAGGTGATATTGTGCGGGTCGAGTACCTCGACCAGCTCAACACCACGCCGGCACCCCGGCGACTCACGGCCCGAGCTGTCTGTATTGAGGGCAGCCTCGGCGATGTGCGTGTGGCCAAGGCTCAGATTTCCGACGAGAATCTCCAATTACGGACAAAGCTCAAGACGGCTCGCGCCCTGACCAAGATTGGTAATCATTACAAGGAATTCGGCCTTGAAGATCCCGCCCGCGTCAAGTTCCGGGAGGCACTGGAGGTGGCTGAGGAGGCGGCTGCGCGCGCCCGCGAACTCCGGAGTCCTGTGCTGGAACAATGCTACGTGCAGCTATGGGAAATCTATTTCTCCCTCGACAACCTACGCCTCGCTGTGGCGATGAGCCAGCGCCTGATGCGCGAGTTTCCCGAGAGCACCTTCATCGACGACGCGATGCTCAAGCAGGCCGAGATCGCACGCAAACAAGGTGGCTTCCGGGAGGCCATCGCGCTCTACGGCAGCCTGCTCAAGCTCAACGCGAGCAACCTGCGCGATGAGGCGCAGTTTGGCATCGCCGTGTGCTATGAAAAGATGGCGGAAGCCGCCACCGGTTTGCGTTCGCAGTCCTACTACGAGAAGGCGTTCGAGAATTACCAGAAAGTGTACGAGCAGTTCCCGGAGAGCGGCCGGGTCGGAGATGCTGTGGCTCGGGCGGCGAACTACTTTTACCAGCGCCAGGATTACCAGCGGGCCATCGACGTGTTTGAGGGTGTCATCGCCAACCATCCGGACGCCAACTTCCTCGATGTCATCCATTTCAACTACGGCCGCTGCCTGTATCGTGTCGAACGCAAAAACGCCGCCCGCCAGCAGTTCGACATGCTGGTGGCGGATTATCCGGAAAGCAAACTGGCCGAGGAAGCCAAGCGCATCAGCGATGCCCTCGTTAAAGCCGGGTTTTAGGGGAAACAAAATGTCTCGCTGGATCAATGGTTGGGTTCGCGGAAGAACCGCCGCGGTGGTGATGCTCTCAGGGATGGCCCTTGGCCAGGCGCAGGCAGCGTCCGACCCGGCAAAGGCGACGCAACGCATTACCGAACTGCAGTTGAAACTGCGCCAGTCGGCGGACAGCTCGAAACAGGGCACCAAGCTACTGCTGGAACTGGCCGACCTGGCCCACGAACACGGCCGGGCGTTCACTCTGATCCGCGCGGCTGGACGTTTTGTGGCAGCCCACCCGGGCCACGAGCGGCACCCGGAAGTCATGCTCAACCTGATCGACGCCCAACTGGTCACAGGCCGCGACAGCGACGCTCTTTCGACCGCTCGCCAATTTATTTCGCGCCATCCCAGGCATGCCGTGTTGGCGGGGGTGCACCGAGTACTCGCCGAGGTCCTGGAGCGTGACCGACAGTACAGTTCGGCTGCAGCGGAGTTAACTAAAGCGTTCGAGAGCGGCACGGGACACCTCGGCGATGCGGCACGCGCAGTGCTGCTCCATCGGCGCGAGGGCAGCCACCGCTCGTACAGCGAGGCGGCTACCCTGGCGGCAAGACTGCTGGCCGAAGATGCCGAACCGGCAACACGACGCGAAGCGGCCTGGCTCGCGATCGACTCAGCCAAACGCTCGGCGAATCAAGGCTTCATCATCGAGACGGGCGAACGCATCGTAGACGCAAACGTACGCCTTGGCGGCGAACGACAGATCTCTCTTCACGCCACGCTGGCCGCCGCGTACTGGGGGCAAAAGCAGGCCGAACCGGCGGTCGCCCATTATGCCGAGGCAGTGAAACTCGACCCGGTGTATCCACGGTTCAAGGCATACTTCGAAGTGGCCAACGGCGCCGGGTTGCCTGCGACTGCGATGCAGTCTGTGTTTGACTTGTTTGAGAAACAAACCTTTCCCTCCAACGAAACCGCAACAATCGTTGGCTACTTCGCGGCCGCCAAGGGACGGGAGAAAACAACCGAAGCGGCGGCCCTAGCATTGCGGGCCGCGAAGATCGTTCCGACGATTCACCAGTCGCCCCGGAAATATGTCCGCTGGGCGGTTGAGACCAGCGCCGGCTTCCCCGAGATCGAGCGAAACCTGAAGGCCATCATCGACACCCCCGGGGGTGACCCGTTTTATGCGCACTTCGCGCTGGCGTTCGACCTATATCGCGACCGGATGAAGCGGACTGGGCTGGCACAGGAGGCGGTACGCCGGATGATCATCGAGTCGCCCACCGACAATAGTGACACGACGGGGGCGATGAACTGGCTGCTCGCGTCAGCACAGTCCGACGCCATCTTCAACTCAGACGCAAAACTCATTCATGACGCCGCCGTGAAACATGTGCGACTTGCCGCCTGCCGCAATTTCCAACGGGATTGGCTGAAGCAAAACCGGGGCAACAAAAAATGGCGCAGCCGCGTGCAGACGATGAATCGTCTGGCTAAGGATTACGCCGCCCTCCCGGAAGTGAAACTGTGGGCCGACGGCGCGGGCTCGGGAAACAAGGCGGCCCAGGCGAGGGAATCGTTGCTGGCCGGAACCTTAACCGACGCGGCGCGAAACGACCTGCTAGCCCGTCAGGCATACGACTACCGGCACAAACTCAAGCCCCGCGACAAATCGATCGATTATTACCGTCGCTTGGCCAAACGCACCCCGAAGGACGCCACCGTCGGCCGCGCCTGGCTAGATGCCGCCCACCACTATGGCGACGGTGAGGCACGTGGCGAGGCGATTCGCTTTCTGCTTGGCCAAACGCCAGCGGCCAATGATCCGCAAAGTTGGATCCTGATGCTCGACGGCAGCGAGCGTCTCGAAGACACCGGCTTGGCCAAGGCGATATTCGAATGGATCGGCAAATCGCAGGCACAGCACGGCACGACCCAGGACCGAGCGAGCGAAATCGGGGATCGCCTGGCCCGTATAGGACTTGCCGCCGAGGCGGCGGTGCATTGGGAGAAGACGGCATTCATTGACCTCGACACGGACGAGGCCCGGAAATGCATCGCCGGCCTTCTGAAAACAGAGGAATCCGCCAAACACCGAACCACACTTTTGGGCCGCTGCCTCAAGCGAGTCACGGCCAATCACGGCTCATACGCCGCCTGGTTGGCGGGGGAGCATTTCAAGGCCGCCAAATGGGACGCGTTCGAGACCACGCTGCTGATCACGCGGCAGGCCAGCGACGAACACATCTTTTTCCCGTGGAGCATGGGCAGCAACCCAGCGCTGGGCTGGGTTGCTGACATTCGCGGCGACGCCGGGATGGATGACGAAACCCGCCGGCGGTTGCTGTCCGTCATCGAATCGGTACATGCCGGACTGGCCTCGGCCTCGGCTCGGCTCGCGCTCGAGGAACTCATGGGTGAATCCGGGAGTCCAACGATCAACGACCAGAAGGCGGTTTGGCAGGCAGTCCTCTGGTCGGCGGATCACCCAAGCCATTGGGATCACCTCATGCCGTACGCCCGGCGATTCGTCTCCGCCGGCCGCCATGCCCAGGCGGCCACCCTGCTCACCGCCATGCTGAACAAGATTCCGCGTGCGGACGAAAACCGGAAGAAAACCGCGCGCACCATGCTGACCAAGCTCTTCACTGTCATGAGCGAGGCAGAGTTGGACCTGGACGAGGACAACCCGCTCGCACCTCTGCTGAAGATTTCGCTGCTGTTGCAGATCGGCGGCGCCGAGTCCGCGACGAGCCAATATGTGAAGCATCGCAGCCTTTTCGAGCAACATTTTCGCGAACTGCCGACCCGCATTCTGCTGTTTGTGGCACGGACGGAGATCGACACTGGCAGCGAAGAAGGATTGTCGCGGGCCGAGGAAATGCTGCGTCTCTGGCTCGTGCACAATACAGAAGACAAGCAGGCCACACCGGAAGACCAGGCGGCGGTGCAACTGCTCCTGGCGAAAACCTATTTTGAATCCGGCCGCTATGATGTAGCGCGGGGTGAGTACACCACCGTACTGAATCAGCATCCAGACACGGCGGCAGCGACCGATGCCCGGTTCGGGATTGCGCAGTGTTACGTTGAGCAGAAGGTATTCGACAAGGCGGAGGAAATCTTCGCCGAACTGCGTGACGACAAGTCGCCCGACACCAACCTTCGCGCCGAGTTCCTGATGGGCGTCATGGCAATCCGGCAGGGCGACTACGACATCGCGCGGGAGATGTTCCAAGCTGTACTCGAGCGAATGCCTGACAACGACCTTGCAAACGAGACGCTGTACAATCTGGCCGAGGTGTTTGGGATTGAGCAGCGGTTTCTAGATCAACTCAACATGCTTCGCACCATCGGCCGGCTGGGACAACGGTCGAAACGATGGCACACGCCCGGCAACTCGCTCTTCATCGTGGTGCATGACAGCGACCTCGGCATCAGCCGCGGCAACTCTCGAATCCCGGTCGACGTCACCTCGGCCCCGGGCGGCGACAACGAACGGGTGTTTCTCTCCAGCGGTGGAGCAGGTAAAGGCCTCTTTACCGCTGAAATCGCAACGGTTCTCGACGAACCGACGGTGAGCGACGGGGTGCTGCAAATCAGCGGAGCGGACACGATCCATGTCGATTATCCGGGGGACTTCAAGCGGGAATTCAACACGGAACTGCCGCAACTCGATGTGATCCGGATCGCCTCGGACGCGACCTTCAAAGCAGCCAGTCGCAAAATTGAGAATGAAAAAAAAGAGACCCTCACCGAGCAGTTAACCCGCCAGACAAGCGAACCGGAGGAGGATCGCCGCAAGTCCGTCCAGCGCAACGCAAGCCAGATTCGCCCCGGCAACTTCGTCTATCTTCGCGTGGTGGACTTTGACCGCGACCGGGGCAACACGCTGGACGAACTAATGGTGAACCTCACGGCGAGCAACGGCGATGCAGTCACCGGACGGCTGACGGAAACCTCGCCGCATTCCGGCACCTTTGTGGGGATGGTGTCCACTGCCGAGATGCCGGCCGGAGCCACGGCAAGCGACATGGCGATTGACCACGGCCCGTTGATGGCGATCGACCACGACCCGGAATCCCGCTGGACGAGCGAGCCGGACGGCGTGATGCCCAAATGGCTCGCGGTAGACATGAAGGATGTTTACCCGGTGGACACAGCAGAGTTTTCATTCGGGACAACGCCAACCGAGAAACCCAAGCGGGTGCGGCTGCTCGGCAGCCATGATAGCCGCTTCTTCTACGAGGTCGCTCGTCATCCGCTTGGTCAATCGCACGATGCGGCACTGTTTGGCGCAGGCAAGCCGGTGGTACAACGACAGTCCGAGTGGCGATACCACGACCTTGGCCAGGATCTTGGCCAAGCGTGGCGCGAACCAAGCCACGACGACAGCACCTGGCCAAGCGGCAAAGGCCCACTGGGCTACGGTGACCTGGATAGCATTAAACCGACCACGACCATCCGCTACGGCGGTGATGCGGGCAGGAAGCATCCCACGGCGTACTTCCGAAGATCGTTCCAGTTTGATCCCGCAGAACTCGGTGCTGCGACCGGCATTACGGCCCGCGTGTTGTCCGACGACGGCTTCGTCCTTTACCTCAATGGCACGGAGGTGGCCCGCGACAACATGCCGGACGGTGAGATCACGTTTGACACGCTGACACGCGCGAACCGGGCCAGCAATGAGGAGGATTTGTACAAGGAATTTCCCCTTTCGCTGGCCGCGCTGCGCCATGGACGGAATGTCCTCGCCGCCGAGGTGCACCAGCCCAACAGCACCAGCACCGATCTCGGCTTTGATCTCGAGCTTCTCCTGTTCAGCGACAAGTCGCCGCAGGGTATCACGCAGCGGGTGTTCCGCCTGAATAAGGGCGAAACGGTCTCCAGTTGGAACGATGCTGTCAAAATTGCGATGGATCAAACAGCAATTGAAACTTCGGTGGTTGAAACACTTGAGTGGCAGCCTGAAGCAGCAGAAATGAACGCCAAGCAGCGGGCAAAGCAATCCAATCTGGTGGTTTGGAGTGGCAATTTCATCCAGCGCCGGGCGGGCGCAGTACGGTTCGATATGAGTGCCGACGTCGGTGGCGTGATGATTGGCGGACGGACGGTAGGCCTGACCGGAGAGGTGGACGGCGCGACCACCGAGCGGGACATTTTCCTCGAAGCGGGAACGCATGCCTTCACGGCAATCGCCTGGGTGGACGACCCGCGGGAGAGTGTCTCCTGTTTGCGCGCCCGTGAAAACCTAGCCAAGGCCGCCGTGACCCTGGCTCCGTTCCGGTTGTCGGATTTTGTGTTGTCGGGGGAAGAGCGTGCCGAGTTCGAGGAAGCTACCACAGCTTCACGGCAACGAACCGCAACCATTGAAATGGAGGGAGACAATCTCACGTTTGCACTGGATGGCTGGAACTTACGGCACCTGCAACTGGTCATCGACGAATACACAGGCAACTCGGTCAGTGTGAATAATGTCACGGTAACAAGCGGTGGTCACACACGTATTCCGCCAAAGGAAGATGTCCTTGAGTTGGCGAAGAACAGCATCCTCGAGATTGCCGCGGGCGACTCGATCACGGCGATGTATATCGACGAGTTCACCGACGGCGGTATCCATCCAAACCGACAGCTGGAACAGAAACTTCAGGCCACCTATTTCAACGGCGGCATCACACCGGTCGCGTACGAGTTCCGGCGGCAGGCCGGCGGTGGCATCCAGACAATCGATCACGAGCTGCTGCGCGTGGAACCGGGGGAACGCATTGTTGCCGAGGTAACCGACTTCGACCTAGACCGGACCGCGGAGCCGGACCGGGTGCCAGTGGAGTTCCAAGTGAACCTTGGCCAAGTGCTTCAGTTGGAGGCGACCGAGACTGGCCCGAACACCGGCGTGTTCCGCGTGGAGATTGACACCGGCAATGAGGCTGGGGCGACACCAACGGAAACGGCCAGGCCGCCCGACCCATCGCTGCCGCTCAAGCACGGTGACCGGGTGTATCTGCGTTACATCGACGAGCAAAACACGTTCCCCGGCCATAAACATCCCCGCGAGTCGGTGGTCTTCGTCAACGAGCCCACCGAGGCCAAGGTGCGTGTTTTGGGCACCCGCTGGGTTCCGCCGGACGTTGACCAACCGGAGGCCAAACCAAGCCACGAATATGTGCTGCCGCCGTTTACCAGCACCAACGCCTCGCCGATCTCGGTGCAAATGCCGTTGACCGTCGAGGTGATGGATCCGGACAGAGCCAAGACCAGCGGCAGTCGGGTGGAAATCGACCTGACTGTAGGTAAAAACCGGATCGCGCGCGTGGAGTGCGTGCTGTCGACAAAATTCGCCGGTCAGCCGCCGGAGGAATATTCCGAGCCGATCACCGCCAGCCAGGCGCTGGTCGAGGGGCGGTTTGTGGGGCAGATGCTGCTTAGCCTCGGCGACGACACAAGCCCTAATCTGCTGCCTGTCACACCCGAGACGCCCGGCGGCTTGATCGGCCAGGTGATGGCGACGTCCAAGCCCGGCCCGGACGAGCCTGAGGAAAAATCGGGTACCGAGGTGCGCGTGCTACCGCTCATGGGCGGGGAATTGGCGAGGGCCACCTACCGGGATGAGAGTCGACCCGATGGCCCGGTTACTGTTGCAGAAGCAACGGGTTCACTCGTCAGCGACGCCACACTGCGCATCACCGATTCGCAGTACGGGGAATCGTCCGAGTCACTCCACGCGGGCGAGCGGTTATTCCTAATCGCCGAGGACCGGGACCAGGATGTCTCCCCATCACAGGATCAAATTGTCGTAACGGTCACGAGCACCAGTGGCGAAAGCGAAAGCGTCACCCTCACTGAAACATTGACGCACAGCGGAGTGTTCACCGGTTCCTTTCCGCTGCTCGCGCGGAGCCAACCAAGGCCGAACAGCGGCGACAACAGCATCGAGTGTTTCTTCGGCGACCGGCTTGAGGTGATTTATCGAGACCAGTCGAACACAGCCCGGCGGGCGACGGATCGGCAGGCGCAGGTATCGATCGCGATCGGCACCGACGGATTGCTGGCAGCGTTCAGTAAAGTTTTCGAGGACGTGGATTTGGCGGCGCAAACGCGGTTCCACATCGCCGAGAGTTACTTCGAGCTGTTCAAGTCCCAGAAAAAACTGGAGCGCCCCGTGCAGGCGCAGACCAACCTTGACCACGGCCGGCGTGTGCTGCTCGAGTTGGCGGAGGATTTCCCGGACGAAAAATATGCTGCTCGCGTGAGCTATCTGCTGGGCCAATTCGCGCAGGAGCAGGAGGACTGGCCGGGGGCGATTCAGTCCTACCGGGAAATCATACGCCGCTTCCCTGACCACGCCCTCGCGCCGGATGCCCAGTACAAACTGGCGCAGTGCCACGAGGAGGCGGGTGACTTTGATCAGGCGCTCGAGGAGTACGTCGCAATGGCAGCCATCCATCCGGACAGTCCGCTGATCCCGAAAGTGATGATCCGTATCAACGAGTATTATTACCTGAAGGAGAATTATCCAGTGGCGGCGCGAGTGTCCGGCAAGTTCATCGAGCGGTTCCCAGAACATGAACTGGCCTCGCGGATGGCCTTCCGCTGGGGGCAGTGCCACTACAAGCAGGAGGCCTACACCGAGGCCGCGGAACGGTTCGAGGAGTTTGCCAAGCGGTATCCCGAAGACAAACTGTGCGCCGAGGCGTTGTTTTGGGCGGGGGAAAGTTTCCGGATGGACAAGGACGTCCCGATGGCATTTCGCTACTACAACCGTTGCCGATGGGATTACCCGGAATCGGAAGCGGCCAAGTACGCCCGGGGCCGCCTGGCCCTGCCGGAGATGCTGGCCCAGTTCGAGCGCGAGGCCGATCTGGAAGACGAATGACCGGGAAGCGCGGCGGCACTTTTGATTCACTTTGGGCAGTACTCTTGGTACGTTCCTTCCCGTAAAACGATGTTGAACCCGAGCTTTATTCTGGCGCAGTCCGCGCTTGGCCAAGCGGACGGCACCAACGCTCCTCCAGCCGATGCGGCCCAAACAGAACCAGGGGCATCCGCCGTCGCGGAATTTTTCGATTCCGGCGCGCTTGGCCTGCTGCTCGAGGGGGGCTTTTTCATGTGGCCCATCTTGTTGCTGGCGATCATCGGCTTGGCGGTCATTATCGAGCGCTGGCGCAGCCTGAAGATGCTGGGCGTCGATGCCGGCGACTTGAAACAATCCGTGCTCAACGACCTGACGGAGAGCCGGGTTGACGATGCGCTGGAGCGGTGCGAACGGGAGCGCGGCCCCGTGGCCGCCATCCTCGCCAACGGCCTCCGGAAATATCTGGTTCTTAGCAAACTGAATTACGATCCGGCGCGGCTTGAGGAAAAAGTCGTCAAGAGCATGGAGGGTTACGGCGCGCACATTCTCGCCGCACTGGAACGCCACCTACCCCTGCTGGCTATCGTTGCCAGTGTCGCGCCCATGATCGGTTTCCTCGGGACAGTGCAGGGAATGATCGTTGCGTTCAGCGACATCGTCGAGATGGACAAGACCGGCGGTGGCAACATTATCCAAGCAGCAGCGGCCGGCATCCAAGTGGCGCTGTTGACGACCTGCTTCGGCCTGATTGTCGGCATCCCGGCCTACATCGCGTTCAACTATTTCTCGAGCGTGATCAACAATTTCGTGCTCGAGGTGGAGGAGTCCGCCGCCGAGCTGATGGAAGCGGTTACTCTTCAATTGGCCCTATGCGAGGGCAAACCACCCGATCCCCAGTGAAATTAGGCCGGCCCAAATACCTCGTCGAGACCCCGACCAGTGCGATGAATGATATCGCCTTTATCCTGATTGTATTTTTCCTCGTATGCGCCTCGGTCGAGCCTGAGAATGGACGCTCACAGGTTATACCCCGTAGCGATAAAAACGAGAAGGCAGAGGCCTCACAAAGCACCGAGGTTGGCCTCACCCCGGCTACCGTCACCATCGACGGCACCCCGTACCGGGAGGAAGAGTTCACGCCCCGCATCCGACAATTGCTCGCGCAAAAGAAAACCGAAGCCGAGCGAGTGGTCGTACTCAAAAGCCAAGCCGACGTACCGTACGAACACTGGATCACAATGACCGGAATCATTGAGAGAGCCGGCGGCATCGTCACGCTGTTGCTTGAGGAGGAGCAGACAGTCAACCTCAACTAACGCATGATTCTCCGCCGAAAAACCTTCGAGGCAACCGTACCGTCCATGGCCATGGGCGACATCGCGTTCCTATTGCTGATCTTCATCGTCCTGCTGGCACGGGCACGCGACGAAAGCCATCTTGTCTGGCAGCCGGCCACTGGCACGGAACTGGTGAAACCCGCAAACCGAAATGCCAGCGTGGTGATCGACAAGCAGAACGTGACCTACCTCAATGGCCGTGCCATTCCGGTCGAGAGCCTCGGTGCTGAACTCGAGTCATTGCTGGGCGACCTTCCAGCCGGTGGTCGAACAGTTCTGTTCAAGGTGCACAAGGACGTGATCGCCGAGTTTTTTGAGCCGGCGATCGAGGCCGTGAGTGAGGCCGGCGGCGAACTGCACCATGTGCTAGAACCGGCCTCCAACCGGACCTTAGCTCCCTGAATCAATGACCATTTACCTGCTCAAAGACGGAAACGAAATCGGCCCGCTTGAACCGACTGAAGTCCAGGCGTTGATTGACACCGACTGCATCGCAGCGAATCTGCCGGTCCGTCTAGGGGACGGCACCACGGCCACCGCCGGCACGGTGCCCGGCATCCGCCTGATCAAGCCGGAAGCACCCGCCGCCCCGCTTGGCCAAGCGACAAACATCACCCCTGCCCCAATGGCCAGCCTGGCGCGGGACGTGAAATTGCTGAAGCGGAACAGCGCCGCGGTAACGGCGGAGCTGAATCAGTTCATGAGGGAAATGAGGGGCAAGTCTCCCCGCGAAATGCTCGGTGCGGTGGCGAGGAGCAGCCTGCTTCGAAGCGGATTCACCGCGGCCATCCTTCTCGTGATCATTCTGTTTTCTGCAACGATCATCCCGTTTGCAACTCGGGATGACGCCGAGTCATCACCACAAAATGGGGAGCCACAACCGGTCGCAACCTCAAAAACGAATGCCAAGGCCACGGCTCCCTCGCCAGCCGCAACGGCAAATACAAACGCTTCGGCTATTCCTCCCGGCGACGATAAGCAAAAACTTGCTGACAAGCTGAGCATTGGCGAAACCAAACAGGGACAGCCGAGCGAACCCAACCCATTCGAGGCCACGGACGATTTGTTGCAGGAACTCGAGTAACCTTGGTGGATTCCCTGACAACCACTCCCCATAACTCGATAGCAGCGACGTTCCGGCCGCTGGCTAACCGCACGCTCCTGGGCTGGGCTCTGGGCATGGCTTTGGTTTGGCTAGATCGATTCTCTCTTTACCTCCTTCCGGAGTGGCTGCTCCTGGTTTTGCTTACGGTCGTCATCATCATTGCCACCCGGTGGGCCGCGGCTGCGAGACCGCTTGGCCAAGTGCCATATCGTTCTGCGGTGTCCGCCGTCATTCTGCCGACCTGGCTTTGGTTGGTGATAGTACCGAGCTGGCTCGGATGGATGACACTAAGCGCCTCGCTGGCAAGGCTCGGCCTTGGGGTGGTTTTTGTCACCGGGATGGGCTGGACGGTTTGGCTGGTGGAACGCGCCTCGCGGCGGCTCTTGGCCAAGCGCAGTATCTCCTCCATACGGGGCGTGCCGTTGCTGGCAATGAACGGCTTGCCTGGACAAGTAACCGTTCACACTTCAAACCCGCTCGACATTGATGCATGGTATTACGGCAGGAAGCGCCGCAAGCTTAACCAATCCGCCACAACTGTCGCGGCCTACTCACTCCTGTTCGCGTTGCTGGTGCTGCTCGCCGGATTTCTCACCGGCTGCAACGAAATTTACGAGATGCCCGAGGGTGGCGGCGAGCCGCAGTTGCGGCAGCAGGTCGTGCGGATTCAGAAAGTCATCCGCAAAAAATACGTCATTAATCCTCTGAGCGCCGTGCTTTTCAACCCTCCGCCAATTGAGGAAATCAAGCTCCAACTGCAGGAATTAACTCGGCACATCTATCAGGTCGGTCAGGGTGAAGGCAAGAATGCCGGCTTCGAGGGAGGTACCCATCGTGGCATGGTTCGCTTTATCCGCCTTAGCTATCCTGGTGGCGACTGGGAACAGGATCTCGACCGCAACGCTGACCTGAACATGCTGCTCTGGTACGCCGCCAACACAGGGCACAAGACTGCCAAGAAACCGGAGATACGCAGTGTGCGCCAACTCAAGCGATTCCCCGCCGGCAAAAGTCCGCCGATGGTGTACATGACCGGCCAGGGCAAAATCAGTCTGGGCGAAACAGATATCGGGATTCTCCACGAATACCTGACCGAGAAGCACGGTATGCTATTCGCTGACAACGGCGGAAGCCACGGCTGGCACAGCCAGTTTTTTTCGCTAATGGAGAAGGTCTTGCCAAAGGTCAAGCCGCAACCGGTACCGCTAGATCATCCCGTTCATTCCGGGGTACCATTCCTGCCGGTGGTGGCGCCACACGGCGGCAGCACTGCCTGGGGATGGGTGGTCGACGGGCGCCTGGCCGTCTATTACCACCCCGGCGACGTGGGTGACGCTTGGGCTGACGGTCACGCCGGTGTGCCGCGCCAGGTCTGGGAATCCGGTTTTCGCCTAGGCGGCAATATCTTGCTTTATGCACACTCGGAATACAGCCGATGGTTGACGGCAAAAAACAATTCGGACTGATCTGCGCCCTTGCGATTTGGTTGCTGCCGACCCAAGAGTCGGCCGCAGCCAAGCTGTCTTGGCTTGAGCAAATCGAGGTTGAGACCTTCGCAGAACTGCGCAAAGTGGAGCGGTTCCAACTCAAAGCAGCCGAGGCGTTTTACACCAAGGGCGAGTTTGCCGCCGCTGCCGCCGAGTACGAAAAATTCATCACCCTCTACGAGCGCAGCATCGGAGCACCGTATGCTCAACTCATGTGGAGCCACTGCCAGGTTCGGCAACGCAAAGTGTACACCGCCATCCGGGATGGGTTCCGCTCCGTAATTGACTACTGGCCTGAATCGCGTGAGGCAAAGTTATCCGCCTATCTCATCGGCCGATCGTACAAATCGGTGGGCGAAGTGAAGCAGGCTGACGCCGCCTACGGCAAGGCAATCGCCGCTCACCCCGACGATCACGTTGCTGTGTTGTCCAAATGGGACATGGCCGAGATTGCCCACATTCGGAAGGACACCCGACGACTTGAACAGGTCTGGAGCGATCTGGTGTTCAACACCAAGCTCAACAAGCAAAACCGATCGTACGTTGAGCGTGCTGCCCAAGGTCTCGCCAAACATCGCTTTTCTGAAGCAGACTTCGAGAAAGCACTCAAGACGCTGCAAGTGCCATACAGCGAGGAAGCCCTACTGGATGCCATCTATCAAAATGCCAAGAATGCGGTTAGCCGTCTTTGCAACGATGACACAACCCGGCGCTCCGGTGAACAACTCGCCGACCGGATCATCACCCTACTCCTGGATGAGACAATCAACATCAAGCCAAGTGGCGACGGGACGGATGAAATCCGAGAGCTTCATCGACGCGCCGGACGACTGCACGAGCGCGCCGGACGCGATCTCGACGTCGTCAAGACCTACGAGCGCTTGGCCAAGCGCATCGGGATGGATGATGGCGTGCGAGGTAGCATCGCCACCTGGCACTGTGCCAAAAAACGGTTTCCAAAAGCCCGTGAGTTGTACGGCCAATTCGAGGACAAAACAGAGGGGCTCATTCACATCGCCGACACTTGGATTGAGGAAGGGCAGCCGACCCAAGCGATCCGCCTCTACCAGCGCTTGGCCAAGCTCGAGCCGAAGCGCTTGGCCGACTGGAAACAAGCCATCGCGGGAATATACGCGGAGTCTGGACAGCACGACAAGGCCATCGAGGTTTATCAGGAACTCGTCATCCTCGCCCCAGCAGAGGCCAGCACTTGGTACTGGACCATCGGCAGCCTCTACGAGGAAACCAAGAGGCTAAAAGTCGCCATCCAGGCCTATCGCCAATCCGACCGCTATCCTGAGGCCTACTTCCAGATGGCCAAGTGCCACCGCCAACTCAAGGAATACACCGAGGCACTGACGCTTTATCACCAGGCGCTGGCCACGGAGAAAGTCGCGCCCGACGCCACCCTGTCCATCGGCTACACCTACGAGGAGCAGTTTAAGAAAAAAGATGCCATAAAGTGGTTCCAGCGTACCTGCAAACTTTACCCCCGTACCCGCAACGCAAGTAAAGCCCACGCCCACCTGCAAAAGGAATACGGCATCAGCGTCACCCTCGGAGGATCAAAAGAGAGATAAAACAGATGGCAGCACCAATGGACGCCGCTTCTGGCGTCTCCATGCCGCACACGAAAACCCATCCCACTAATTCCACCAGTAAGACCCATTGCATCGCAACACCGAGGCCGACGCTGAAGGAAGGCAACAGGTTATTCTGAACCAAGTATCTCGATTGTCCCGGGCCCGACCCTGAGTGTACCGCCCTCGATAACCTTGGTCCGTAGTCCGCCTCGGCCCTTCAGGAAATCCTCCACGCCATGTGCCATCGCGTCATTCATCC